>NZ_BAAARJ010000013.1:0-239786 GCF_039532135.1 Streptomyces axinellae
CCGGAGTCGCAGGCGGTGGCTCCGGCGCCGACCGCGATGACGGCCAGCACGGCGGCGGTGCAGCGTACGGCGCGGTTGAGCTTGGCGGACATGGTTCCTCTTTTCCGGCGCCGGGCTCCCGTCCGGCACTCCCCGTATCCCATCGCCCCGACCCGTATCGGGTGCGTTGTACGAAAGGTGAGATGGGCCCCCGGCCACGAATGTTCACGGGATGTTGTCCGGAACCTGTAACAGGGCCTGACCCGCCTCCGGCCCCCGGTCAGGACCGGAGGCCGGCGGTGGTGGCGAAGGTGGCGGAGGCAGCGGCGGCCGGGCGGCGGTCAGTCGCTCAGGCCGCCCTCCACCAGCCGCGCCCACTGGGCGACGACCCGTTCGCGGCGCGCGCTGTCGTCGGTCAGCAAGTTGGCCAGACCCAGGCCGCGCGAGCCCCCTCCGGACCCGGACCCAGGTCCAGGCCCCCGCCGCAGCAGATCGTCACCCTCCACATGGGCGACCCGCGCGGGGACCCCGACGCGGGCGCTCAACTCCCGTACGGCGTCCGCGAGCCCGGCCGGGTTGAGACCGCCCGCGTTGGTGACGAGGACGACGCCGCGCTCCCTCGCCAGCGCCAGCCCCTCCTCCAACTGCCGCAGAGACGTCTCGGCGTAGCCGCGCGCGGGATCCTTCATCCGGTCGCGGCCCAGGATGAGCACGGTCAGCTCGGCGAGGTAGTCGCCGGTCAGCACGTCCAGCGGGCCGCCGGTGAGCATCTCGGCGAACGCGGCGAACCGGTCGCCGTAGAAGCCGGACGCGTTGCCGATCCGCAACGGCGCCCCGTCCCGGCCGCTGCCGCACGTGGACGGCGGCACGGTCATGCCTCGCCCTCCCCCACGCGCGCCCGGCCGGGCCCCGGCGGCCCGGCGAACGCCTGCGCGATGCCCAGCCACCGCTCGGCCTCCGGCCCCCGCGCGTGCAGCCGCGCGTCGTCGCGGTGCAGCCGCTGGGTGACCAGCAGACAGAAGTCGAGCGCGGCGCCCGTGACGCGCTGGGCGGCGTCCTGCGGTCCGTGGGCCCACAACTCGCCGTCCGGCGCGTCCAGTTCGACGCGGAACGGCTCGGCGGGCGGGGTGAGGCCGTGCACGGCGTAGGCGTGATCGCGGGCGCGCACACCGATGCGTACGACGTGCCGCAGCCGCGCGGTCGGCGCCCGGCGCACCCCGAGCGCGTCGGCCACGTCCGTGCCGTGCGCCCAGGTCTCCATGATCCGTGCGGCGGTCATGGCGGGCGCGCTCATCGGCGGCCCGTACCAGGGCAGCCGCGCGCCCGGCGGCTGGGCCGCGAGCGCGGTGAGCAGTTCGGCGCGGCCGGTACGCCAGTGCGCCAGCAGTTCGGGCACCGGCCGCACGGCGCCCTCTGCGGCGGCCTCGTCGATGAAGTGCGCGGCGTCGGACCGCGCCAGCAACTCCTCGACCTCCCGGTCGAAGACCTCCGGCTCGGTGGCGGCGACCAGCGACGTACCCGAGCCGCGCCTTCTGCCGTTCGCCATCGGCTCGTCCGGCGTCGTGCCGGATGCCTTGCCGACGGCGAACGGCGCGCAGCCCGGCGCCCCGCGGCGGTCGCTCCCATGGGGCGCCGGGTCCGTCAGCGCAGCCGCTCGGCCAGCACCTCCGCGAGGTGGCGCCCCGTGTAGCCGCCGAGTTGGTCCATCTGGGTGCGGCACGAGTAGCCGTCCGCCAGGATCTCCGTACCGGGGGCCGCGTCCCGCAGTGCGGGCAGGAGTTGGTCTTCGGCGCAGGCGGCGGAGACCTCGTAATGGCCCTTCTCGAAGCCGAAGTTGCCCGCGAGGCCGCAGCAGCCGCCGCTGAGGGAGCCGGTCAGTCCGGCGCGCTCGCGCAGTCGCCGGTCGGCGGCTTCGCCGATGACGGCGTGCTGGTGGCAGTGGGTCTGGCCGGCGACGGGGCGGTCGATGCGGGGCGGTTTCCAGTCGGGTGCGTACTCCTCCAGCGTCTGCGCGAAGGTCCGTACCGCCTTCGCCAGCCGTGCGGCGCGCGGGTCGTCGCCCATCAGCTCGGGGACGTCCGTGCGGAGCGCGGCGGCGCACGGGGGCTCCAGTACGGCGATGGGCAGGCCCGCGTCCAGAGCCGGTTCGATCCGGTCGAGGGTGCGGCGCATCACCGCGCGGGCCCGGTCCAGCTGGCCCGTGGAGACATAGGTCAGCCCGCAGCACACCTGCTCGGGCGGCACGACGGGGCGCAGTCCGGCATCCTGGAAGACCCGCACGGCAGCCGAGCCCGCCTCCGGGGAGAGGTAGTTGGTGAAGGTGTCCGGCCACAGGACGACCGGCTTGCCGCCCGCCTCCGCCCTGCCCGGCTGCCGCCGCCACCAGTGGGTGAAGGGCGTACGGGGCAGCGCCGGGATGTCCCGTTCCGGGGCGAGGCCGCCCAGCCGCTTGGCGAGCGCGGCGAGCGGCGGCACCTTCGCGCCCGCGTTCAGCAGCGGCACCGTACGCGTGGCCGCCGCCAGCCGCAGCCAGCGCGGCAGCCATCCCATCGAGTAGTGCGCCATCGGGCGCCGCTTGCCGGGGGTGCCGGTGGCTTCGTCGCCCTCGTGGTAGTGGTGCAGGAACTCGGCCTTGTAGGTGGCCATGTCCACGCCCACCGGGCAGTCGCTCTTGCACCCCTTGCACGACAAGCACAGGTCGAGCGCGTCGTGCACCTCCTCGGACTGCCAGCCGCCGGTGACGACCTCACCCGCGAGCATCTCGTGCAGCAGTCGGGCCCGTCCGCGCGTGGAGTGCTTCTCCTGGCCGGTCGCACGGAAGGAGGGGCACATCACGCCCGCGCCCGCCGCCGTCTCGTTGCGGCACTTGGCTACGCCGACGCAGCGGCGGACGGCGGCGGAGAAGTCGCCCCCGTCGTGCGGGTAGCCGAACTCCACGTCCACCGGCTGACGCGGCAGCGGCGCGAAGCGCAGGTTGGCGTCCAGCGGTTCCGGGCGCACCAGTATGCCCGGGTTGAGGCCACCGGCCGGGTCCCACAGGTCCTTGAAGCGGCCGAAGAGCTCGACCATCTCCGCCCCGTACATCCGTGGCAACAGCTCGGCGCGGGCCTGCCCGTCGCCGTGCTCGCCGGAGAGCGAGCCGCCGTGCGCGACGACCAGATCGGCCAGCGCGCCGGAGAAGTCGCGGAACTTCGCGATACCCGCCCGGCCGATCAGGTCGAAGTCGATGCGTACGTGGATGCAACCGTCCCCGAAGTGCCCGTAGGGCAGCCCCCGCAGCCCGTACTCGCCCAGCAGCGTGCGGAAGTCCCGCAGGTAGGCGCCCAGTCGGGCAGGGGGCACCGCGCAGTCCTCCCAGCCCGGCCACGCCTCGGCGCCGTCCGCCATGCCCGGAAGCCGCAGCCGGGTCGCCGTTCCCGAGGCGTCCTCGCGGATCCGCCACAGGGCGCGCTGCCCGGCCGCCTCGGTGACCAGCGCGTGGTCGGTGGTGCCCTCGCGCGCGGCGGCGCACAGCTTCTCGGCGTTGTCCCTCGCGTGTGCCGCGTCGTCGCCGCCGACCTCCACGAACAGCCACGCGCCGCCCCGGGGCAGGGAGGCCCGCGCGGCATCGTCCACCAGGTCGTTGGCCATGCCTTCGACGGTGAGCGGCTGGTGCGGCAGCAGCCCGGCCGCGGCCTCGGCCGCCGCGCTCTCGTCGGCGTAGCCGAGGACGGCCAGCACCCGCGCGCCCGGCGTCTCCACCAGCTTGACGGTGGCCCGCGTCAGCACGCCCAGGGTGCCCTCGCTGCCGGTGAAGGCCCGCGCCCAGTCCTCCCCCTTCTCGGGCAGCAGCTCATCGAGCGCGTACCCGGAGATCCGGCGCGGCAGCTCGGGGAACCCGGTGCGCAGCCGGGCGAGTTCGCCCTGAACGAGTGACGAGACGCCCGCCCGCAGCCGCTCCGGAACCCCCTCGCCGCCCCGCCCCAGCCGTACGCGCTCCCCGCCGTAGGTGAGGACTCCCAGCTCGTGGACGTTGTCGGCGGTGGTGCCCCAGGCCACCGAGTGCGCGCCGCAGGAGTTGTTGCCGATCATCCCGCCGAGTGTGCACCGGCTGTGCGTGGACGGGTCCGGCCCGAACGTGAGCCCGTACGCCCCGGCAGCCCGCCGCAGGTCGTCCAGAATCACTCCGGGCCGCACCACAGCGGTGCGGGCATCCGGATCGAGCTGCTCGATAGTGCGCAGGTGACGGGTGAAGTCGAGCACGACCCCGACCCCGGTCGCCTGCCCCGCGATGGAGGTCCCCGCCCCCCGGGCCAGCACCGGAACCCCCTGCTCCCGGCAGACGGCCAGGACAGCCGCCACCTCGTCCTCGTCCCTGGGCGCCACGACGCCCAGCGGGACGCGCCGGTAGTTCGACGCGTCCATCGTCATCAGCGCTCTGTCCTGGACTCCGAACTCCACCTCGCCGCCACGCACCGCCGCCCGCAGTGCCCGTTCCAGATTCCGTGCGTCTGCCATGGGCATCAGCGTGCCCGCTGATGCCCGGTGCCCGCTGCCCCCTGGAACGATCTCTTCAACTGTGTTGCCCGTCACCCGGGGACTCTGGCGGGCCCCCGACGGGACGCCTTCGCAGGCGGGCCGGGGCGCGGGCGTGCGTGCGTGCGGGCGGGCGGGCGGGCGGGCGGGCGGGAGCGGTTCGCCAGATCGTCACCACCTAGACCGGTGACGGTTCCTTCGCGGGCACGCGGGGCACGGGACGGCCGGAACGTCACCACCTGGACCGGTGACGATTCCTTCGCGAGTGCGCGGGCGCGGGCACGAGAGCCCCCGTGACCCGCACGGCTGCTGAGGACCGAACTCGCCGTCACGAACGCCAAGGACAAAGGCTTCCCATTCGCTGGGGGTGTACCGCAGGACCGTCCCGTGCGTCCCTGCAGCGCCATCTCACCGCGCTTCGCGAGGCCGGCGAGGAACTGCGTCGATGGTGGCAGGAAGGGATGGTCCTCACGGCGAACGAGAGAGCCGGCCCAGCAGCGCGGGCAGAAGCCGAGGGCACGGACCCGCCCCAACTCCCCTGGTCAGCCTCGCGATCCGCACCTCGAAGACACGGGGCACTTCACGAAGCGCCCGCTATGCCCCCGGCGCCGGGAAGCTCTCCAGCAGGCGGGGCGGGGCCGCCTGCTGCCAGCTGTCGGTGAGGATGTCGCGCAGCTCGGTCAGGTCCTCCAAGGCCGCGAGGCGGGCGCGGACCCAGTTCGAGCCCGCCTCGTGGCGCGGCACCCAGAACTTCTCCGGCTCGGCCGCGATCAGCTCCCCGCGCTCCAGGCGCGGGCAGCGCACGGCGAAGGAAGACTGGTCGTCGGGCATCGTGAGGAACATCTTTCCCGCGACGCGGAACGTCGGCATCGCCCACGCCTCGACCTCTTTGGTCTCCGGCAGGGCCAGGGCGATGCGCCGCACGTCGTCGGGTCCGGGCCGGGCTCCCGGGCTCGGGCTCTGTCTCGGGCCGCTCATGGCCTCAGCCTATGCGGGGCCGAGCGCGAAGCCGCACCCCGTGCGGGGCGGCACCCCATGCGGGGGCGGCCCCTACGGGCGCCGCGGCTTCCGCCGCGCTATCTCATGCGCTGGACTCCGCGGTACCGCACCCGCCCCCGGGCACTACTGTGGGGACGTGGCTGATCTCCAGATTCCCGCTGACATCAAGCCCGCCGACGGTCGCTTCGGCTCGGGCCCCAGCAAGGTGCGGCCCGAGGCGCTCAGCGCCCTGGCCGCGACCGGCACCTCCCTGATGGGCACCTCCCACCGCCAGGCACCCGTCAAGGACCTGGTCGGAAAGGTGCGCGACGGGGTGCGCGCCCTCTTCTCGCTGCCGGAGGGCTACGAGGTCGTCCTCGGAAACGGCGGCTCCACCGCCTTCTGGGACGTGGCGACGCACGGCCTCATCTCCGAGCGCTCCCAGCACCTGTCGTTCGGCGAGTTCTCCTCGAAGTTCGCGAAGGCCGCCAAGCAGGCGCCCTGGCTGGGCGAGCCCAGCGTCATCCAGAGCGACCCGGGCACCCACCCGGAGGCGCGCGGTGAGCAGGGCATCGACGTCTACGCGCTGACCCACAACGAGACCTCCACCGGTGTGGCCATGCCCCTGCGGCGCGTGCCCGGCGGCGACGACGGCTCGCTCGTGCTGGTCGATGCCACCTCGGGCGCCGGCGGCCTGCCGGTGGACATCACCGAGACGGACGTCTACTACTTCGCGCCGCAGAAGTCCTTCGCCGCCGACGGCGGACTGTGGATCGCGGTCTTCTCCCCCGCCGCCATCGAGCGCGCCGAGCGCATCGCCGCCTCCGACCGCCACATCCCGGCGTTCTTCGACCTCGGGACGGCGATCGACAACTCCCGCAAGAACCAGACGTACAACACCCCCGCGCTGGCCACCCTCTTCCTGCTGAACGACCAGCTGGAGTGGATCAACGGGCAGGGCGGCCTCGACTGGGCCGTCAAGCGGACGGCGGACTCCTCCTCCCGGCTCTACGGGTGGGCCGACGCGGCCGGCTACGCCTCGCCGTTCGTGGCCGACCCGGCGCAGCGCTCGCAGGTCGTCGGCACGATCGACTTCGCCGACGAGGTGGACGCGTCCGCGGTCGCCAAGGTGCTGCGGGCCAACGGCGTCGTGGACACCGAGCCCTACCGCAAGCTGGGCCGCAACCAGCTCCGCGTCGCGATGTTCCCCGCCGTCGAACCGGCGGACGTCGAGGCGCTGACGTCCTGCGTGGACTGGGTGATCGAGCGCCTGTAGCCCCCACCTGCCCCTGACTCCCGAACGCCGGACGGCCTCACCACGAGCCGCCCGGCGTTCGGCGTTCGGCGTTCGGCGTTCGGCGTTCGGCGTTCGGCGTTCGGCGTTCGGCGTTCGGCGTACCGGAACAGGGGGCTCACGCCCCTGAAGGGACGCGGGGCCGTGTCATGTGCGGCTCCGCCGCCCTGGGCGGCGGTGAGATCCGGGGCAGCTACCTCGTCGCGGCCGACGGCGGGCACAGCACGGTCCGCCGGCTGCTGGACGTCCCCTTCCCCGGCCAGGAGCGCCGGATGACCGCCGTGGTGGCGGACCTCAGCCCCGCCTCCCGGTCCGAGGCGGTCCCCACCAGGCCCGCGTACTTCAGCCAGTACATGCGAGGGGGCGGCGGCTGCTACGCGATCTTGCACCCCATCGGCCCGGAGCTGTACCGGCTGCTGTTCGGCAAAGCCTCCGGGGACGGTCCCGGCCGCGAGGTGCCGGTCTCCCCCGACGAGGTCCGCGAGGCGCTGCACGCCGTGTACGGGCCCGAGACGGAACCGGGCGAACTGCGCGCCGCCTCCCGGTTCGGCGACGCCGCACGCCAGGTCGAGCGCTACCGCGAGGGCCGGGTGCTCTTCGCCGGAGACGCGGCGCGCATCCACATGCCGATCGGCGGCCAGGGCGTCAACCTGGGGATCCAGGACGCGATGAACCTCGGCTGGAAGCTCGCCGGCACCATCCGCGGCTGGGCGCCCGCCGCGCTGCTGGACAGCCACCACGAGGAGCGGCACCCGGCCGCAGCACGCGTGCTGCGCCACACCCGCGCCCAGCGCATGCTCATGAACGTCGCCGGGGACGAGGAGATCGGCGCGGTCCGCGAACTGATGACCGAGCTGCTGCGCCTGCCCGACACCCACCGGTACATCTCGGGCATGATGTCCGGCCTCGACCTCCAGTACCCCGGCGTCGGCCCCCGGCTGATCGACGTGGACCTGACCACCGAGGACGGTCCGACCCGGGCGAGCCGGCTGCCGCACTCCGGCCACGGCCTGCTGCTCTCCCTCGACGGCAGGCCGCGGCAGGTGGGCGACCGGTCCGACCGGGTCGAGCACGTCATGGCCGAACCCGTCGAGGACGCCGCGGCCGTCGAGGGCGCCGGAGCCCTCCTGATCCGCCCCGACCGCTACCTCGCCTGGACCGGCACCGACGACACCCCGCTCGACACGGCCCTGACCCGCTGGTTCGGCTGAGCCGGGGGGAGCGCCCCACGGGGCGCGGGACTGGTGTCCATGTGCGGTTCGCCGGCGCCCCTTCGCGGCTCCGCCGCGTGGGCGCGGCAGCGGCGTCAGTTCCGGCGGCGGAAGACCCGCTTGAGGCCCAGCCACAGCACGAGCGCGGCGGCGAAGGTGGCGCCGGCCCAGACCATGGGCCGGTCGGCGGCGCCCAGCCCGCCGTTCCCGCCGGACAAGGCGCCCCCGCCTTTGCCGTCGTCGTCCTGCCCGGCGGAGCCGTTCCCCGCCGAGGGGGGAGCGGCCTCGCCGGAGAGCCGGACCGGCTCCACCTCGCTGCGCGCCCCCTCGGACCCGTACATCAGCGTGCCCCCGTCGGGGGCGAAGGTGACGGACTCGCCCTGGCGCTGGATCGGAACGGGCACAGTCCCGATCTTCTCGATGCCGCCGCTCACGCCCTTGCCCTCCCAGCGGTAGGCGGTCGCGCCGAAGTACGCGCGCAGCACCAGCCGTTTGCCGTCGGGCGAGAAAGCGCCGTCGGTCGCCTGGAGGCCGATCTTCGCGACGCGCGAGAACGTGTTGACGCCCTGCGCGGTCAGCCGCTCGGGCCCGGCGTACAGGCCCGCCTTGCCCTCCCCGTTCTTGCTGGCGATGTAGACCCGCCCCGTCTTCGGGTGCACCATCAGCGACTCGGCGTCGCGCGGTCCGTCGGCGTAACGGACCGTGTAGCGGGTCGGGTTCACCGTGACGTCGCCGAGCCGCTTCGGCTCGTGGAAGCGGTAGATCCACACCTCGGGCCACTTGCCACCGAGGTTGTCCCCGATATCGCCGACGTAGACGTCGCCGTCGGGGCCGACCGAAATGGCCTCCACGTCACGGGGGTTGAGGCCGCGCAGGGTGACGGTGGCGACGGTCTTGCCCGTGCGCCCGTCCACGGCGTAGACGTACGGGCCGTCGTCGGAGTCGTTGTGCGTCCAGTAGACGCCCTTGTGCGTGCGGCTCGCGGCCAGGCCGCTGGACTCGGTGATCCGCGAATCGCGCAGGGTGAAGCCCTTCGGCCCGCCCCCGTCCGCACCGTCCGCCAGGGAGGCGGAGCCGGTCGCCGGGGCCGCGACCGCGCCGGGAGCGGCAGGTGGCGCCAGCACCAGCCCCGCGACCGCCGCCGCACCGCATCCCACTCGTATCCACACAGCACGCGTACGCACAGACATGGACCAAGTGTCCAGCATCACGGTGCAGCTCAACGCACGATCCACCAGGATGTGCGGATGCGCATCCTCTTCGTCGGCGACTCGATGACGATCGGTGCCGCCGGCGACTACACCTGGCGCTACCGGATGTGGCAACACCTCGGCCGAACCCTGCCGCCCGGCGCCGCGCGCATCGTCGGCCCGCGCACCGCACTGCACGAGGGCTCGCACGCCTACGCCGACCCCGCGTTCCCCGCCGCGGCGCGGGGCCACCTGGCGGGGTGGGGCGAGGGGTGGCTGCACATGGCTCCGGCCGTCGGCGCGGCGGTCGCCGACAGCGCGGCGGACACCCTGCTGGTCTCGCTCGGGCTGATCGACCTCGGCTTCTACACCGACGCCGCGCAGACCGCACGGAACGTGACGCGCTTCTGGAGCGCGGCCCGCACCGCGAACCCCCTGGTGCGCGGCGTCCTGCTGCCCGTCGTCCCCAACGTACGGGCGGCGCACGACGCGGGGTTCGCGGCGGAGTGCGCGCGCTTCAACGTGCTGCTGGGCAAGGCCGTGGCCGAACTGTCGCAGCCGCGCTCGCCGCTCCTGCTCGCCTCGGCGCCGCAGGACTGGTCGGTGGAGCGGGACACCTACGACGGCACCCATCCCTCGGTACGCGGCGAACACCGCATCGCCGCCGCGTTCGCCGGAGCGCTGCACCAGGCGTGGGCGGTGGGCGGCCCGTACGAGCCGGGGCCCGGCGGGCTCCGCACGGCGGAACGGACAGCGGAACGGACAGCGGCGCCCGCGACCGCGTAGGCGGACGTAGGCGTAGGCGCGAACGTGGGCGTGGGCGCGAACGTGGGCGTGGGCGCGAACGTGGGCGTGGGCGTGGGCGCAGACGTCGTTCAGGGGCCCTCGCGCAGGTAGAGCGCGCCGCAGCTGTGGCAGAACGGCTCGCCGCGCGGGGTGCCCCACGCCTGCGCGGACTGGGTGGCGGCGGCGGGGTCGAGGGGGCGCCCGCACATCGCCCGCGCGCTCGCGTCGCGCACCATGTGCCAGATCTTGACCTCGGCCCCGGGATCGGCGGGAGAGACGCCCTCTTCGTATTCGGCGCGCATCTCGTGCTCCATGCGGACCTCCAGCGCTCGGGTGCCGCCTCGGGCAACGGGGTGCCCCCCGCGAGCATGGAGGATCGCGTCACATGTCGCATCATTTGCGCCGGATAAGGGGCCGGGTGACGTGCGGAACGCGGGATTCGGACACACTGGCCAGCACGAAAACGCGAACGTCCTGTGTGCGGCCGTTTCCGGTCACACACAGAACGTTCACCTTCCCCCGACTAATGCGCGCTTGCGCGCACTAACTAGTGAGAGACTAACCGGAACGCAAGCTTCTACGCAACGCGGAGCCCATGACTGAGCCACCCACGCGGGAGCCCACGCCCAAGCCCCACGGAGCCACCCGGCCCGGCGGGCGAACCGCCCGCACACGTGCCGCCGTGCTCGCGGCCGTCCTGGAAGAGCTGGACACCGAGAACTTCACCGCCGTCACCATCGAGAACCTCGCCCGCCGCTCGGGAGTGCACGCCGCGACGATCAGACGGCGCTGGCGCAGCGTCGAGGGCGTGGTCGTCGATCTGCTGAGCCAGAAGAGCACGACGATCCCCATCCCCGACACCGGCAGCCTCTTCGACGACCTGCTCTCCATGGCCGAGAACATCGCCGCCTTCCACGCCTCCCCGCGCAACCGGCGCCTCATCGAGTGCATCGTCGCCGCCGCCTTCAGCGACCCGCGCGCCGACCGGCTGCTGCGCGACGCCTTCGGCGACCGGATCCGTGAGGTCTCGGTCCTGGTGGAGCGGGCCGTCGAACGGGGCGAGGTGCCGCCGGACACGAACCCCGGGGAGATCATCACCGCCCTCAGCGCCCCCTTCTACTACCGGCTGCTGATCGTCCGCCGCCCCATCGACGCAACGCTGGCGCGGACGGCGGCCGAGATGGCCCACCATGCCGCCACAGCAGGTCTGTTCCGCACCCCGCCGCCCGGCGAAGAGGCCACCGGCGGTGCCGTCAGAAACGCCACCAGCGACACCTCTGGAAACGGCTGATCCGCGACACGCACGGTCCTTGCCTGGAGCACACTCGAAGCGTCTAGCGTGACGGAATGGAGTACACACAGGTCGGACGCACCGGACTCAAAGTCAGCAGGCTCGTTCTCGGCACGATGAACTTCGGGCCCCTGACCGATGAATCCGACAGCCACGCGATCATGGACGCCGCGCTGGGCGCGGGCGTCAACTTCTTCGACACCGCCAACGCCTACGGCTGGGGCAGCAACAAGGGCCGCACCGAGGAGATCATCGGCAGCTGGTTCGCGCAGGGCAACGGCCGGCGCGACAAGACCGTGCTGGCCACCAAGGTCTACGCCAACATGGCCGGCGACGGCGAGCAGCCCTGGCCCAACCACGACAAGCTCTCCGCGCTCAACATCCGGCGCTCCGTCGAGGCCAGCCTCCGCAGGCTGCGCACCGACCACATCGACCTGTACCAGTTCCACCACATCGACCGCGCGACGCCGTGGGACGAGATCTGGCAGGCCGTGGACGTGCTGGTCCAGCAGGGCAAGATCCTCTACGCGGGCTCCAGCAACCACGCCGGCTGGCACATCGCCCAGGCCAACGAAGCCGCCGCCCGCCGCTCCTCCCTCGGGCTCGTGAGCGAGCAGTGCCTCTACAACCTCGCCGAGCGGCGCGCCGAGATGGAGGTCATCCCGGCGGCGCGGAGCTACGGCCTGGGCATCATCCCCTGGTCACCGCTGCACGGCGGACTGCTGGGCGGTGCGCTGCGCAAGGCCCGCGAGGGCGGTGGCGAGGGACGCAGCACCTCGGGCCGCTCCGCCGGGGCGCTGGAGAACGCCACGGTGCGCGACCAGATCGAGGCGTACGAGACGCTGGTGGCCAAGCACGGCCTGGAGCCGGGCGAGGTCGCGCTCGCCTGGCTGCTGACCCGCCCCGAGGTGACCGGGCCCATCGTCGGCCCGCGCACCTCCGAGCAGCTCGATTCGGCGCTGCGCGCGGTCGAGCTGAAGCTCGACGGCGGACTGCTGGACGCGCTGGACGAGATCTTCCCGGGCCCCGGCCCCAGCCCGGAGGCGTTCGCCTGGTGACAGCGGCCGGGCCCGGTGCCGGGCCCGGCCCTGATGCCGGACCGGGCCGGACCCGGGCCGGATCCGCTTCCGGGAGCGTGGGGGCTCAGTGGCCGCCCAGTGCCGAGGCCAGGATGACCACGACGAAGAGCACCGCGAGCGCACCGGTCACGATCCGCGTTCTGGTCTTGGTATTCACGCCGACCACGGTAACCGTGCCCACCACGGCAGCCACCTCCGACCCCAGAAGGGGTGCGCCCCCGAAGGGGCGCGGGGAACTGCGCGGCCAGCCGCGGCGAAAGCCGCACACCGCACAACCACACGCAGGGGCACCGCGTGCCCAGCCCCAGGGAAGAGGGCGACAAAAAGCCGCCGCCCAAGCCTTACGCGCGCCGCCCAGCCCGCCCCGCAAGGGGCCACCGCCCTACCGGCAGGTACCGCGGCTGCTCCCCGTGGACACCCCCGTCCGGCAGGACACTCCGCATCAGCACCAGCTCCCGCGCGGTCCACGCCGCCCCCTGGAAGCGGTCCAGTTCGGTGACGAAGGGACGCAGATCCACCACGGCGCCACGAGGGGTGCGGGCCACGGTCAGATGGGGCCGGTAGCCGCGCTCCTCACCGGGCCCGAGCAGCCCCGCGCGCCGCCCCGCCGCGGAGGCGACCGCGGCCAGCCTGGTCAGCGCGGTACGGGCGCTGTCCGGTGCCAGGGCCGCCCACAGCGCGCGGTCCCCGAAGCGGCCCCCGCCGCCGAGCCGCAGGTGCAGCTCCTCGGCGCGGGCGGCGGCGCGGGCGAGCCGCGCGCGCAGATCGTCGGCCTGGTGCTCGTCCGCCTCGCCGTAGAAGGCCAGCGTGAAGTGCCAGTTCTCCGTCCGGGACCATCTCAGCGCGTCCGCGCCCGGCAGACGTTTGAGTGGCTCCACGGCGCGGGCCAGTTCACCGATGGCCTCGGCGGGGGGAAGGAGCGCTGCGAAGAGTCTCATGACCGCGCAGACTGCCAGAGCCCCGCGCGGGGCCCGACCACGGCGGGGCGCCGGCGGCGGGTGCCCGGAGCCGCGCCCGCCACACCCCCATCCGCTACGCGGCCTCCGGCACCCGGCCTTCCGCACCCGCACCCGCGGTCGCGGTCGCGCGGGGGACGAAGCGGACCAGTGGGCGGCCCTTGCCCAGGCCGAAGGCGGGACGGAGCCCCGCCAGGCGGGCCAGGACCAGCCCCACGCCCAGCGCGGCAGCCGCCGAGACGAGCCCGCCGGCCAGGAAGCCGACGCGCGCGCCCCAGGCGTCGGTGATCCAGCCCATGACCGGGCCGCCGATCGGCGTACCGCCCACGAAGACCATCATGAACAAGCTCATCACCCGCCCCCGCATCGCGGGGTCGCTGGCGAGCTGGACGCTGGAGTTCGCCGTGACGTTGAACGTCAGCCCGACCAGTCCGATCGGGGCCATCAGCGCGGCGAACAGCCAGAAGGACGGCGAGAGCGCCGCCACCATCTCCACCACGCCGAACAGCGCGGCGGCGCCCGTCATCAGCCGCATCCGCGAGTGGCCGCGACGGGCGGCCAGCAGCGCCCCGGCGACGGAACCGGCGGCCATCAGGAAGTTGAGCAGCGCGTAGGTGCCGGGGCCCGCGTCGAAGACATCGCTGGTGAAGGCCGTCAGCCAGATGGGGAAGTTGAAGCCGAAGGTGCCGATGAAGCCGACGAGCACGATCGGCCACATCAGTTCGGGGTGCCCGCCCACATAGCGCAGCCCTTCGCGCAGCTGGCCCTTGCCGCGCTCGACGCGCTCGCTGGTGTGCAACTCGGAGGTGCGCATCATCAGCAGCCCGATGAGCGGCGCGGCGAAGGAGAGGCCGTTGAGCAGGAACGCCCAGCCGCCGCCCACGGCCGAGATGAGCACTCCGGCGACGGCGGGGCCGACCAGCCTGGCGCTCTGGAAGTTCGCGGAGTTGAGCGAGACGGCGTTGCGTATCTGCGTCGGCCCGACCATCTCCGAGACGAAGGTCTGCCGGGTCGGGTTGTCGAGGACGGTGACCAGACCGAGTACGAAGGCGAGCGCGTAGACGTGCGCGACCTGCACGTTCCCGCTGAGCGTGAGCGCGGCCAGCACCAGTCCGGTGAGACCCATGGCGGACTGGGTGGCGAACAGCAGCTTGCGCTTGGAGCAGCGGTCGGCGATCACCCCGCCGTACAGGCCGAACAGCAGCATCGGCAGGAACTGGAGTGCCGTGGTGACACCGACGGCGGTCGAGGAGCCCGTCAGGCTGTGGACCAGCCAGTCCTGGGCGATGCGCTGCATCCAGGTGCCGGTGTTGGAGACGGCCTGGCCCATGGCGAAGAGGCGGTAGTTGCGGATCTTCAGCGAGCTGAACATCGAGGTCTTCGCGGGAAGCTTCCCGGGATTCTTCGCGGAGTTCTTCCCGGCTTTTTGAGGGTTCTTCGGGGGGCTCTGGGCCGGGGCGGCCTCGGCGGCCCGCTCGCTGTCGCGGAGCTGGGCCGGGGCGCCGTTCTCGCGGCGCGGGCCGTTGTCGTCAGGTGCGGATGGTGCGGGTGCGGAGTCTGCTCCGTGGCCCGTACTCAATGCGGGTTCGCCTCCCCTTCAGGGTCGGGTTCAGGGTCGTGGTGACAGATGCGCCAGCTTCTCCAGCACCGGCGCCGCGGCGCGCAGCGTCGCCCGGTCGTCCTCGTCCAGTTCGCCGAACAGCTCGGACAGCCAGGCGTTCCGCTTGGTGCGGGCGGCGGCCAGCATGGATTCGGCCTGCTCGGTCTGCGTGACCACCTTCTGGCGGCGGTCCTCCGGGTGCGCCTGGAGCCGGACCAGGCCCTTGGCCTCCAGCATCGCCACGATGCGGGTCATCGACGGAGGCTGGACGTGTTCCTTGCGCGCCAGCTCGCTCGGGGTCGCCGTGCCGCACCGCGCGAGGGTGCCGAGCACGGACATCTCCGCGGGGCTCAGCGACTCATCCACGCGCTGGTTCTTGAGCCGGCGGGAGAGACGCAGCACCGAGGCGCGGAGCGCGTTGACCGCCTCGCGGTCGAGCGGATCCGGTGAGGGCCCGTCCGCCGGCGGCGGGACGGAGAGCTGTTCCGACATGGTCGTTAGCCTAACTCATTACTCCGCCTAAGTACCACCGGGCGGAGGACACCTGGCTCACACGTACGGGTGAGCCGGACCACATTCGCCGGACACCGGGCGGGGTGGCTTCGCGACGGTGGATCGTATGACCCGACTGACGCCCGCCCACCGTGACCAGCCGGACTCGCAGGTACTCAGCCTGCGCCTGGACGCGGCCCTCTTCGACCGCCTCAGCGCGCACGCCGCGAAACGCGGCATGAGCGTCCAGGACTACGTGGTCCGGACGCTCGTCCGCGACGACTTCGACGAACGCTTCAAGACGGCCGTCGATGAGACGGAACGCTTCTACGGCCACTCGGCGTAGGGGGCTTCGCCCCTTGTTTACGCACGGTGACCCGAACCGACCCGCACCGTGCGGAGACGGCCTGTCCTTCCCCGTGCCGGGGCGCGTACCGACCGCTGGTCACGCCCGTCGCGCCGTCGCGCCGTCGCGCCGGAACGAGGTGTGGCGCGACGGAGAGGGGGACGGGGTCGATCCGGATGCCCCGTCCGGCCAGGGGCCGGGCCCCGGGAGGGGAGGGGGACTACTTGACGCCCAGGAGTTCCTCGATGGGGTGGAGGAGGAAGTAGACGAGGAAGCAGAGGCCCACCACGTTCAAGAGCCACGGCACCTCGCGGAGGCGGCCCGTGGCGGCGCGGAGGGCGATGAAGGCGATGACGCCCATGCCGATGCCGTTGGTGATGCTGTACGTGAACGGCATGGAGACGATCGTCAGGAACGCGGGGATGCCGACGGTGTGGTCGGACCAGTCGATCTCCCGGACGTTCGAGGCCATGATCAGGAAGCCGACGACCAGCAGCGCGGGGGTCGCCGCCTGGGAGGGGACGACCTTCGCCAGCGGGGTGAAGACCAGGGCGAGCAGGAAGAGCCCGCCGGTCAGCACGTTGGCCAGGCCGGTTCTGGCGCCCTCGCCGACGCCGGCCGTGGACTCGACGAAGCAGGTGTTGGCCGAGCAGGAGCCCAGTCCGCCGCCCGCGACGCCGACGCCGTCCAGGAAGAGGATGCGGCCCATGCGCGGGAGCTGCCCGTGCTTGTCCGCCAGTCCGGACTCCTCGCCGACGCCGATGATGGTGCCCATCGCGTCGAAGAAGCCGGACAGCAGCACCGTGAAGACGAACAGGCATCCGGTCAGCCAGCCCACCTCGTGGAAGCCGCCGAACAGGCTGATGTTTCCGATCAGCCCGAAGTCCGGGGTGCCGACCACCGAGTCGGGGATGTTGGGCACCGACAGGCCCCACGCGGCGTCGGGGACGTCCGCGACGAGGTTGATGACGATCGCGAGGACGGCCATGGCGACGATGCCGATGAGGATGGCGCCCTTGGTCTTGCGCACCGTCAGCACGAACATCAGCAGCAGGCCCAGCACGAAGACGACCACCGGCCAGCCCTGGAGCTGGCCCCCCTGGCCGAGGCCGAGGGGGACGGTGGTCTTGGCCGCGTCCGGGTTGCGGCTGACGAAGCCGGAGTCGACCAGGCCGATCAGCGAGATGAACAGGCCGATGCCGATCGCGATGGCGCGGCGCAGCCCGTTCGGGATGGCGTCCATGACGCGCTGCCGCAGGCCCGAGGCGACCAGGATCATCAGCACGATGCCGGCCAGGACGACCATGCCCATGGCGTCGGGCCAGCTCATCTTGGGGGCGAGCTGGAGCGCGACGACGGCGTTGATGCCCAGGCCGGAGGCCAGCGCGATGGGGACGTTGCCGATGACGCCCATGAGGAGCGTGGTCAGCCCGGCCATGAGCGCGGTGGCGGTCACCAGCTGGCCGTTGTCGAGCTGGTGGCCGAACTTGTCCGTGCCGGCGCCGAGGATGATCGGGTTCAGCACGATGATGTAGGCCATCGCGAAGAAGGTCGCGAGCCCGCCTCGGACCTCGCGGCTCACGGTCGAACCGCGCGCCGTGATGGCGAAGAAGCGGTCCAGGACGGAGATCTGAGCGGGCGGAGGGGCGTCCCCGGACGGGGAAGCCCCGGAGTCGACCGGGCTGGCCGAACCGGACATGCGTGACCTCGGGTACGTGCTGGCCTGGGAAGGCTGGGGAAGCTGGCAGGCGGGATGTGCGGGGACGTGCGGGGCGTTGCGAGACCGGATCAGCTTGGACCATCGGACGAAAGAAACCAGTCAGCTCCGGATCGGTTCAGTATGAACAAACAACAACGGTGATCGCCATCTCCGCGCGTAGACCCTTGGCGGGACTCGCTACGCTGGGACACTGACCGCCCGGCAGCCACCGGGCGGCGGGGCAGGCCGGAAAACAGCGGCCGAGACGCAGAGGGAGCCGCCGCGATGGGCCTCATGGACAAGTGGACCAACGGTGAGCGCGAGGCACCCGAGCCCCTGGAGGGCAACGTCGTCGCCACCGTCGTGACCGGCACCGCCATCTGGCTCGTTCTCTTCCTCGCCCAACTCCCCTTCTACGGCTGGTACGCCGACCACGGCCACACCTGGTGGCTGTGGACGTGCGCGGCCGGCGCGGGGCTGGGCTGCATCGGCATCTGGTACGTCCGGGCCCGCGACGCGGCGATCCGCGCCGCCGCCGCACGGGACTGACCCCGACGGGCCGGGCCCCCGTCCGGGGGCGGACCGGCGCCCTCGTGGCACGAGGCCGACGCGCCTGCCGGGCAGGGCGTCCGGTCGATCCGGCAGGGGCCCGCGCCCGCCCGGCGGGGCCGGGCGGGCGCGGCGGCGAAACGGGCATTCCGCCCCGTACGGTCGGAGCATGACGCAGCCCACAGCAGGCGGATCCGGAGTCGGAGGCTCGGCGGGGGACGGGACGGGCCGGGGTGCGGGGGGCGCGCCCCGGGTGGGCGGGCTGAGCCGGGCCGAGGTCGAGCAGCGGGTGGGGCGGGGGGAGGTCAACGACATCCCCGTCCGCAGCAGCCGCTCGGTGGGGGACATCGTCCGGGCGAACGTCTTCACCCGCTTCAACGCGATCATCGGCGTTCTCTTCCTGATCATCCTGGTCGTCGGACCGATCCAGGACGGGCTGTTCGGCTTCGTGATCCTCGCCAACACCGGCATCGGCATCGTCCAGGAGCTGCGGGCCAAGAAGACCCTCGACAGCCTGGCCGTCATCGGCGAGGCCCGGCCCCGGGTGCGCAGGGACGGCGAGAGCGCCGAGATCCCGACCGGCGAGATCGTGCTCGACGACCTGGTGGAGCTGGGCCCCGGCGACAAGTGCGTGGTCGATGGCACGGTGGCGGAGGCCGAGAGCCTGGAGGTCGATGAGTCGCTGCTGACCGGGGAGGCCGATCCGGTGGTCAAGCGGCCGGGCGATCAGGTCATGTCGGGCAGCTTCGTGGTCGCGGGCAGCGGCGCGTTCACCGCGACCAAGGTGGGGCGCGAAGCCTATGCCGCGCGGCTCGCGGAAGAGGCCAGCCGCTTCACGCTCGTCCACTCCGAACTGCGCGGCGGCATCAGCCAGATCCTCAAATACATCACCTGGATGATGATCCCGGCGGCGATCGGCCTCATCCTCAGCCAGCTCGTGGTGGAGAACCACGACGTCCGGGCGGCCGTCCGGCGCATGATCGCGGGGATCGTGCCCATGGTCCCCGAGGGGCTCGTCCTGCTGACGTCGGTCGCCTTCGCCATCGGCGTCATCCGTCTGGGCCGCAAGCAGTGCCTCGTCCAGGAGCTGCCCGCCATCGAGGGCCTGGCACGGGTCGATGTCGTCTGCCTGGACAAGACCGGCACCCTCACCGAAGGCGGCATGGACGTCCGCGAGCTGCGCCCGCTCAACGGCACCGACGAGGCGTACGCGGCCCGGGTGCTCGGCGCGCTCGGCGCCTCGGAGCCGCACCCGAACGCGAGCCTCCAGGCGATCACCGAGGCGTACCCGGCGCCGGGGGCCGAGGGCACCGGTGAGGGCGGCGGAGGCGGCGAGAGCAGCGCGGGCGGCGGCCGGGGCGGGTGGCGGTGCACGGAGACGCTGCCCTTCTCCTCGGCCCGCAAATACAGCGGGGCCGCCTTCGAGGAGAGCGACGGCGGTGCGAGCGCCTGGCTGATGGGGGCGCCCGATGTGCTGCTGGCCAAGGGCGACCCGTCGCTCGCCGAGGTGGACCGGCTCGACCGGGAAGGGCTGCGGGTCCTGCTGCTGGCGCGGGCCCCCGGCGGGCTGGAGAGCGCGAGCGGCGCCGGGGAGCGGGTCGCCCGGCAGGTGGAGCCGGCCGCGCTGGTCGTCCTCGAACAGCGGCTGCGGCCCGACGCCTCCGAGACTCTCCACTACTTCGCCGAGCAGACCGTAGGTACCAAGGTGATCTCCGGCGACAACGCGGTCTCCGTCGGAGCCGTCGCGGGGAAGCTCGGCATGCCGGGCGCCGAGGCCCCGGTGGACGCGCGCGAACTTCCCGGCGAACCGGACGCCATGGCGCGCACGCTGGAGGACCACGCGGTCTTCGGCCGGGTCACCCCGCAGCAGAAGCGGGAGATGGTGGGCGCCCTCCAATCGCGCGGGCACACCGTGGCCATGACGGGCGACGGGGTCAACGACGTCCTCGCGCTCAAGGACGCCGACATCGGCGTCTCCATGGGCTCCGGCTCGGAGGCGACCAAGGCCGTCGCGCAGATCGTGCTGCTCAACAACAGCTTCGCCACGCTGCCCTCGGTCGTCGGCGAGGGCCGCCGCGTCATCGGCAACATCGAGCGGGTCGCCAACCTGTTCCTGACCAAGACCGTCTACTCGGTGCTGCTGGCGATCCTGGTGATCTGCTGGCAGATCCCCTACCCCTTCCTGCCGCGCCACCTCACGCTGCTCTCCTCCCTGACCATCGGCATCCCCGCCTTCTTCCTGGCGCTGGCGCCCAACAAGGAGCGGGCGCGCCCGCACTTCGTGCGGCGCGTGATGCGCTACGCCGTCCCCGCCGGGCTCATCGCGGGCACCGCCACCTTCTGCACCTACCTGCTGGCGCGGCACCACTACTCGGGGGCGGGCTCGCTGAGCGCCGAGACGAGCGCGGCGACCCTGACGCTCTTCCTGACCGCCATGTGGGTGCTGGCCATCGTCGCCCGGCCCTACACCTGGTGGCGGATCGGCCTGGTCCTGGCGATGGCCGCGGCCTTCCTCGCCGTCCTGGTCACCCCGGCGCTCCAGCACTTCTTCGCGCTGCGCCTGGTCGGCGCCGTCCTGCCGTGGTCGGCGGTGGCGGTCGCGGCGGTGGCCGGGGCCCTGCTGGAGGTGGCCTGGCGGTGGGTCGCCGGAAGGTTCCCGGCGTGAGGTGCCGGGGCCGCCGCCCGCCTTCCCGGGGCGGCGGCCCCTCCGTACGTTCCGCCGGTCCGCGCCGCCGGCGGCGGGTCAGTCGAACCAGCGGGCTCGGGACAGCTCCGCCGCGCGGGTGGGGTCCTCCAGGAGGGCGGCCACCTCGAAGCGGCGGGACCAGCGGCCGGCCGCCCAGGCCAGCGCGGCGGCGACGCCCTCCAAGGTGGCGGCGTGCGGCGTGCCGTCCGGGGTGTGGCGCCAGTCCAGCTGCACGCCATCGACCAGCAGCTCGTCGTGTTCGCGGTAGCTCACCGGCACGCCCGGCAGCAACTCCCGTACGGCGGCGGGTACTTCGCGCTCCGTGCCGTCCCCGGCGACCCGGCCGGGGACGGCCTCGCTCAGCGCGGGCACCTCCAGCAGCGCGGCCAGCTCGGCGGCGGCCCCGGGCCGCACCGGCAGCAGCGCACGCCCGGCGGCCAGCGGCACGAGGTCGGGCGCGTCGGCCACCACGGCCTCCCCCGCGTCGACCACGGCCGTCCCCCCGCCCCGCACCGCGCGCAGCGCGTCGGGCAAGGTGACCTCGGCCGGATCCAGACCGGCCGAGGCCAGCAGCGAGTAGAGCCCGTGCAATTGGGCGGGCGTCACCTCCAGCGCGGGGTCCGCGAGCCGCCCCAGCAGTTCGGCGGGGCCGCCCGGCTCCTCCAGCAGCGCGGCGGCCGAGGTGCGCACGCCCAGTGCCCGCAGCACCTGCGCGTCCCGCACCTCGCCCGCGTCGGCTTCCTCGTACAGCCCGCGCAGCAGGGAGTCCTCGCCCGCCCCCGGCCCCGGTCCCAGCCCCGCGGAGACCCGCAGCCCGGCGGGGCGGCGGCCGTCCAGCACGGGGTGGCCGCGCAGCCACCAGGCGGTGTAGGGGCGTACGTCGGTGGTGGAGCCGTCGGCGAGGCGGACGCGCACCGGCACGGTCAGCGCGTCCCGCAGCGGGGGCCGGGCGAGCATCGCCAGCGCCTCGGGCCAGCAGTCGTCGTCCACCAGGTCGAGGTCGCGGACGGCGACGATCTCGGCGGCGACCGGCGGCAGTCCGCCCCCGCCGGGGCCGCCGAACCCCTCGTTCAGGTCGAGTTGGTCGATCTGGTCGAGGACGTCCTCGCACCACACGTCCACGGCGTCCAGCAGCCCGGGGTCGTCGGGCGCGGGGAAGTCCCCGTCGGCGGGCTCCAGTTCGTCCGGGTCGAGCACCACGTCGGTGGCGCGGACCAGCGCGAAGGCGGCCTGCACGCCGACGGCCGTCAGCGGCTGCTCGCCCCACCGCTGGGCCAGCTCCGCGTCGCAGGCGGCCAGCTCGCCCTCGCGCAGCACGCGCGCGAACGGGCTGTCGGGGTACACGAGTTCGGCGGCGGGCGCCAGCTCGCCGTCCTCATCGGGCAGCGCGAGCGCGCCGAGCCAGGGCTCGTCCCCGGGGGCCAGCCCGGCGTCCCGGACGAGGCCGAGGACGGTGTCGGCCAGCTCCTCGGGATCGGGCAGCCCCGCACCCTGCCCGGCCGTCTCGTCCTCCCAGGCGTCCTCCGCCTCCAGGGAAGCGGCGACGGCCGCGCGCACCTGCGCGGTGGTGAGCACGGCGCGGGGCGTGGCGGAGGTGGCGCCCAGCTTCTCCAGGAGCGGGTGCACGGCCTCGGCGTGCGCGACCTTCAGCCCGAAGCGGGCCAGCGTCCCGGCCGCCGCCGAGCTGTCCGGGAGCGGCAGCAGCACATGGCGCGGGCCCACCGCCGTGCGCCCGTCCACCAGCGGCACCGGAAGCCCCGACAGCCGCTCCGGATCGACCCCGGTGAGCGAGTCGTAGAGCCGCCGCCACCAGCCGGGGTCGCGCTCCACCCCGGCGAGCCGGTCGATGGCCTCGCCCAGCGGCACCCGGGCGACCTCCAGCACCCGCAGCTCGGCCCGGCGCTCCAGCCCGGCGGGCAGCAGACCGGGGAACAGTTCGGCCAGCACGGCGACCGTCTCCGCGCCCGCGCCCTCGATCAGCTCCGCGTCGCGCGGGCGCAGCGCGTAGGGCCCCGCCGGCTCGTCCTCCGCCGCCCCGGTTCCGCCGGACGCGGCAGCGCTTCCGTCCGGCACCGCGTCCGGCACCGCGTCCAGCGCCTCGTCCGGGAAGCCACCGCTGTGCGCCGTCGTGGCGCTCGCCAGGAACGGCGTCTCCGGGAGCCGCTTGAGCACCAGCGCACGCAACTCCCCGTCCAGCTCGCCCTTTCCGAGCGGGCCGGGCACCAGGCCGATCGTCCCGGTCGTCACGGGGCGCCAGTCGCGCAGGAGCGCGGCGTAGGCGTCGGCGGCACGATCGAGCAGAAAGCCGGTGAGCGGCCCCGGCGCGACGTGCCGCCGGGTGGGCTCCAGCGGGAAGGAGGCCAGCAACAGCGCCGGGAAGCCGAGGGGTTCGTCGGTGGGCGTCGGCGCGTGCACACAGGGCGCCGTACGCGGCTGGACGGGCGCGCCCCGCTCATCGACGGGCACCGCCCAGGTGACCGACCACGCGGGCCGCGCGCGCTCCTCGACCGGACGGTCGGCCAGCAGCGCGGGCTCGGCGACCCCGCTGTCGGACGAGAGCCGCCACCGGGTCACGCTCACCGCTTCGCCGGCCCTGTCCTCGATGCGGACGTGGCCGCCCTCACCGGGGCCCGCCACGTGCCGGGTGAGGGTGCGCGCCGGGCCGTCCCCGGTCTCGATGACGACCTCGGCCAGGCCGGGGAGGGCCAGCAGCAGCCCGTCGTCAACGGCGTCCAGCAGTTCGCGGGTCAGTGCGCGGGCCGCCTCGTCGCGCAGGGGCAGCAGGACGGCGGTGTCGTAGCCGGCTGGCACGGACGGGGCGGACGGGGCGGACGGGAGGGGCAACGGCAGCCGCAGCAGCGGCACATGGCCCTCGCGGCGCTCCAGCTCGCGCGCCAGCTCGGGGTTGCGGTCGGATGCCTGCCGGGTCAGCTCCCGTGCCTCGGCCAGCGACCAGCGCACCCCGTCGCCCGTACGGGCGACGACGGCGGGCTCGTCGGTGACGGCCAGCACCGCCGAGAAGCCGACGCCGAAACGGCCCACCGAGGCGCCGCCCGGGCCCCCGGCGCCCCTGGCATCTCCGGGCTCCTCGCGCTTGGCGGAGGCCCGCAGCGTGGACAGCGACTCGACACCGGCCGCATCCAGCGCCTCACCGGTGTTGGCGGCACTCAGCGTGCCGTCGGCTCCTAGCGCGAGCCGGAGCCTGCCGGGCACCCCGGCGCGGGCCGCCGCGTCCGAGGCGTTCTGCGCCAGCTCGACCACCAGGCGGTCGCGATAGCCCCCCAGCGCGAGGTCCTGCTCGGCGTTGGCGTCCTCGCGGAAGCGCGCCGCGGAGGCCGCCCACCCGTCCAGCACGCCCTGTCGCAGCCGTTCGGTCCCGAAAGCGTCCCTCACGTCACCGGCTCCTTCACCACGAGTCCCGTCCCGACACCCCACGGGAGCCCGAGTCCCCCGCCGGCGCGGAGACACGCCTGGTCGGTCGGTACGGCGGTGGCCCCGCGGCCAGGAGAGGCTACGTCACCCGCAAGCGGAGCCTTCGCGCGCGCCCGCCCCCGCGCGCGGGCGCCCGGCCGCGCCCGGGGCGGCCCGTCCGCGCGGCAGCGGTCTACGCCTCCGCGTCCCCGCTCGCCGGGTCCGCGCCGTCCCCGCTCGCCTCCGGGTCCACGGCCGCCTCCGGGTCCACGGCCGCCTCCGGTGGCGGGTCCGTGAGGGTGAAGGGGTCGGAGAGGGTCTCGTCGATCACATGCGGCGGCGGCTGGGGCGGGCGCGGCATGACGGCGGCCTCCGAGTGGCCCCCGCAGCCGTAGGCGAGGGAGACCACATGCCCGTCGGCCGGGCTGAACTCGTTGGCGCAGATCCCGAACGCCTGCCGCAGCGAACCCGCGACCGGCACCAGAAAACCGCAGCTCACACAGCTCGCCGGCGCGGACTGGGCCATCGGCGTCTGCGGCCCGTAGGACTCCTCCCAGCGGTCGGCCGCCTCATGCAGACCGATCCGCGACAAGACCCGCTTGCGCCCCATACCCGGCTCTTCGGCGACGGCGCCGATCCCCACCCGCTCGGCACCGGGCGCCAGCGGCTCCTCGTCGGCCACCGGAGAGTTGGGCGGCGGCACGTCCTCGCCCAGGAAGCCCGGCTCCAGGCGCGGGTCCTCGGCCTCGGTCGGCAGCAGGTCGCCAGGGCCCAGGTCGCCGGGGCGCAGCCGCTCGCTCCACGGCACCCACTCGGGGCCCAGCAGCGCGTCCTTGCCGGGCAGCAGCACCGACTCATCGACGGTGACCTTCTTGGCCCGGGAGGCGCGGGCGACCGTGACGGCCCAGCGCCAGCCCCGGTACCCGGGCATGCGGGCCTCGAAGTAGTGGGTGACGACGCGGTCCTCGTCGGCGACGGCCTCGATCCACTCGCCGACCGTGTCCGGCTCCGGTTCAGCGGCCTCCCTGGCCGCCTCCCTGGCCGGCTCGACAGCCTCGGCGCACAGCTTGTCGGGGGCGCGGCGGCTCCGCCCGCCCTGGGGGGACCTCCCAGCCGAAGGCTGGGGGAGGGTCGCACTCCGCGTCGCGGCACTCATGCAGCACTCACAAGAATCGTCTCTCCTACGCCGTCGCGCCGTTATCGGCATGCGCTGCCCGAACGGCCACGGAAGGAGGGGCGGGGTCGGGGACGGAGCGGGACCGGGGGGCCGCTGCGACGTCCGCGCCCGCGCTCAAAGGGGCCGTGCGGTGCGCACCGTTCACCCACGCTACCCCACGGGGTCCGCGAAGGAATCCGCAGCCAGCCGCAACGGCGCTCGCGCCACCGGCCTGTGGCCCGGCTTCTGGGGCACACTGAACGGCGTGGCTGCCGACATGCCCGGGAACCCCACCGGGCTCCGCCGTGTCGCACGCGCCCTGGGCCGCCCACCGGCCGCCGTCGCGCGCCGCATCCGCCGCGCCACCCACGCGGAGGGCGCGGGCGAGTCGGGCCTCGGCAAGCTCATCGAACTGCACGCCGTCAACTCGGCGGGCGACATGCTCATCACGGTGGCGCTCGCCTCCACGGTCTTCTTCTCCGTCCCCACGGGCGAGGCGCGGGGCCGCGTCGCGCTGTACCTCGCGGTGACGATGGCGCCCTTCGCGATCCTCGCGCCCGTGATCGGCCCGCTCCTCGACCGCGTACCGCACGGCCGCCGCGCGGCGATGGCGGCGGCGATGCTGGCCCGCGCGCTGCTCGCACTGGCGATGGCGACCGCCGTGGCCACCGGCGGACTGGGGCTGTACCCGGCGGCGCTGGGCGTACTGGTGTCCTCCAAGGCGTACGGCGTGGTGCGCTCGGCCGTCGTACCGAGGCTGCTGCCGCCGCGCATCTCGCTCGTGAAGGCCAACTCCCGGGTGACCCTCGCCGGGCTGCTGGCCACCGGGGCGGCGGCGCCGGCCGCCGCCGGACTGCACGCGCTGGGCGCCAAGTGGCCGCTGTACGGCGCGTTCGCCCTGTTCATCGCCGGCACCTTCCTCTCCTTCTCCCTCGACCACAAGGTGGACTCCGCGAAGGGGGAGCGCCCCGCGCACCTCGTGAAGGAGGCCCGCCGAGGAGACCGCACCCGCGGCTGGGCTCGGGGCGCGGCTCGCGGCGGGACCCGCGACCGGACCCGCCGGGACCGCCGCGAGGACCGCCCCGGCCCGCGGGACCGCCGAAGCCGCCCGGACCGCCGGAGCCGCCCGGACCGCCGGGAGGGTGCGCGGCGGCGGCCGGGGCTGCGGACCGTCGGCTCCTCCGTGCTCAGCGCCCTGTTCGCGAACTCCGCGCTGCGCGCCCTCTCGGGATTCCTCACCTTCTTCCTGGCCTTCCTGCTGCGCGAGCACCCGCTGGGCGGACTGTCGGCCGCCGTCTCCCTCGGCCTGGCGGGCGTGGCGGCAGGCGGCGGCAACGCGCTGGGCACCGCACTCGGCGCCTGGCTGCGCGCCCGGGGGCCCGAACTGATCATCATCTGCGTTCTGTTGTGCGCGCTCGCCGTCACCGTCGTGGCCGCCGTCCTCTACGGCACGGTCGCCGTGACCGCCGTCGCCGCCACGGCGGGCATCGTGCAGGCCCTCGGCAAACTGTCCCTGGACGCCCTCATCCAGCGCGACATGCCCGAAGAGGTCCGCACCTCCGCCTTCGCCCGCTCGGAGACGCTGATGCAGATGTCCTGGGTGGTGGGCGGCGCCATCGGCATCGCCCTCCCCCTCACCGGCCGCCTGGGCATGGCCACGGCGGCCGGACTGGTGGCCGCCGGAGTGCTCACCTCCGTACGAGGGCTGCTCACCGCCGCCCGCCGCGGCACGCCGCACCCCCGCGTCGCCTGATCGGAACAGCCCGGTAGCCTGCCCGCATGAGCAAGCTGACGCGGCGGAGCCGCATGTCGTCACAGCCGCGGCGGGGCGTGCGCACCGCCACCGCCCTCGGTGCCGCCTCGCTCGGCCTGGTCGCCCTCTCGGCGTGCGACCAGCCGACCCCCATGGTGACCGCGACGGTCGGCAGCGACTCGGTGGCAAGCGAGGCCGCCTGCTACGACGACGGCAAGGCCCTCCCGCAGGACGAGGTGCGCAAGTGCCTCAGCAAAAAGGCCGACAAGACGGTCTCCGTCAGCACCGGTGACAAGCTCCGCCTCGGAGTGGACCCGAAGACGGCCGACTCCGGCTGGATCGTCCTCATCGACGGCAAGCCCGCCCTGCCCGGCGCGGTCAAGAAGACCTACTACTCCTTCCCCGGCGAGGCGTTCTTCCAGAGCCAGTCGGCACAGGGCCAGCCGGCCGCACCCAAGAAGAGCGTCCAGCTCAGCGTGGTCGAAACCTCCGGCGGCGACTTCAAGGGCATCTGGCACTTCACCCTGAAGAACACCACGGACGACTGACCCCGACGGGCCCCAGGAGGCTGTTTTCCCGCCCCCGAGGGGCGAGACGCCCCTGTCTTTTCCCACCGCGGACGGCTCGCAGCCGGGGGCGGCCCCAAGAAGCCCCAGCGGGCGACGCCGCCCCTCCCCGCCGCGACGGCCAGACGCCCAACGCCGCTGACCGGCGGTGCCGAACCGGCCTCGGCCGTCGCACCTGCCGCCGAGCCCGGCCCGCCGTAGCGCGCCGCCGCTGCGGCGGAAAGAGGGGCGCCGCACTCCACCCGGCACCACGCGGGCCCGAAGGCAGCAGCCAGGCAGCAGCGTCGGCGCGAGCCGACAACCGTCACGGCAGCGTCGGCGCAAGACGACAACCGTCACGGCAGCGTCGGCGCAAGACGACAACCGTCACGGCAGCGTCGGCGCAAGACGACAACCGTCACGGCAGCGTCGGCGCAAGACGACAACCATGGCGGCGGGCACCGGCGCACGGGCCGACAAGGGCGGGGACAGCATCGGCGCGAGCCGACAACCGTGGGGGTGGCATCGAGGCGCGAGCCGACATCGCGGAGAATGTCCACCGGAGGTGGTGCGCGTGCGGGGAACAGCCGAGCGACTGCGACACCGCGTGCTCGTGGCCGTGGCGGTGGCCGCCGAGCGGGAGGCCGTCGAGCGGACCGCACCCTGGGCCGACGTCACAGCCGTGGGCGTGGGTCCCGGCGCGGCCGGTGCCGGTACCGCGACCGCCTTGGTGACGGCCGCGTACGAGGGCCGGCCCTATGGTCTGGTCGTCTCGGCCGGAATCGGCGGCGGCTTCGCGGCCGGTGGCGTCGAGGTCGGCGACACCGTGATCGCCGACCGCATCGTGGCGGCCGACCTGGGCGCGCAGACCCCGGCGGGGTTCGCGTCCGTCGCCGAACTGGGCTTCGGCACCGCCGCGTACCAGCCCCCGCCCGACCTCGTACAGGCCGCCGCCGAGGCCGCCGGGGCGCGCTCGGGCCCCGTGCTGACCGTCTCCACGACCACCGGCACCCGAGAGCACGCCGCGCTCTTGCTGGAGCGGCATCCGGATGCCCTCGCGGAGGCGATGGAGGGCTTCGGTGTCGCGGAGGCCGCCGCCGCGCACGGGGTGCCCGTCATGGAGATCCGTACGGTCTCCAACGCTGTCGGGCCCCGCGACCGCGCGGCCTGGCGCATCCCGGAGGCGCTCGCCGCGCTCTCGACCGTCTTCGGCAAGCTCTCCCCCGCCGCACTCCTCCCGTAAGCGACACGCAGTAAGCGAGCAGGAAGCCGCAGCCACCATGGATACAGATACAGACACAGACACGGCCACAGGCGCGGAGACAAGCGCGGGCACAGACGCCGGTCGCCTCTCCGTCGCCTTCTCGCCGTGCCCGAACGACACGTTCACCTTCGACGCGTGGGCACACGGGCGGGTGCCCGGCGCGGCGGCGCCCGAGGTGATGTTCGCGGACATCGACGTCACCAACGGGATGGCCGAGCGCGGCGAGTTGGACGTACTGAAGGTGTCGTACGCCGTTCTCCCGTGGGTGCTGGAGGAGTACGCGCTGCTCCCCTGCGGCGGCGCCCTGGGCCGTGGCTGCGGTCCACTGGTGCTCACGCGCGAGGCCGGTGAGGCGAAGGCGCTGAGCGGGAAGCGCGTCGCGGTGCCGAGCGAGCGCTCGACCGCGTATCTGCTCTTCCGGCTGTGGGCCGCCGCCGAGGTGCCCGGCGGGGTCGGCGAGATCGTCGTGCTGCCGTTCCACGAGATCATGCCCGCGGTACGCGACGGCGAGGTCGATGCCGGGCTCGTCATCCACGAGGCCCGCTTCACCTACCAGAACTACGGCCTGCACAACCTCGCCGACATGGGCGAGCACTGGGAGTCCACCACAGGGCTGCCCATCCCGCTGGGCGCGATCATCGCCAAGCGCTCGCTGGGCGCGGAGACGCTGCGCGAGCTGGCCTCGACGATCAGCACGTCGGTGCGGATGGCCTGGCAGGACCCCGAGGTCTCACGGCCCTACGTGCTGGCACACGCGCAGGAGATGGACCCGGCGGTGGCCGAGCAGCACATCGGGCTGTACGTCAACGAGTTCACCGAGCAGCTGGGCGAGGACGGCTACGCGGCGGTGCGCGGGCTGCTGGAGCGCGCGGCGGCCGAGGGGCTCGTACCGCCGCTCGGCCCGGATGCGCTCACCTTCCCCTGACGGATTGCCGCTCCCCTGACGGATTGCCGCTCCCCTGACGGATTGCCGCTCCCCTGACGGATTCCCGGATTCCGTCGGCCCCCCGGCCCCGCCCCGGGCCCCTGGCCCCTGGCCCCTGGAAACACAGGAGCCGGGGGCCAGGGGCCCGGGGGCGCTCAGACGTCGAGCTGGTCGGCGACGGCGCGGAGCATGCCGGCGATCTTGCGGCCGTGCTGCTTGTCGGGGTAGCGCCCGCGCTCCAGCGACTGGGAGACGCCGTCAAGCAGCGTCGTCAGATCCTGCACGATCGAGGCCAGCTCGTCGGGCTTGCGGCGCTGGGCCGCGGCCACGGACGGGGCCGGATCCAGCAGCGTCACCGAAAGCGCCTGGTCACCCCGCTGTCCGGCGACCACGCCGAACTCCACGCGCTGGCCCGGCTTCAGCGCTTCCACGCCGTCCGGGAGCACTGACGAGTGCACGAAGACGTCGCCGCCGTCGTCGCGGGAGAGAAAGCCGAAGCCCTTCTCGCTGTTGAACCACTTGACCTTGCCGGTAGGCACGTCTGTCCTCGTCCTCGTACTCGTCCGGATGCACGGATGCACCGGGCTGCGGCTGCTGGGAAACGGATCTGCTGTGCTGGGGCGAGGGTGCCTGCGATGGCCCCCCAACCCCCCTGAAGAGCAGTCGAGCGGGCCGAAAGACCCGCTGCCGACAAGGTTAATGGCCCCCGCCCTGGTGACAAGGTGCCACCGAGTGGGTTCTTGGGCGCCCTCCGGTGCCACTGGGAGATCGCCCGCAGGGCGACCTACCCTGGGCGGGTGAACACTGAAACTCCCTCCGCCGGTGATCTTCTCGTACGAATCGGCGGAATCGTCTTCCTGGTCGGGGCGGTGGCCACGCTCGTCACCGTCGCGCCGCTCTTCCTGGGCACCACGCCGTTCCCGGCGCCCGCCTACTTCGTCTGCATGCTGATGGGCGCCGGTTTCGCGCTGGCCGCCGCGGGGGTCGTCCGTACGGCCAGGGCCCAGCGGCGGGCCGCCGCCGGGAGCGTGTGAGCGGGGCTACGCGGGGGTGAACTCCCGCAGCCAGCGCGGGAAGGCCGTCAGGTCGGGCAGGACGAGGTCGGCGCCCGCCTCGGTCAGCTCGGCTGCCGAGCACGGCCCCGTGGCGACGGCGACGGAGACCACCCCCGCCATCCGCGCGCCCCGCACATCCCCCACGTGGTCGCCGACGTAGGCGGCGGCGCGGTGCGCGAGCAGGGCCTCCGCTTTGCCCTCGGCCCACAGTTCGCCGATGAGCCGGTACGGCTCCAGGCCCAGGTGGTCCAGGTGCAATTGGGCGCTGGCCTGGTGCTTGGCGGTGACGACGAGGGCGCGCCCGCCCGCCGCGCGGACGGCGTCGAGGGCCTCGCGCGCGCCCGCCAGCGCAGGGGTCGGCTCGATGGCGTAGTGGGGGTAGAGCGAGCGGTAGCGCGCGGCGGCCTCCGGTATGTCCTGCTCGGCGAACCAGTACGACAGCTCGTGGTGGAGCGGCGGGCCGAGGCGGGAGACGGCCAGGTCCGCGTCGATGCGCACGCCGGTCTCGGCGGACAGCCGGCGCCAGGTGGCGTGGATGCCGGGGCGGGAGTCGATCAGCGTCATGTCGAGGTCGAAGCCGATGGTCACCGGCGCGGCGGACTCCCCGGGGGAGGCCGTGGGGGATGCCCCGGGGGAGGCCATGGGGGACGAAGCATGCGAAACCATACCGAGCATTGTGCCTTGCCCTACGCCTTACACTTAGGTCCGCCTAACCTGCCGTACATACCGAGGAACGCGATGCCCGCCGCCGTGCCCACCACCAGTCCCGCCGGGGCGCCACCCGGCGGTGGCGGCACGCGGGCCGCCGGGCCGGCTCCGCGCCGGGCCCTGCTCGCGCGCCGTCTCGCCTGGGTGCTGGCCGGGGTGGCCGCGCTGGCGGTGGCCGCGCTGCTGAGCCTGGCGCTGGGCAGCCGTGCCATCACGCCGGACCAGGTGTGGCACGTACTGCTGCACGGCGGCGACAGCAAGGCCGCCGACGTCATCCGCACGATGCGGGTGCCGCGCACGCTCGTCGGCATCATGGTCGGGGCCGCGCTCGGCCTCGCCGGAACCGTCATGCAGGGCATCACCCGCAACCCCATCGCCGAGCCCGGCATCCTCGGCATCAGCCAGGGCGCCGCGCTCGGCGTCGTGTGCGCCATCGCGTTCGCCGGGATCCATTCGCTCGGCGGCTATGTGTGGTTCGCCTTCGCGGGCGCGGGCCTCGCGGCGCTCGGCGTGTACGCGGTGGCCGCGCGCGGACGCGGCGGCGCCACCCCGGTCAAGCTGGCGCTGGCGGGAGCCGCCGTCAACGCGCTGCTGGTCGCCGTCGTCTCCGGGATCCTGACGACACGGGCCGCCGCGATGGATGAGTTCCGCTTCTGGCAGGTCGGCTCCCTCGCGGACCGCGACGCCGAGATCGCCGGGCAGATCTGGCCGTTCCTGCTGGTCGGCGTGGTGCTCGTGCTCGCGGTCGCGCGCGGCCTCGACGCGCTGGCGCTGGGCGAGGACGTGGCGAAGGGGCTGGGCCAGCGGGTCGGGCGGGTGCGGATCCTCGCCGGACTCGGCGCCACCGTGCTGACCGGTGCCGGGGTGGCGGCGGCCGGACCCATCGCCTTTGTGGGGCTGGCCGTTCCGCATATCGCCCGCGCGCTCGTGGGCGGCGCCCACCGCTGGCTGCTGCCGATGGCCGCGCTGCTGGGACCCGTCGTCCTGCTGGTCTCCGATGTCGTGGGCCGTCTGGTGATGCCGCCGGGCGAGGTGCCCGCCGGGGTGATGACCGCGCTGATCGGGGTGCCGTTCCTGGTGACCCTCGTACGCCGGAAGGCGGTGGCGGCGTGAGGAGGCCCTTGCCCGATGACGGGGCGCCCGCGGGTGTCCCCGCGCGTGTCCCCGCGCCGCGAACCGGCGCCGGAGCCCGGCCCACCGGATCCCGGCCCGGATCCCGGCCTTCCGGGTACGCGGTGCTGCGGGCGCGCGGGAGTTCGTGGCTCGTGCACCGGCGGGCCGCCGTGGTGGCCGCCGCCTTGGCCGTGGTCCTGTTCGCCGCCGTCGTCGCGAACCTGACGCTGGGCGAGACGAGCGTCGCGCCCGCCGAGGTCGTCAAAGTCCTCCTCGGGCAGCCCTCGCCCGACGAACTGGTCGTCGGCACGCTGCGGATGCCCCGCATGGTCGTCGGGCTGATGGTGGGCGCCGCGCTCGGGGTGGCGGGCGGCCTGATCCAGACCGTCGCCCGCAACCCGCTGGCCAGCCCCGAGATCATCGGCGTCACGCACGGCGCCTCGGCGCTGACGGTCGGCGCGATGACCTACGGCGTCACCTCCGCCGCCGTGCTGCCTTGTCTGTCGGTCGGCGGCGGCCTGCTGGCGGCGGCGCTCGTCTACGTGTTCGCGTGGCGGGGCGGGCTCCAGGCCGCCCGCTTCGTGCTGATCGGCATCGGCTTCTCCGTGGCGCTGCGCTCGGTCACCCAGCTCTTCTTGACGAAGGGCGACTATCTGGTGGCCCAGCAGGCGAAGGTGTGGATGACCGGCTCCCTCAACGGGCGCGGCTGGGACCAGGCCGGGCCGCTGGCCGTAGCGCTGCTGGTGATGCTGCCGTTCGTGGTGTGGGCGGCGCGGGCCCAGCGCAATGTGACGCTGGATGACGACACCGCCACCGCGCTCGGCGTCCGGCTGGGCCGGGACCGGCTGCTGCTGGTGATCACCGGGGTGGTGCTGGCGTCGGTGGCCACGGGCGCGGCCGGGCCGGTGGACTTCGTCGCGCTGCTGGCGCCGCAGATCGCGCGCCGCCTCACGCGCACCGCGCAGATCCCGCTGCTGTCCTCGGCGCTGCTGGGCGCGTTCGTCGTCACCCTGGGGGACCTGCTGGCGCGCAAGCTGTTCGCGCCCACGGAGTTGCCGGTGGGTGTGCTGACGGCGGCGGTCGGCGCGCCCTATCTGATCTGGCTGATCGCACGGACGGGCGGCGGGCGTACTTCCGCCGGGCGGAGGCGCGGGCGGGCGGGCCAGGTGTGGGGAGGCGGCCGGGGTGGCGGCCGGGGCAGCCGCCGCGTGCCTTTGGGCCGTACCGATCGAGGCCGTACCGGCAGTAGCAGCCGTAGCAGTACCGGCAGTACCGGCAGTACCGGCAGTACCGGCAGTACCGGCAGTACCGACCGCAGTCGCAGTGGAGCCGCGCAGTGAGCACATCCGAGACGCCCCGCCGCACGGAGGCTCCCGCAGAGGCGATCGGCGCCGGGCGGCTCGCCGCGCGCGGGCTGACGCTCGCCTACGAGGACCGCACCGTCGTCGAGAGCCTGGATCTGGACATCCCCGACGGGCAGGTCACCGTCGTCGTCGGCCCGAACGCGTGCGGCAAGTCCACGACGCTGCGGGCGCTGGGCCGGCTGCTCAAGCCGCGTGCCGGGGCCGTGCTGCTGGACGGCGAGGAGCTGACGCGGCTGCCCACCCGGCGGATCGCCCAGTCGATCGGGCTGCTGCCGCAGTCGCCCGTGGCGCCCGAGGCGATCACCGTCTCCGACCTGGTCTCCAGGGGCCGCCAGCCGCACCAGCGGTGGTGGCAGCAGTGGTCGGGGGAGGACGAGCGGGCCGTCACGGACGCCATGGAGCGCACGGATGTGACCGCGCTCGGCGACCGTCTCGTCGATGAACTCTCGGGCGGCCAGCGGCAGCGGGTGTGGATCGCGATGGCCCTGGCGCAGGAGACGGACCTGCTGCTGCTGGACGAGCCGACGACCTACCTGGACATCGCCCACCAGGTGGAGGTGCTGGACCTGGTACGGCAGCTCGCGGCGCCGACGGCACGGGGGTCGCGGGGCCGCACGGTGGTGATGGTCCTGCACGACCTCAACCAGGCGGCGCGCTACGCCGATCACCTCGTCGCCATGAAGGAGGGCCGCCTGGTGTCGCAGGGCGCGCCCGGCGACATCGTGACGGCGGAGCTGGTGCGGGAGGTCTTCGGGCTGGAGTCGGTGGTCGTGCCCTGCCCTGTGACGGGCGACCCGCTGGTGGTGCCCGGCGCACCCTGGCAGCCGGGCGCCGAAGGCGACGGTGACACCCGTACCGATGCCGACGCGGCCCAGGTGCCCACGGCCCGTGCTTCCGTGGGCAAGGGCAGGGTGTAGACAGGGCCGGACCGGATGAAGGCGGGCGGCCGGATGACGCGACAGGGGGACCGGATGAAGCGGCGGAACACGAAGGTGACCGGCAGAACGGCCGGGGGCGCGGCCGTCGTTCTCGTCTCGGCGCTCGCGCTGTCCGCGTGCGGCACCGGCGAGGGTCCGGGGTCGGGGTCCGGGTCCGGGTCCGGTTCCGGGTCGGGCAAGGGCGGGGGCGCGACGCACACCGTCGAGACCGTCAACGGCCCCGTGCGGGTACCTGACGAGCCCCGGCGCGTCGTCACCCTCGACACCGCCGAACTGGACTCGGCGGTCACCCTCGGCGTCGAACCGGTCGGCGCGACGACGGCGCTCCCCGGCAAGCCGTTCCTCGGCTACCTTCCCAAGGGCAAGCTCAAGGGCGTCGAGAGCGTCGGCGTCGTCGCCCAGCCCGACCTGGAGAAGATCGCCGCGCTCAAGCCGGATCTGATCCTCACCAACAAGGACCGCGACGCGGACCGTTACGACGAGCTGTCCAAGATCGCCCCGACGGTGATGACGAAGACGACCGGCTACCCCTGGAAGGAGAACTTCCGGACGCACGCGGACGCGCTCGGCCGGAAACCGGAGGCGCGGAAGGTCCTCGCGGATTACGCCGCACACACGAAGAAGGTCACCGAGGCGCTCGGCGGGGAGAAGAAGGCCAGAGCGCTGCGGACCAGCGTCATCCGCTTCACCCAGGGCGCCGATACCCGGATATACGGCGAGAAGGCGTACATCGGGACCATCCTGAACGATGTGAAACTCGGCCGCCCGGCCGTCGTCAAGCAGGCGAAGCTGTTCGGCGGACTGGCCTTGGAGGTGAGTCCCGAACAGGTGGACAAGGGTGACGCGGACGCCGTCTTCTACACCACCTTCGGGGACCCGGGGAAATCCGGCCAGGAGAAGGCCGTCAAGAGCGCGCTGTGGAAGAACATGCGGGCGGTCAAGGCCGGGAGAGCCTTTCCCGTCGCGGACGAGCTGTGGATCCAGGGCATCGGCTACACGGCGGCGGACAAGATCCTGGACGAGTTGCGGGCGGATCTGACGAAGTGACCATGGCGGCAGCGGCGGGGCCGGGGCCGCCATCGGCGCCCGGGCGGAAATTCGTCACCTGTTAAACCGGTGACGGTTTTGCGGTGCACTGCCGGGGAGGGCGCGGGGGCGGCGGCGGTGATGTGGCAGCACCCCGTGGGGTGGCTCCAGGTGCACCCGTGCCCTCGCCCTACGGCCCTCGTGCGGTGCCCGGACGGCTGGTTGGCTGTCGTGGGACGGGGGCGAGGCGGGGACCTCGCCCCCGTTCCGGTGAACCGGTATCCGTACGCACGGGCCGGGGACAGGGGGACCACGATGAGCAGCAGGCGACGGGGACGCCGGGACGGTGGGGCCTGGACCACACATCATCGGCCGCCGTCCCGGGGGCGAACCCCGCCTCCCATGGCCAACTCGGCCCACACGCACTTGCCCCACCCCTTGAGGTCGGTCCCCCACCGGGAGGCCAGGGCGTCCACCAACTCCAGTCCCCGACCCCGGACTTCGGTGCCGGTCGGATGCCGGAGGCGGGGCAGCGCACGGGAGGTGTCCGCCACACCGACGCGCACCCGGCCCTCACCGGTCCGCGTGACCGTCACGCGGATCCGGCGGCACCGGGTGTGGCGCACGGCGTTGGCCACCAGTTCGCTGACGACCAGGGCGCCGTCCTCGGCCAACCGCTCCAGCCCCCACCGGGCCAGCGCCCCGCGCACCAGCCGCCGCGCCGCACCGGCGCTCTCCGCCGCACGGGGCAACGTCCCGGAGACACGGGACTCTTGCGCCCAGCGGCGGAAGGTGGGACTCACCGCCGCGCCCGGCCGGGAGGTCGGGCCGCTCATCGGTGACCCTCCACCTTGTGCCGGACGAGCAGCACGTTCATGTCCGTCGCCGCGCTGTAGTCGCGCTCCTCGTACGCACGGGACCGCCGCGCGGCGTGCTCCGCGCACACCGCGCATCCGGGGACGGGTTCCGGCCAGCGCGGCGGGGGTGTCGGGGTCTGGATGAGCATGGGCCGGGCCGTCCGTTCCTCGCGGGTCGAGCAGGGGTGAAGTGCCCTCTACGATCCACAACGCGGAGTAGCTTGACCATCTACACACCGTGGTCAATTGGGTATCCACTACGGCCCCTTGAGGAGTTGCCCATGTCCAGCTGCCAACCCCCGACCAGGCGCCCCGCCGGGCTCACGGCATCGGCCATGCTGGCGGCCAGACTGAAGGAGGAGCGGGAAAGCCGGGGCTGGTCGCTGACGGAGCTGGCCGAGAAGGTGCGCTACGACCGCGCCGACCTGCACAAGATGGAGCAGGGGCAGCGGCTCGGCTCCGAGTACGTCATCGGCCGCCTGGAAGAGCTGTACGGCACGGGCGACACCCTGCGCACGCTACGGACCCTGGCGAAGGCGGAAGCCCTTCGCGACAAATACCAGTCCTACATGGATCTTGAGGCGAGCGCCTCGTGCCTACACGAGTACGCGGGTGGAACCGTGCCCGGACTCCTCCAGACCGAGGCGTACGCGCGCGAGCAGATCAGGAGCAACCCAGCGAACCGCAGCGCAGCCGCCATTGAGGAACTGGTGGCGGAACGTATCAAGCGCCAAGTGCGGCTGACAGCCGACGACGCCATGTTCTACCGCGCGCTGCTGGATGAGGCGATCTTCATTCGACGCATGTCCGAGCCAGCGGCTTGGGTGGCCCAGTTGGACCATCTGCTTGCCCTCGCGCAACAGCCCAACATCACCTTGCAAATGACTCCGATCGCGGCCGGAGTGCACGACTTCGTCGGGGCCAACGTGTTCCTGATGTGGCATCCCGGAGGCGACCACACGGCCTACGTGGAGAGCAGCAAGGGCGGCAGCGTGGTGGAGGATTCCGAGGATGTAGCAGACCTCCGCCTGTCCTACGATGGCATCCGCGACCTGTCGCTCTCGCCCCGGGAGACCAGGAAGTTTTTGCAGCACTTGAGGGAGGAAGCGGCACATGGCATTGGATCGAGCGAGCCTGACAGACCTCATCTGGCGGAAGTCGTCCTACAGCGAGGGAGGCGCGGGGAACTGCGTGGAGGTCGCTGACGGCCTGGACCACACCATCCCCGTCCGCGACAGCAAACGCCCCGACGGCGACATCCTCCACTTCCCCCACGCCGCCTGGAACCACTTCATCGCCCACCAAGCACGCGACCACAACTGACCTCACCCAAGGGGCAGCACATGGCACGCACCGAAGCGAACCCGACAGACCCCACCTGGCGGAAGTCGTCCTACAGCGACGGGGGCGCGGGGAACTGCGTGGAGGTCGCTGACGGCCTGAACGACACCATCCCCGTCCGCGACAGCAAACGCCCCGACGGCGACATCCTCCACTTCCCCCACGCCGCCTGGGCCAGCTTCCTCACCCACCAGACGGCGGCATAGCCGCACCGACGCAGGCCCCCGCATCCCCGCCGGGGCCTGCTCGATGTGCGGGCCCCAACCGGCCTCAACCCCGGGCAGCCCGCAGCCCCTTGGGCACGAGCACCCGCTGGAGCAGCGCCAGCAGCCCGTCCGCCGCGAGGGCGAGCGCGGCTACCCACAGGGCGGCGGCGATGACGCCCTTCAGGCCGTACCTGGCCTGGCCCAGAACGATGTCGCCGAGGCCGCCGCCGCCGGCCACCGTGGCGAGGGTCGCGCTGGAGATGACGTAGACCACCGCGATCCGGATGCCGGTGAACAGCAGCGGGAGCGCCAGCGGCAGTTCCACCTTGAACAGGACCTGGGCAGGGGTGAGGCCCATGCCGCGTGCGGAGCGGACCATGTCGGGGTCCACCTGATCGACGGCCAGGTACGCCTGGCTGAGGATCGGCGGGATCGCCGTGATGAGCAGGGCGATGGCGATGTTGGTGAAGGTCAGGCCGAAGATGCCGAGGCCGATCGCGATGACGCGAGGTTCGGCAGGGCCCGGCCGATGTTGGAGATGCTCGTGGTCAGGAACTCGCCCTTGTGCAGGTGGCCGAGCCACAGTCCGAGCGGGACGGCGACGAGGAGCGAGTCCGCGATGACGACCGCGCACATCCACAGGTGCTGGCCGGTCTTGTCCAGGAGCAGGGAGAGCTGGTCTCCCATGAAGGTGAAGGACTTGAGGAAGGTGGACATGGTTTACGCGGCCCTCCTCGTGCGCGCCCACGGGGTGAGCAGCCGCCCGGCCAGGACGAGTACGCCGTCGGCCACCAGCGCCAGCGCCACGGCCAGCGCGCCGGCGCCGATGAACTGGGTGTTGAAGGGGGACTGGAGCGCCTTGAGGATCAGCGAGCCGAGGCCCTCGTCCACGACGTAGGCGGCGATGGCGACGACGCCGATGGTCATGACCGTCGCCACCCGCAGCCCGGCGATCAACGAGGGTACGGCGAGCCGCAGTTCGACCTTGAAGAGGATCTGGAGCCGGGTCAGCCCCATGCCGCGCGCCGCGCGCACCGCGTCCTGGGGGACCTCGCGCAGGCCGGTGAGGATGGTGGTGAACAGCAGGTAGAGGCTGTAGAGGACGAGGGCGGTCTCCACGGTGAGGACGGAGAAGCCGGTGACGGGGACCAGCAGTTGGAAGAGCGCCAGCGGCGGCACCGTGTAGAGGAAGGACGTCACGGCGGACAGCGGCGCGGACAGCCAGTTCTGGAAGTGGCACAGGATCGCGGCGCCGACGGCGAGGACGAAGCCGAGGACGACGGCGATCAGGGTCAGTTCGAGGTGCTGGAGCAGCGCGGGCCACTCGTTTGCGTGGTGCATCGTCAGCCCTTGGACGGGCGGCGGGCCCGCCACACCAGGTAGAGGGCGCTGGCACCCGCCGCGACGCGGAGCAGCACCGGGAAGACGTCGCCCATCGCCTCGCGCAGCGCGTCGCCGCCCTGGGCGATGGGCTCGCCCCAGCGGCCGTCGGTGCGGCCCCACAGCCAGACGCCGGTCGCCACGGCGACGACGGCGGGCATGCCGACGGCCGCCCACTTCGCCTCGATACGGCTGAGCTTGGGCGACCACCAGGCCGCCAGCCAGCCCAGGGCCAGCGGGACGAAGGAGCCGGTGACGACGCCGACGGCGAGCAGCCCGGCGGCGGCCAGTTCCACGAAACCGCCGCTGCGCGCGACACGTTCGTCCTTGGCGCCACGTCCGCCGCCCAGCGCCCGCCGCAGCAGCGCCCCCGCCCCCGCGCCGGCGGCTCCGGCCGCCGGTTCGGGAACGGCCTCCGCGGCGGGGGCGCCCGGTGCGCCGGGTACGCCCGGCGCCAAGGGGGCCGTGGGCGCCGTGGACAGTTCCCGCTCGCGCGCCAGCTCTTCCTCGGTGGGCGGCGGCTTCAGAACTTCCGGCAGTTCGATGCCGCCGATGAAGCCCGGCACGGGCTCTCCCGCCGCCACCCCGCCGCCGCCACCGGGCCCGCTGCCGTAGGGGCTCGGGTCCACCCGCCACCAGTCCGGGTCGGTCTCGCCCACCGGCCCCAGCTCATCCAGGCTCGCCAGGTGGGGGGAGGAGGCGCCGAAGGCCGCGCTCGGCCCGGCGGGCCGGGAGGGCGCCGGCAGCGGTGGCGGACCGGCGGCCTCGCCGGAACCCTCGCCCTTGTCGGCCGCGCCCCGGCCGCCCTTGCTCAGCCTCGGGATGCGCCGCTGGGGCGGTACGGACGGGGAGGGCGCGGCCGGGGACGGCGCGGCCATTCGCGGCACAGCGCCGCCGTTCGCCGCCGCGACCACGTCCTCCGGACGTCCCAGCCCGTCCAGGATCTTGCGTACGGCGGCCTTGCTCTCGGCCCCGCCCTCGACGGCCCGCGCCTTGTCGATCTCGCCGCGCAGCCCGCCCACGAGCTTCGCCCGCTCGGCAGCGGTCATGCGCGTGCTGTGGGCCAGATCTCCGATCCGGCTCAGATAGTCGAATACGAGCTGATCGCTTTCGATCCCCACCAAGTCCCCAACGGCTGCTCCTCGTCGACGACCCGCCGGCCGCCGCCACGCCTCCGCAACGACGGTACCGCGCACACCCCCCAGTTGTGGATCTGCGCGCAGGACGGAGGAGCCGGGCCGCTCTCCGCCCCGGCTCCGCTGCCATCCCGAAAATTCGTCACCGGTTCAACCGGTGACGTTTTACGCACCCCGCCGGACGCCGGACGCCGACCCTGCCCGCCCCGCCCCCGCCCCGTGGACCTTCCATATCGGCGCACACCGCTCACTGTCCGTCATCCTCGCAGGCCGTCATCCTCACTGGCCGTCGTCGTCCCCGCGCCGCCGCAGCCGACGCCCCGGCACCCGCCCTCCCGCTACCGTGGGGAAGATGAGCAGCGAGCGAAAGCGTGGCCCTGACGGGCGTCCGGACGGCCGGGGTCCGGGCGCCGGCCCGCGTACGCTCGCCGAAGATCTGCGCGGCCGGGACGACGCCGCGCTCGCCGCGCTGCTGCGTGTGCGGCCCGACCTGCTCTCGCCCGTCCCCGGCGACCTCACCCAGCTCGCCACCCGCGCGGGCACCCGCGCCTCCGTCGTGCGGGCGCTGGAGCGGCTGGACCAGTTCACGCTCCAGACCGCGGAGGCCCTGGCCGTCGTCCCCACGCAAGGCGCCGTGGCCAGGGAAGCGCTCGGCGCGCTCCTGCCCGGCGCGGAGGCCGCCTCCCGGCTGCCGCACGCCCTCGCCGAACTGCGGGCGCGCGCCCTCGTGTGGGGGGACGAGGAGCATCCCCGTCTGGTGCGTACCGCGCGCGAGCTGCTCACCTCGCCCTCCCCCACCGGCCTGGGGCCCCCGCTCGCCGAGGCGGCGGGCAGCGCGAAGCTGTCGCCCGCACGCCTCCAGGAAACGCTCGCCGCCGCCGGGCTGCCGGGCAGCCACGACCCGGTCAGCGCGCTGGCGGCGCTCGTGGCGCTGTTCGACGACCCCGAGCGCATGGCCGCCCTCCTCGCACAGGCACCCGAGGGCGCGGTGGCCGTGCTCCGGAAGCTGGAGTGGGGCCCGCCCTACGGCGCCGCGGACCTCAACGCGCCCTCACCGCCCGTCGCCTGGCTCCTGGAGCGTGCGCTGCTCGTCCCGGCCGGCCCGGACGCGTCGGGCGGACCAGGAGGCACAGGCAGCGTGGTACTGCCCCGCGAGGTGGCGCTGCACCTGCGCGGCGGCCGGGCCCACCGCGAAGTGGAGCCGGTGGCACCGCACGTGACGGCGGCCCGCGCCCACGACCCGGCGACGGTGGACGCGACGGCCGCCGGGCAGGCGATGACCGCGCTCTCGACCGTCGAGGAGCTGCTGGGGTACTGGGAGACGGAACCGCCCCCGGTGCTGCGCGCCGGCGGCCTGGGCGTACGCGACCTCAAGCGCACCGCCGCCGCCCTCGACCTCCCCGAGCCCGCCACCGTCTTCTGGGTGGAACTCGCCTACGCGGCGGGCCTGTTGGCCTCGGACGGCGAAGCGGACGAGGTGTACGCGCCGACCCCCGCCTACGACGACTGGCTGCGCGCCGCCCCGGCTGAGCGCTGGGCGGCGCTGGCGACGGCCTGGATGTCGGCCACCCGCGTGGCGGGACTGGTCGGCGAGCGCGACGCGAAGGGGCGCTCCCTGTCCGCGCTGGGCCCCGGGCTCGACCGCGGCGCGGCGCCCGAGGTGCGGCGCCGCGCGCTGGCCCTGCTCGCGACGCTGGAGACGGGCTCGGCCCCCGACCGGGCCTCCGTACTCGAACGGCTGCGCTGGGAGCGGCCGTTGCAGGGCGCCAGAGAGTCCCGCGAGCCCCCGCCCGAACGCGCCCCGACCCCCACCCCGGCCCCCGCCCCGGCCGCCACCTCGGGCCCCACCTCGGCCCCGGCCCCGGTCCCGGTCCCGGTCCCCGGCGGACTCCGAGGCCGCCTCGCCCGCCTGGCGCTGGACGAGGCCGAAGCCCTCGGTGTCACCGGCAGGGGCGCCCTCGCCTCCTACGCGCGCCCCCTCCTGGAGGACGCCACCCGCGAGGCCGCCAAAGCACTGGCCCCGCACCTGCCCCGACCGGTCACCGAGGTGCTGCTGCAAGCCGACCTCACCGCCGTCGCACCGGGCCCCCTGGAGCGCGAACTGGCCACCTCGCTCTCGGTGCTGGCCGACGTCGAGTCCAAGGGCGGCGCCACGGTCTACCGCTTCACCCCCGCCTCGGTCCGCCGCGCGCTCGACACCGGGCGCACCGCCGCCGAACTGCACGCCTTCCTCACCGCGCACTCCCGCACCCCGGTACCGCAGCCGCTCTCCTACCTGATCGACGATGTCGCACGCAGGCACGGGCAGTTGCGGGTGGGCGCCGCCTCCTCGTACGTACGCTGCGACGACGACTCGCTGCTCGCCGAAATCCTCGCCGACCGCCGCTCGGCCCCACTGCGCCTGCGGCTGCTGGCCCCGACCGTGCTGGCCTCGCCCGCGCCGCCGGACCAACTGCTGGCCCGGCTGCGCGAGATGGGGCACGCGCCGGCCGCCGAGTCCGCCGACGGCGACGTGCTGCTCGCCCGCCCCGACGCGCGCCGCACCCCGCCGCGCACCCCGCCGGACCCGGTGCCCGAGGGGCCGCCGCAGCCGGACGGTTCGCTGCTGGCCGCCGCCGTACGCGCCATCCGCGCCGGAGACCGCGCCGCCACCCTCCCCCACAAGCCCAAGGCCCCCACGGCCCCGGCCCCCGAGGGCGGCCTGCCCCGCACGGTGATGGCCGAGACCCTCGCCACCATGCAGTCCGCGACCCTCACCGGCAGTCACCTGTGGATCGGCTACGTCAACGCCGACGGCGCCGCCTCGCAGCGCGTCATCGCCCCCGTCAAGGTCGAGGGCGGCTTCGTCACCGCCTACGACCACACCGCCGACGAGGTCCGCACCTACCCCCTCCACCGCATCACGGGCGTGGCCGAGGTGACGGAGAGCTGAGCCGTCGCGGAGAGCCGAGCCGTCACGGAGAGCCGGGTGGGTGCACCGCACCCACGCCCCGACGCGGGGGACCGATCTAGCGTGGCGGCATGGAAAGCGGGAACGAACTCGGCGACTACCTGCGGGCCCGCCGCGCGAGCATCACACCGCGTGACGTCGGGCTGCGCGACGACGGGGAGCGACGGGTACCCGGGCTGCGGCGCGACGAGGTGGCGCTGCTGGCCGGGGTGAGCACGGACTACTACATCCGCCTGGAGCAGGGCCGGGAGCGGCATCCGTCCGAGCAGGTGCTCCGGGCGATCGCCGGGGCGCTGGGGCTGGACGGCGCGGAGATCGACGAACTCACCGCAGCCGCTTGACCGCAAACGACATGGGGTGTCTGACCAGCAACCGGCCAGGCACCCGTCGGCCTCCGCGCCGGGAAGCCACCGCTCCCCGCTTCCCCTCCCCTCCCCGCTTCCCCTCCCCTCACTGCTTCCCCCTCCCCTCACTGAAGAAGGCACCTCACCTCATGCTGCTCCCCTCCGAAGAGGCAGGCCGAGGACGGCCCGTCGTCCTGCTGCACGCCCGGCCCACCGACCGCACCATGTGGAACGCGCACCTCCCGCTGCTGGCCGACGGGGGCGTACGGGCCATCGCCCTGGATCTGCCCGGTCACGGTGACGCGCTCGTCCCCGAGGGCCGCGAGGCGGCCCCCTGGTCGGACGTGCTCGACACCCTCGACCACCTGGGGGCCGACCGCTTCGTCCTGGCCGGGAACTCCCTCGGCGCCCTGGTGGCGCTCCAGGCCGCCGTCACCGCGCCCGAGCGGGTCGAGGGCCTGGTGCTGGTCGGATACCGGCCCCACGACCAGCCCGCCTCCCCCCGTCTGCGAGCCGCCTGGGACGCCGAACGGGCCGCGCTGGCCGCCGGTGACCTGGACGCGGCGGTGACCGCCGGTGTCGAGGCGTGGACGTCGCCCGGCGCGACCGGCGAGGTACGCGCCCACGCGGCCCGCATGCTCCGCCGACAGCTGACCGGCCGGCTCGCCCACGGCGAGCCGCCCCAGGCGGCGGACCCGCTGGGCGACGGAGCGGCGGCGCTGCGCGCGCTGCGGGCTCCCGCCCTGGTCGGCGTCGGGGAACATGACATGCCCGACTTCTTCGAGGGCGGCGAGGGACTGGCCCGCCACCTCGGCGCGGGCGCGCTCGGCGCGGGCGCGCTCACGATCCTCCCCGACGCGGGGCACCTGGCGCCGCTGGAACAGCCCGCCGGGTTCTGCGCTCTGCTGCTGGACTTCGTTCGCGGTCTCCCGCTCCCGCAGCGGTAACGTTGAATCGACCGCACCACCCCGCGCGCCGATCCCGCGCCCACGCACCACCCCCCGACCCCGCGCCGACGCATCCCCTCCCGGCCGCGCGCTGCGCACACCGCCCCGCCTCGCACAGAGAATCGCGGGCTGCACACCGGCCCCGGGGAAACGTAGACTCGGTCGTTTCGCGCGATAGGCGAACATGGATGGCGGGGCGCATGTCCGGCCGCTGACCGATACGCCTCTCCGGCGCCCGGCGCCGGGCGCCCGACGTCGGGCGCGGGGCCTGCCGGCCGGGGCCCGTGCGGCTTCGGCCCGTGCGGCTTCGGCTTGTGCGGCTTCGGCTTGTGCGGCTCGGGGAGCCGATCGCTCCGGATCCTGAAAGTGGAGGTATGTGTGTCCTGTTTGATCGTCCAGAGCGACAAGACGCTGCTGCTGGAAGTCGATCACGAGCTGGCCGAGGCGTGCCGTCGGGCCATCGCGCCGTTCGCCGAGCTGGAGCGCGCTCCCGAGCACATTCACACCTATCGGGTGACCCCGCTGGGGCTGTGGAACGCGCGGGCCGCCGGGCACGACGCCGAGCAGGTCGTGGACGCGCTGGTCGAGTACGCGCGCTATCCCGTCCCGCACGCGCTGCTGGTGGACATCGCCGAGACGATGGCCCGCTACGGGCGGCTCACGCTCGCCAAGCACCCCACGCACGGGCTCGTCCTGTCCACGACGGACCGCCCGGTGCTGGAGGAGATCCTGCGCTCGAAGAAGGTCCAGCCGCTGGTCGGGGCGCGGATCGACGAGGACACGGTGGCCGTGCACCCCTCCGAGCGCGGGCAGATCAAGCAGGTGCTGCTCAAGCTGGGCTGGCCCGCCGAGGACCTGGCCGGGTACGTGGACGGCGAGGCGCACCCCATCGCGCTGGACGAGAGCGGCTGGGCGCTGCGGCCGTACCAGAAGCAGGCCGTCGAGGGCTTCTGGCACGGCGGCTCCGGCGTGGTCGTCCTGCCCTGCGGGGCCGGAAAGACGCTGGTCGGAGCCGGTGCGATGGCCGAGGCCAAGGCGACAACGCTGATCTTGGTCACCAACACCGTCTCGGCCCGCCAGTGGAAGTCCGAACTGGTCAAGCGCACCTCGCTCACCGAGGAGGAGATCGGCGAGTACAGCGGCACGAAGAAGGAGATCCGCCCCGTCACCGTCGCCACCTACCAGGTGCTGACGACAAAGCGGAAGGGCATCTACCCCCACCTGGAGCTGTTCGACTCCCGCGACTGGGGGCTGGTGATCTACGACGAGGTGCATCTGCTGCCCGCGCCGGTCTTCAAGTTCACCGCGGACCTCCAGGCCCGCCGCCGCCTCGGCCTGACGGCGACCCTCGTACGGGAGGACGGGCGCGAGTCCGACGTCTTCTCCCTCATCGGCCCCAAGCGCTTCGACGCGCCCTGGAAGGAGATCGAGACCCAGGGCTACATCGCGCCCGCCGACTGCGTCGAGGTACGCGTCAGCCTGACCGACTCCGAACGGCTGGCCTACGCGACGGCCGAACCGGAGGAGAAGTACCGCTTCTGCGCGACCACCGACAGCAAGCGGAAGGTCACCGAGGCGCTGGTGCGCCGGCACGCGGGCCAGCAGACACTGGTCATCGGGCAGTACATCGACCAGCTCGACGAACTCGGCGAGCACATCGGCGCCCCCGTCATCAAGGGCGACACCAGCAACGCCCAGCGCGAGAAGCTCTTCGAGTCCTTCCGCCAGGGCGAGATCAACTGCCTGGTCGTCTCCAAGGTCGCCAACTTCTCCATCGACCTGCCCGAGGCGACGGTCGCCATACAGGTCTCCGGCACGTTCGGCTCCCGCCAGGAGGAGGCCCAGCGGCTCGGCCGCGTCCTGCGGCCGAAGGCGGACGGCCACGAAGCACGCTTCTACTCCGTCGTGGCCCGCGACACCATCGACCAGGACTTCGCAGCCCACCGCCAGCGCTTCCTGGCCGAACAGGGCTACGCGTACCGGATCGTGGACTCGACGGAGCTGCTGGCGGGGGACGACACGTAGCCCTCCGGGGGCCGGGTTCTGCGGGACGCGTTCGTGAGTGCGGATGCGTTCGCGGGTGCGGGTGCTTCATGGCTGGGCGCGCCGTTCCCCGCGCCCCTTCGGGACGCTACGCGTTGCCCGGTGCCGTGGAGTGGCCGCTCTTGATGGCGACCCTGCCGTCCGGAGTGATCGCCGCCGTCTCGCCCGTGCGCAGCCAGCCCCCGTCGTGCACCGGAGCGTCCCCTTCCACGTAGGAGGCGGTGACCCACGGGCCGCGCAGCAGCAGCTCGCCCTCGGACTCGCCGTCCCAGGGCAGCAGGGCCAGGTCGGGGCCGGTGACGCCGTACTCGACGGACGCCGGGAAGCGGTAGTGGTCGGCCCCGCCCGCCGCCCCGTTCGCCGCGCGGGCCACGCACACGGGCGACAGCGTGCCCGGCGCGCCCCAGGCCGCCGCCGTGCTGAAGCCGTGCCGCCGCCCCAGCTCCCGTACCAGGAAGGGGCCGCCCGGCTCCTCCCCCGGACCGCCGACGACGACGGCCTCCCGCAGCGAGGACAGATCGCGCGGGAGCGCCTCCAGTTCCTCCCGCAGGCCGTCCCACGCCGCCAGATCGGCGACGACCAGCGTGGGCCGCTCGGTCTCGGCCATCTCCGCCAGCGGCGCCGGCTGGTCGTAGGCGCCGGGCAGCAGCAGCGAGGTCCCCCCGGCGAAGGCCGCGTAGGGCAGGCCCCAGGCGAGCATGCGCGACATCGGCACGACGGGGAGCACCAGGTCGTGCTCGCCGATGCCGTACGCCTGGGGTGTCTGGGCCTGGAGGGCGTGCAGATACAGCGCGCGGTGGCTGTAGGCGACGCCTCGGGTACGCACGCCGGGGGAGGGGACGCTCACGTCGCCGCCCGGGGTGCGTACCTCGCGGCCTGCGAGGCGCCCGTCGCCGCCTGCGAGGCGCCCGTCGCCGCCTGCGGTGCGTACGTCGCCGCCTGCGGTGCGTACGTCGCGGCCTGCGGTGCGTACGTCGGTGGTGGCGGCGGAGGTCTCGGTCGTGTGGCACAGGACGGCGGCGTCGCGCTCGTCGATCTCGGGCCAGTCGTAGTGCCGGGGGCGGTCGGCGATCAACTTCTCGTAGTCGTGCACCTCGGCGCCGCAGGCCGTACCGCCGACGACGGCGCCGGAGCCGTTGCCGCCACCCGCCACCACCACGTGCCGTACGTGTCTGAGACGCGGCAGTACCGAGGCGAGCGGGGCCAGCCCGGTGGCGTCGGTGAGCAGCACCTTCGCACCGCCGCTCGTGGCGGCGGCCACCAGTTCGTCGGCGGGCAGCCAGGGGTCGAGGGGGTGGAGGACGGCGCCCATGGCGGGCACGGCGAGGTATGCCTCAAGGTGGTCGGCGGTGTTGGCCATCAGCGTGGCGACGGTGTCGCCCGGGCTCACCCCGAACTCCGCGTCGAGCGCGCCGGCGAGCTGGACGGCGCGGACGCCCGAGGCGAGGAAGGTGCGCCGGTCCGGCTCAGCGCCGCCCGTCGTGCCCGTCCAAGTGGTCACCTGGGACGTGCTGTGCGCCAGCGCCCCGTGCGCCAGCAGTCGGGTCACGGTCAGCGGGATGTCCTGCATCGTGCTTCGCACACCGGCCTCCTCGGGCCTCTACACACTCGTGTTCGCGGGGGTCCGCCCGGCGGCCCGCGGGGCCTGCCGCGGGCCTGTCGCGGGGGCGGTCCATGGGGGACCCCTCCCCCATGGAGCCCGTGACGGATCCTGCGGGGGAGCCCTCGACCCCCTCGGAGCCCCTGGAGCCCTCGGAGTTCCTTGAGGTCACGGACTCCGTGGGCCCCCTCGAACCCATACAACCCGTCGAGCCCACCGAGCCCACCGAACCCACGGACCCCATGGGCCCGATGGGGTCCGTGAGCCCCGTGGAGTGATCCACGGGGTGGTCTCCGTCTCCGCCGATTCTTGCCGGGGGAACACGTGGTGCAGGCGGAACCGTTCCGCGCGCGGCGGCCAGCAACGGCGGCACCACGGCCAGCAGTGCCAGCGTGAGCAGCGGATACGGCGCGGCGAGCGGCTGCTGCCACCAGGGCAGACGCAGATCGAGATCGCCCTTCCTGGGGATCACCCACATCGTGCGTGCGGCGAACACGACGACGGCCACCGCGCTCACCCAGCGGAGCGCCTGACGCGCATGGTCCTGACGCGCATGGTCCTGACGCGCGCGGTCCTGACGCGCATGGTGGGATGCCTGACGCGCATGGTGCGGGACCCAGCGCTCCGACGTCCGCCACGCCGGCGTTCGCTCTGCCCGCACGGCGAGGCCGATCAACAGCGGGACGCACCACACCCAGTGGTGGGACCAGCTGATGGGCGAGACGAGCAGCGAGACCAACGCGGTCACCTGCACGCCCCAGAAGTCCACCCCCCGGAAGCCGGGGGCTGTCGCATGCCCGGCCGCCCTATGTACGGCCGCCCCATGTACGGCCATGTCATGTACGGCCATGTCATGTACGTACGCTCGGCGGGCCAGCCACATACCGCCGACGGCCAGCACCGCGGCGGGCACCAGCCACAGCGGGCCCGGGGCGGGGTCGTGCGCGAGGCGGGCGGCCAGACCCTGGAGGGACTGGTTGTCCACGATCCACGCCTTGCCGACCCGCCCCGTCTCGAACATCCGTCGGGTCCAGAACTCCACGCCGGCCCCCGGCAGCGCCAGCACCCCCACCGTCACGCTCGCCGCGAAGCCGCCGACCGCCGTGAGCCCGGCGCGGAACCGTCCGGTCAGCAGCAGGTACACGACGAAGAGCGCCGGCGTGAGTTTGATGCCCGCGGCCACCCCGAGTACGAAGCCCTTGCCGCGCGCTCCCTCGGGCCGGCTCAGATCCCACAGGACGAGGCAGGCCATGGCGAGGTTGACCTGCCCGAACGCGAGGGTCTGGAAGACCGGTTCGAGCCACAGGGCACCGGCGGACACCGTCAGCACGAGCGGCAGCCGCGCGGCGGCGAGCGCCGTCCCGGGGACCGCCGCCGCCCGCAGCGACAGCCGTACCAGCACCGCCACGAGCGCGATGTTGCCGAGCGCGAACCCGGCCTTGGCGACCGACAGCGGCACCAGCGCCACCGGTACGAACAACAGCGCGGCGAACGGCGGGTATGTGGCCGGGAGCCGCCACTCGGTGACCGTGAAGCCGTACAGATCGGTGCCGTTCCACACCGCGCTGCCCTCCGCGCGGTAGACCAGCACATCCGACATCGGGAAGCGCAGCGCGACGGCGAGCGCCACGAAGCCCGCGGCGGAGAGCGCGAACAGGGCGAGCGCCTGCGGGGTGCGGGTGAGCGGCGCGGAGGCCGCCCAGGGTGACGTGCGGCTGGTGGGGGCGGTCACCCGTGCCGACTCCTCGTCCCCGGGAGCGCTCCCGGATCGCCGTTGGCTCCGTGCCCGACGACCCTAGACGACGGTGCGTGCGCCCACGCCAGGGGCCGGACCGGCGCGCGCCCTCACACCGCCGGCGGCGATGTGACCCTCACGCGGCGATGTGACCCTCACGCGGCGGTGTGGCCCCGCGTGGTGGCGGCCCTCACGCGGGGATGTGGCGGCCCGGCGAGGTGGCCTCGGTGCCGTTGCCGAGGACGACGACGCTGAACGCGGCGCCCCCGAAGGCACGTATGGCGCGGAACGCCCCGTGGCCGCTCCGGCGCAACCGGGTGCGGAGCGGGACGCCGCTGCACGCCCCATCGTGCGAGGTGGCGTTACGGGTGTGCGAGGCAGGGTTGCGGAGTCGGGAGACAGCGTCGCGGGGGCGGGCGGCAGCGTGACCGGTCTGGGGGGTGACGATGCGAGTGGCGCGGTCCGCGCCCAGCGCGGTGACGCCTGCGGGCCGCATCGGTGCGGAGTTCATGAATGCGGTGTCCATGCCCTCATGATCCGTATCCGCCGCTTCCCCGCGCATCGGCCGCAAGGTCGTGGTGCACGGGAGTTTTCTCCGCCTTCGGTCGGACGGCGGTACGCCTCCGGTCGCACGGCGCCCTCGGGTGGACTCAGGGGCGCTCCGGAGATCGGCCCGCGCGCCCCCACGGCCTCCGAGGCGCGCGGAAGCGTCCGCCAAGGGCTCGGTGAAGGGCCCGGGCGGGCTCGGCCGGGCCCCTCCGAAAAGCGCTCGACCACCGGAGAAGGCGGGGCTAGACTCGCCGACTTGCCCCCTCGCCGCCGGTTCACCGGCCCCGAGGCGCCCGCCGCACGGAAACCGGCCGGGCCGTCCGTGAGAACCGTATCCGTACGACGCACCGCGCCCCGTCGCGCCCCGCGCCCCGTCCTCGCAGGCCCCGCGTGTCCGCGTGCTCCATGTCCGCCACGCGCCCGCCGACCGGGGAGGAGGGGAGGAAAAGGCGCCCGCCGGGCTGTCGCGGCGCGTCCGCGTGCCATGCCGGAGGCAGCCTGGTGACCGTCCGATCCGCATCCGAACCCCCGCCGCCCGCGCGACCCCCGCATCCCCTACCCCCAGCGGATGAGAACGCGCGTACGGGCGACGGCGATCCGCTCGGCCGCGAGCGTGCCCATCTCGCCGCCTCCCGCGTCGCGCTGCGCGCCATGCGCGCCGACGCCGAGTCGCTCGACATCCGCGACGTCGCCGCGAACTGGGTCAACGCCGAGGCACTGGCCGCCGGCCTGGAGGCCCGTATCGCCTCGCTCGCCGATCTCGCCCACGCCCCCTTGTTCTTCGGCCGCCTCGACTATCTCCACGCGCTGGGCGACTCCCCGGCGAGGGAGCCGGATCCGGAACCGGCGCCGCGCCCGACAGCCGAAGCCGCAGCTGAAGCCGGGGCCGAAGCCGAAGCCGGGGCCGAAGCCGAAGCCGAAGCCGAAGCCGAAGCCGGGGCAGCGACGCAGACGGAGGCCGCTCACTCGTTCTACATCGGCAGACGGCACGTTCACGACACGGACGGTGACCCGATGGTCATCGACTGGCGCGCCCCCGTCTCCCAGCCCTTCTACCGCGCCTCCAAGAGCGACCCGCAGGACGTCGCGCTGCGCCGCAGATTCGGCTATACAGCCGGAGAGTTGACCGCCTACGAGGACGAACACCTCACCGTCCCTCCCCCGCGCTCCGGCCTGGACGTACCCCCGGAGGGGGAGGCCGAACGCCCCAGCGCGCTCCTCCAGGCGGAGATCGAGCGCCCCCGCGTCGGTCCCATGCGCGACATCGTCGCGACGATCCAGCCCGAGCAGGACGAGATCGTGCGCTCCGGCATCGAGGGCACCGTCTGCGTACAGGGCGCCCCCGGTACCGGAAAGACCGCCGTCGGCCTGCACCGCGTCGCCTACTTGCTGTACGCGCACCGCGAGCGGCTCACTCGTACGGGCATTCTTGTCATCGGCCCGAACGACTCCTTCCTCCGCTATATCGAACAGGTGCTGCCCGCGCTGGGCGAGTTCGAGGCGCGGCAGACGACAGTGGAGGGCCTGGTCGCGCGGCCCGACGTACCGGTGCGCGGCACCGACACCGCCGAGGCGGCCCGCGTCAAGGGGGAAGCGCGGATGGCGCGGGTACTGCACCGCGCGGTGCGCTCGGGCGTGCGAACGGCCCGGCCGTCAGCGCCGGAGGAGCCGCTGGTGGTGGTGCGCGGCTCGCGGCGCTGGCGCGTACCGGCGTACGAGATCGAGGAGATGATCCGCGAACTGCTGGCGCGCGACATGCGCTACGGCGCGGCCCGCGACGCCCTGCCCCAGCGGATCGCGCACGCGGTGCTGACCCGCATGGAGCGGGCGGGGGAGTCGCCCGACGACCGGGTGCAGGACGCGGTGGCGCGCAGCGCGCCGGTGAAAGCGCTGGTCAAGGAGGTGTGGCCGACGGTGGACCCCGCCAGACTGGTGCTGCGCCTGCTGTCGGAGCCGGACTTTTTGGCCGAGCACGCGGAGGGCGTTCTCTCCGCCGAGGAGCAGAAGCACCTGCTGTGGGCCAGGCCGCCGAGGAGCGTGAAGAGCGCCAAGTGGTCGGCCGCAGACGCGGTGCTGGTGGACGAGGCCGCCGACCTGATCCAGCGCACGCACTCCCTGGGCCATGTCGTCCTGGACGAGGCGCAGGACCTGTCCGCGATGCAGTACCGCGCCGTGGGCCGCCGCTGCACCACCGGCTCCGCAACGGTCCTGGGCGACCTCGCCCAGGGCACCACCCCCTGGGCGACCGAGAGTTGGGCGGACGCCCTGGGCCACCTCGGCAAACCCGGGGCGGTCGTCGAGGAGCTGACGGAGGGCTTCCGCGTGCCGCGCGACGTGATCGCCTACGCCTCACGGCTGCTGGACGCGATCGCGCCGACGCTGACCCCGGCCACCTCGATCCGGGAGTCGCCGGGCGACTTCACGATCGACCGGATCTCCTCGCTGGAGGGGCCGACGGGACCGGCGGGCTCAGAAGGGCCGGCGGGCTCAGAAGGGCCGACGGGCTCAGAAGGGCCGACGGGCTCAGAAGGGCCGGCGGACTCGGAGGGGCCGGCCACTTCGGACGAGTTGGACGGGGCGGAGGGGCTGGAGCGGCTGGACGGAGCGGTGGTCGCCGCGTGCCAGGAGGCTCTGCGCAAGGAAGGGTCCGTCGGCCTGATCGCGGCCGAGCCCCGGATTCCCGCGCTGGCCGCCGCTCTCGACCGCGCGCAGCTCGCCGCGCTCGCACCCGGCGAGGAGACGAGCCCCGAGGCCCGGCTCACGCTGGTGCCCGCCACGCTGGCCAAGGGGCTGGAGTACGACTACGTCGTCCTGGACGAGCCGTCGGCGATCGTCGCCGCCGAGCCGGACGAGCGGACCGGTTTGCGCAGGCTGTACGTCTGCCTCACCCGCGCGGTCTCGGGCCTCGCCGTGCTGCACGCGGCGCCGCTTCCGGAGGCGCTGACGCGCTCTTCCTCGTAACCCCGTAACGTAGCCTTTTGTCCCTTCGCGCCCGAGGAGTTGCGCCGTGCACCATCTCTCATACGGAGACGTCAAGACCGCTGCCGAGCGTATCGACGGGCAGGTGCGGCCCGTCACTCTCGCGCGCGGCACGGCCGGTTCCGATTCCGGCTTCGGTTCCAGCTCCGGCTTCGGCTCCGGTTCCGGTTCGGGCCGGGAGCGCTACGAACTGTGGTTCGCCCTGGAGTTCCTCCAGCACACCGGCAGCTTCAAGGCGCGCGGCGCCCGGAACTTCCTGCTCGCCCACCGCGAGCAGGGCACCCTCCCGGCGGCGGGCGTCACCATCGCCTCCGGCGGCAACGCGGGGGTCGCCTGCGCCTGGGCCGCCCACGAACAGGGCGTTCCCGCCACGGTGTTCCTGCCGGAGAACGCCCCCCGCGTCAAGGTGGAACGACTGCGCTCGTACGGCGCCGAGGTGCGGCTGGTCGGCACGGAGTACGCGGAGGCGGCTGCGGCGTGCGAGGAGTTCGCGGCGACGGCGGGCGCGCTGACCTCGCACGCCTACGACAACCCCCTCATCGCGGCCGGCGCCGGAACCCTCGTCGAGGAGATCCGCGCCCAGATCCCGCTGCTGGACACCCTCGTCGTCTCCGTGGGCGGCGGTGGCCTGTTCGCGGGCGTCGCGGCGGCGGCGCAGCACCACGGCATACGAGTCGTCGCCGTCGAGCCGGAGCGCTGCCGGGCACTGAACGCGGCGATCGAAGCGGGCCGGGTGGTGGACGTGCCCGTCGATTCGGTGGCCGCCGACTCGCTGGGCGCCCGCCACGCCACCCCCATGGCACTGGCCGCGGCGGGACACCGCAACATGCGGTCCGTCCTGGTACCGGACTCCGCGGTGATCACCGCGCGGCGTGAGCTGTGGGAGTCCTACCGGCTGGCCGTGGAACACGCCGCGGCCACGGCGCTCGCCGGAGTTGTCGGAGACGGCGCACCGTACGTGCCCGCCTCGGGGGAACGGGTCGCGGTAGTGCTCTGCGGGGCCAACACAAATCTGAGTGACCTGTAGACCTGTAGACCTGCAGAGAGGGCTTGGCTTCACCGAGGCAGCGCGCGCGGGGGAGCGCGGGTGGGGGCGAGCGCGGGTGTAGGCAGTGGCCGGGCGCCGTACCGCCGCCGTCGCGCGGCGAGGCGGGTCCGTGAGCCGACCGCACGTCTGAGGTGGTTACGGGGGAGCTAACTGCTGTCGCGTGGTGGCCAGGGCTTGGTCTTCTCGCTCCGCTCATGGCTGGCCGGTGGCCGCTGGGCGGCGGCACTTCGCGTCGATGCGTCCTCGGTCGGGTCGGGTCGGGTCGGGACGGGGTCCGGGGGGCCGGGCAGACCGAGCTTCGGTGGCCTTCTGGTGGCGGGTGCGCTGTCCGCTCGCTGCCCCCGCCTTCGCCATTTCGCTCTCGGCCGGCCCATGTGACGCGTCCGTTCCTGGGAGGGCTGACGTTCCTCCCCTCGAAGTGGTCAAGCCGACCGCCTGTCCTCGGCAATCCCCCTGCCCTAGGCGCGTAGGTAGGCGAGGACCGCGAGGACTCTCCGGTGACCCTCTCCGTCGATGTGCAGGTCGAGCTTCTGGAGAATGGAGCTGACGTGCTTGTTCACCGCTGCCTCGGAGACGTACAGCTGGCGGGCGATGGCGACGTTGCCCCGGCCCTCGGCCATCAGTGCCAGCACCTCTCGCTCCCTCGGTGTCAGCGAGCGCAGCGGATCGTGGCGACGGCGCAGCAGCAGTTGTACGACCTCCGGATCCATGACGGTGCCGCCGCCCGCTACTTCGGCGACCGAGTCGATGAAGTCCGCGACATCGCTGACCCGGTCCTTGAGCAGATAGCCGATCCCGGTGCCGACCGGCCCGCCGAGGTCGAGGATGTGGGTGGCGTACGACTGCTCGATGTACTGACTCAGCATCAACACCGGAATTCCTGGCCGACGTTGGCGCAGAGTGAGGGCGGCGCGCAGTCCGTCGTCGCTGTGCCGGGGCGGCATGCGGATGTCGCTGATGACGATGTCGGGGTCGCCCGCGAGTGCCACTTCCACCAGCGAGTCGGCATCACCGACGGCTGCGGTGACGCGGTGCCCGAAGCGGGTGAGCAGTTCGACGATCCCTTCCCGCAGCAGCGAGGAATCCTCGGCGAGCACGATATCCAGCGGTTGCGTCACGGATGGCGCACGCAGTGGTTTGTTCATCGACACGGCAGCTCCACGTGCAGCATCGTAGGGCCACCGAGTGGGCTCGACAGACGTAAAGTGCCACCCGTCGCCGCCACTCGGTCGGCCAGTCCCGTCAGTCCGCTCCCCCGCTCGGGGTCCGCGCCGCCCGCTCCGTCGTCGGTGACCGACAGGGATACGGCGTCGGCGCGCAATCGACCGTGTATGCGGACCGACGAGGCGCCGCTGTGTTTGGTGACGTTGGCGAGTGCCTCCGCGATGGCGAAGTACGCGGTGGTCTCGGTGGCGGTCGGAAGCCGGTGGGGCAGCGTTATATCGACAGTCGCCGGCACCGGGGCGCGGCTGGTGAGGTTGTCCACGGCCGCGGCGAGCCCGTGATCGGTCAGCGCCTTGGGGTGCAGGCCCCGCGACAGCTCCCGCAACTCGTCCACGGCCACCGCGAGTTCGGCTTGCGCCTCGGCGATTCTGCGCTCCGTCTGCCCCTCGCGGGGTGTGTCGAGGCGAGCGACGCCGAGCATGACATTCACGGAGACGAGCCGCTGTTGGGCTCCATCGTGCAGGTCGCGTTCGATACGGCGGCGCTCCGAGTCGAAGGCGTCCAGCAGGCGGGTACGGGAGGCGTGCACTTCCCGTAGTTCCGCGTCTCTTGGCATCAGCAGCATCCGGGTCAGGGTGGCGCGCGCTCCCGCCCACGCGGTGAGCGGGTAGGGGGCCGTCGCCAGCAGAATCAGGCCGAGGGGCGTCAGCGGCCAGTAGTCCGGGTCGCCGAGCGGCAGTGTCCCCACCACGACCGGGACGCCGAGCGCGAAGGCGAGCACCAGGGCGTCGATCCACCACAGAGCGCTCAGCGATACCAGCGTGAAGCCCAGCTCCCGCCAGGTCGCCGGCTCGCTCAGCCGGTGCCGCAGCCATGCGCGCGGACCGGATCGCGCCGGCGGGCGGTGCGGGTCGCTTATCGGGTCCGGATCCACCAGCCGCAGCCGTCGGCGCTCGACGCGGCACACCGCACCTCCTGCCAGCACGGCAGCGAGCAGAAACAACGCGCCCACGACGCACACGAGCGAGAGCAACCCCACCGGCACGACGACCACATACCCCGCCAGCACCACCGCTCCGAAGGCGGCGCCGGACACCAGATACGCCAGCGAACGCCATGGCCACGGGGAGGCGACGAAGCGTAGCGGGTGCTGGGCGAGCGCCTGCCAGGCGCTGCGCACACCCGGGGGCGGGGTGCCGCCCGGAACAGGAGGTGCCGCATCGCCCGGCAGACCGGACGCGGCACCACCCGGCAGACCGGACGGGGTGCCGTCCGGGACACCGGACGCGGCGGCGAGCTGATGGGGCCGAGAGCGAGACATGCGACGACCGTATGCGGGCGGCGGTGATCCGGTCGGTAGTGTGCGCACTACCTTTTCGTGGCCGTATTCCTCCTGCGTACACCACTGCGCGAGGCAGTGCCGGGCGGATCGAATAGCGGTCATGCGATTCCCCTTCCATACCCGTAGCCGACCCCAACAGGCCCCCGGCCCAGGCCCGGCGCGAAAGCTGCCCACGGGGGCCGGACAGGCCCGCGAACCCGTGGTTCGCCGAACCCGGGTCCGCCGAGTGTCCGGCCTCTTGGCCGGCGTCGGCGTCGTGGCCTTCGCCCTCGCCCCTCCCGTGGCACAGGCGGCCCCGGCGCCCGGCTCCGGCAGCCCGCACGGCCTGACCCCGGCCGCTGTGGACCGCTACGTCGAGAAGTACAGAGAGCAGACGGGACTGCCGGGCGCGGCCGTGGCGGTCACCAAGGGCGACCGCGTGGTGCGCGCGGCGGGCTACGGGCACACGGCGTACGGCTCGGACGTGACGGCGCGCACGCCGCTGCCCGTCGCCTCGTTGTCCAAGTCCATGACCGCGCTGGCCGTGATGCAGCTCGCGGAGGAGGGCAAGATCGACCTGGATCGCGCCGTGCACCACTATCTGCCCGAGTTCGTCCTGTCCGATCCGCGAGGGAAGCGGATCACCGTGCGCCAACTACTGACCCAGACCTCGGGGATGGCCGACTCTTCCTACCCCGATCTGCGACGGGCCCAGCCGCGCATCCTGCGCGAGGCAGTCGCCGCCATGCGGGGCGCGGGGCTCGCCGATGCACCCGGGGCGCGTATGAATTACCACAATCCCAACTTTTTCGTCGCCGCACGCCTGGTCGAGGCCGTGAGCAAAGAGCCGTTCGCCACACACATGGAGCGGCATGTGTTCGGCCCTCTGGGCATGTCCCGTACGACAACGGTGAATTCGACAACGGATATGCCCGGCGACGCGCGGGGCTACGTCCGCGCGTACGGCACGGTGTTCGAGCGCGGACATCCTCGCTGGTTCGCGCAGGGCGCGCACGGCGTGGTCTCCACCGCCCAGGACCTTGCGCAGTGGCTGATGACGCAGAACGGCGGCGGCGTCTCCGCCGAAGGCCGACGCGTGGTCTCGGCGCGGGACATCACGGTCATGCACACCCCCACCAAGGGTGAGGAGTACGCCATGGGCTGGCGGCGGAGCGGCCCTCCGGGCGCACGGCCTGTGCGTATAGAACACACGGGTCAACTCCTCACCCACAACGCCATCCAGGTGCTGTTGCCGGGCAGCGGTGTCGGCATAGCCGTGGTCACGAACACCGGCATGGTCTCCGGTGATGACGCCGTCCAGATAGCCGACGGCCTGGTCGCCCTCGCGCAGGGCAAGGACCCCGCTGTCTCTGCCCCGTTCACCATGCGGGCCGACTGGGTGCTGGCGGCAGTCACCCTGCTGGCCTTGGGGCTCGGCCTCATGGGCGTCCTGCGCGCCCGGCGCTGGGCGGGCCGGCGTCAGGCGCGTTCCCCCTGGCTGACCGGCCTGCGGCTGCTGCCGTACGCACTGCCCGTGGCCCTGGCCTTCGGCCTGGCCGACTTGGTGGGACTGTCGATGCGACGGTCCGGGACGTTTGCCCAAGTGACCTATGTATGGCCCGCGTTGGTGGCCTGCGTGCTCGCGGGTGCACTGGCGGCCGGGGCCGTGATGCTGGTCCGGGGAGCCTGGTTGATACGCATCTACCGCCAGCGGCGCGATCCCGACGAGCCCTCCGCATCCGCCCCGGCTCCGTCCCCTTCGGCCTCGCCCACCGCTCCGCCCCCTTCGACCTCCGACCCCGCCATACCCCTCTCGGCCCGCCCCCCGGGCCCGGCAGCCGGGGGATGAGCGAGGGCCGCGGGTGCGGGACGGCCCCCCGTCTCCTTGTCGGCACGCCTTCGAGGAGGCCGGCCGACCCACTCGGAGCTCAGGAGCGGGCCCTCAAGGAGCCGGGCACAGCAGCCGGGCTCCAAGGGGTTCCGGAAGCGGGGCCCAGAGGGCTCCGGAAGCCGGGGACCAGGTGCCGGGCGGGGCTCAGCCGGGTCAGATGTCCTGGTCGAGGGCCTCGCGCCATTCCCGCACGGCGGCCGGGTCTACCGGGGAGTCCCAGCCCCGGGGACGGGCGGCGCCTCCGATGTGGAAGGCATCGACTCCGGCTCCGCGGAGGCCGGCGACGTGGTCCAGGGCGAGGCCGCCGCCGACCAGGAGACGAGCCGCGTAACCCGGTTCGCCGTCGGCCGTCCGGGCGGCTTCTGCGAGGAGGGTGTCGTACCCCTGACCGACGCCGTCGGCGGAACCGGCGGTGAGATAGGTGTCCAGGCCCGGCGTCTCGGCGAGCTGTTTGCGCAGGGCGTCGCGGTCGGCGGCGCGGTCGATGGCGCGGTGGAAGGTCCACCCGCATCCGGCGAGGACTTCGCTCAGCGCACCGACGGCGCGCAGGTCGGCCTGGCCCGCGTCGTCCAGGAAGCCGAGCACGAACTCACCGGCGCCTTCGGCCCGCAGTTCGCCGGCCAGCTCGCACAGCCGCTCGATGCCTGCCTCGCCGCCGGCGTGGAAGCCGTCCGCGAGGCGCAGCATGACCCGCAAGGGGAGGTTGGTGGCCTCGCGGATACCGGCGAAGGTCTCCAGCGGAGGGGTCAGCCCGTCGGCGGCGATATCACTGACCACCTCAAGGCGGTCGGCCCCTCCTGCCTGGGCGGCTGCCGCGTCCTCCGCGCTGAGCGCGATCACCTCAAGAATTGGTCTAGACATATCCACAGACTGCCACACGGGGAGGGAGCCCTGGAAGATGGCGATCATTCCGGACCACAATTGTCCACATGGCGATGACCGAGCCGTACAACGAAAAGCACGAAGCGCTCCTCTCGCGTTGGCACGCGCTCCTGGTCAGCGCGCGCGAGGGTGCCTCCGAGCCCGATCCGGCCCCCTACGGCGAGGAGCTGCTCTCCCGCTGGGCCGAACCGCACCGTCGCTACCACGGGACGGATCACCTGCTGGCCGTCCTCAACCGAGTGGACGAACTCGCCTCACATGTCGAGGACCCGGAAGGCCCCCCGGAGCCCCGAGCGCAGGAACTCGACCTGGACGCCGTACACCTGGCCGCCTGGTTCCACGACGCCGTCTATCGGCCCGACCGCAGCGAGAACGAGGAGCGCAGTGCACGGCTCGCCGAACGCGCACTGCCCGAGGCGGGGGTGAGCGAGTCCCGCACGGTCGAGACAGCCCGTCTCGTGAGGCTCACTGTCTCCCACGACCCCTCCCCCGGCGACCTCAACGGCGAGGTGCTGTGCGACGCGGACCTCGCTGTCCTGGCGGGCTCACCAGGGGAGTATGCGCACTACGCCACGGAGGTTCGCCAGGAGTACGCCTTCGTCCCCGATGCGGCGTTCCGCGAAGGCCGGGCCTCGGTCCTGGAGCAGCTCCTCGGCCTCCCCCGCCTCTTCCGCACCACATACGCCCGCACTCACTGGGAGCACACCGCCCGCCGCAACCTCACAACAGAACTGGAGCTGCTGACCGCGTAAGGGAGCACCCGACCGCCCGCCCCACCGCCCCCGCTGGCAGCCAGCAGCCAGCAGCCAGCAGCCAGCAGCCAGCAGCCAGCAGCCAGCGTGAGCCCTAGCACACCGAGGTCGGGGGCGGGCCGGGCGGGAATGCGGCCGGGGCGGGGTCTGGTTGGTGCGTGACATGCCTGCTGATCACACGACGGGCGAGCCGCGCGCTGCTCGTGTCCCGCTTTCTGTCTACATATTGGGACTCTCTGTCTTTGCACTGGGGACCTCGGAGTTCATGCTTTCGGGGATCCTCCAACCGCTCGCCCGCGACCTGGGGGTCTCCATCCCGAAGGCGGGTCTGCTGGTATCGGCGTTCGCGGTGGGCATGGTGGTGGGGGCTCCGGTGCTGGCGGCGGCCACGCTGAAGCTGCCACGGCGTACGACACTGCTGGCGCTGCTGGCCGTGTTCATGCTGGGGCAGATCGCGGGGGCGCTCGCGCCGACGTACGAGGTGCTGTTCGCCTCGCGCGTGGTCGGCGCGCTCGCCTGCGCCGGGTTCTGGGCAGTCGGCGCTGCCGTCGCCGTCTCCCTCGTCCCGCACAACGCGCGGGCCCGCGCCATGGCGATCATGGTCGGTGGGCTCAGCGTCGCGAACATCGCGGGTGTGCCCGCCGGAGCGTTCCTCGGGCAGCAGGCCGGCTGGCGTTCGGCGTTCTGGGCGGTCGCCGGGCTGGCGGCGATCGGCTTCGTCGGCGTCCTCATGATGGTGCCGCGCACCGCGGTGCCGACCGGCGACGACGCGCCCAACCTCCGTCGTGAGCTGGGCATTTACCGCGACAAGCAGGTGTGGCTCGCGCTGGCGACGATCGCGCTGAACGCCGGTGCGGTCTTCGCGCTCTTCTCGTACCTCGCACCGCTGCTCACCGATGTGGCGGGGCTGCCGGAGAGCTGGGTGCCGACCGTGCTCGGGCTGTTCGGGCTCGGCGGGCTGATCGGGACGGTCATCGGTGGCCGGATCGCCGACGCGCACCTGTTCGGCACGATGTACGGCGGCATCGCCGCCTCCACCGTCGTGCTGGGGCTGCTCGCGCTGCTCGCCGAGTACCGCTTCGCGGCGATCGCGCTCGCGCTGATGCTCGGGGTGACGGCCTTCACGACGGCGCCCGCGCTGAACGCCCGCATGTTCAATGTCGCCAACGCGGCGCCGACCCTGGCCGGGGCGACGACGACCGCTTCCTTCAACATCGGCAACACCGTGGGCCCGTGGGTCGGCGGCCTGGTCATCTCGGCGGGCTGGGGGTACGCGTCCGTGGCCTGGGTGGCGGCGGCGATGGCGGCGGGCGGCGTCGCGGTGACGGCAATCGCCTCCCGGGTCCACGTGCGCTCCCGCGTGATCGCGAAGTCCGTTCCGGCGTCGGCGGCAACGGGAGCTGGGGCTGGAACGGGAGCTGGAAGGGGAGCTGGAAGGGGAGCTGGACCGGGAACGGCGATGACGGGCTCGGGAACGGGAACGGGAACGGCGATGACGGGTTCGGCGCCCGCCACCGCCGAGCGCTCACCTCTTCCGGCGGCGGAGACCCGCTGAGGTCAGGTGCCGGAGCAGTTCCTTGGAGCCGACCTCGACAGCGCCGGCCCGGACAGCGGCGGCGTATTCCGTGGACGGGATGTCGTAGTGGTCGTGGTCGAACGCCCGCGGCGGGCAGCCGATGCCCGCCGCGAAGGCGTGCAGTTCCTCGTAGGAGAGGTCACTCACCAGGTGTGACCACATCCGTCCGTGCCCGGGCCATATCGGCGGATCGATGTAGATCGTCATCTCCACACCTCTCCCTCGCGGGGAGCTCCCTCACGGAACGCCCCCTCACGAGACGCCCCCTCACCAGGCGCCCCCTCACGAGACGCTCCCTCATAGGGCGCTCCCCCACTCACGCCGCCCTCGCGGGGCGCACCCCCACCGGGCACCCCGGGCATTCCTGACGACCCGCCCCGTGCCCCCTGAGACCGGGCGGCCAAGGCCACGTTCATAGTCGTCCGCTCAAGGAACCCACCCGCGCCACCACGGTGGAGGTCTTCCCGCACACCCAGTGCGGCTCCTCCCCCAGCTCGGGCTCCACATCCAGCGCGTGCGGGTCGGCACCGACGCATACGGGGCAGACGGGCCATCTCCCGTACCGTTCCAGCAGCGCGTCCTGCACGTCCTGGGCCACCAGCCCCTCCACGAACGCGACGCCCTCGGGCCACTGGCCCACCCACCAGCGGCGGTGCGAGACCGACTCCTCGACGAGCGAGACGATGTCAGCGCGTGCCACGTCCCCGGCCTCCAGATCGGCCAGTATCAGCGCCCGCGCGGCGTGGAGGGCCCGCTCCAGCACGTCCTGCTGCCTGCCGCCGTCTCCCGGGTCCGGTTCCGGGCCGGTTTCCTTCGGTTCCATACCTCCATTGCACCACTGAGCACACGCGCCGAGCCGCTGTCCGACCGTCCCAGAGGGTGCACCCATCGGGAGCACCGGACGTGGCGGGCATTGACGGGTGACTCATATGAAAATATCTTCCATCCGTGAGCAGCGATCTGAAGGAAAGTTTCGCCACCCGCCCGCCCGGCCCGCGCCGGGAACCCGCGTCCGCCACCACGCCCGCCTCCACCGCACCGGGCTCCACCACACCCGCCTCGGCCTCGCCGGGCTCCACCGCACCCCGCCAGTCCACCCCCGGTCCCGGATCAGCCACCGCCGGCCCGCCCCCCGGCCCCGCCCCCAGCCCCGGCCCGAGGTCAGCCGCACCCGGGCCCGGGCCCGGGCCCGGGTCGGCCGCGCCCACTGCCGGAACACCGTCCGCCGCTCCGAGGCCCGGCCCCTCCGCGCTGGCGGCCAAGGTCCGCACCATGGGCCCCTCCATGACGCGCTCCATGCAGCGCGTCGCGGAAGCCGTCGCCGGGGACCCCGCGGGATGCGCGCGGCTCACCGTCACCGGGCTCGCGGAACGCACCGGTACCAGCGAGGCCACCGTCGTGCGCACCTCGCGGCTGCTCGGCTACCCCGGCTACCGTGACCTGCGCCTCGCGCTCGCGGGCCTCGCCGCGCAGCAGGAGTCGGGGGCCGCGCCCGCCGTGACCGCGGACATCGCGGTGGACGACCCGATCGCCGACGTCGTCGCCAAGCTCGCGCTCGACGAGCAGCAGACGCTGGCCGACACCGCTGCCGCGCTGGACCCGGGGCAGGTGGAAGCGGCTGTCGCGGCGATGGCGGTGGCCCGCCGCATCGATGTGTACGGCGTGGGCGCCTCGGGCCTCGTCAGCCAGGACCTGGCCCAGAAGCTGCTGCGTATCGGCATGATCGCGCACGCACACGCCGACCCCCACCTCGCCGTCACCAACGCCGTGCAGCTGCGGGCCGGCGATGTCGCCCTCGCCATCACGCACTCGGGCCGCACGGTGGACGTCATCGAGCCGCTGCGGGTGGCCTTCGACCGTGGGGCCACGACCATCGCGATCACCGGCCGCCCGGATGCCGAGGTGGCGCAGTACGCGGACCACGTGCTGACGACCTCCACAGCGCGTGAGAGCGAGCTGCGCCCGGCGGCGATGTCCAGCAGGACCAGCCAGCTCCTGGTCGTGGACTGCCTGTTCATAGGGGTGGCGCAGCGTACGTACGAGACGGCGGCGCCCGCGCTGTCCGCCTCGTACGAGGCCCTGGCCCACCGCCACTCGCCCCGCCCTCGCCCCCGTTGAGCGGCCTCTGTCCCCGTCCTCTGTCCCACCGCGCCCGCCGAACGGCATCAGCGACACCGCACCCGTTGAGCCGCGAGCACCGAACGCCACGCCACCCCTCCCCAGAGAGCCGCACCCGAAATGCACGAACAGCAACGACAGCACCCCCAGCCACAGCCACAGCCACAACAGCAGCAGCTCCGGCAGCAGTTGGACACCCTCACCACCGAGGCGTTCCGCAGTGAGCTGGCGGACATCGACCAGCTGCCCACGCTGGAGATCGCGAAGATCATGAACGGCGAGGACAGCACCGTCCCCGCCGCCGTCGCCACCCAGCTCCCCCGCATCGCCGCCGCGATCGACGCCATCGCCGAACGGATGGCCTACGGCGGCAGACTCTTCTACGCGGGCGCGGGCACGGCGGGCCGACTGGGTGTGCTGGACGCCAGCGAGTGCCCGCCCACCTTCAACACCGCTCCGGGGCAGGTCACAGGGGTGATCGCGGGCGGACCCGGCGCGATGGTGACCTCCGTCGAGGGCGCCGAGGACAGTCCGCGGGCCGCGGCGGCGGACCTGGACGCGCTCAAGCTGACGTCTCAGGACACTGTGGTGGGCATCTCCGCTTCGGGCCGTACGCCGTACGCGATCGGCGCGGTCAGTCACGCGCGCGACAGGTGTGGCGCACTCACCGTGGGGCTCTCCTGCAACGCGGGCTCGGCGCTGGCCGCCGCGGCCGAACACGGCATCGAGGTCGTCGTCGGCCCGGAACTGCTGACGGGCTCGACGCGGCTGAAAGCCGGGACCGCGCAAAAGCTCGTGCTCAACATGCTGTCCACGATCACGATGATCCGCCTGGGCAAGACCTACGGAAATCTCATGGTGGACGTCCGCGCCTCGAACGAGAAGCTGCGGGCACGCTCGCGGCGCATCGTGGCACTGGCCACCGGAGCGCCCGACGACGAGATCGAGGCGGCACTGGCCGCGACCGACGGCGAGGTCAAGAACGCGATCCTCGCCCTCCTCGGCGGCGTGGACGGGCCAACGGCCGCGCGACTGCTGGCCGATACGCAAGGCCATCTGCGCGCAGCCCTGAAATCGGCCCCCGCCCGGCCCTGACCCCGAGCCGATCCCGAGCCGATCCCGCCCCCGAACCCGAACCCGAACCCGAACCCGTATCAACTCCCCCGTCCGGACCATGGCACCACTCAAAGAAGAGCGAATGCACCATGAGTACAGATCGCCCAGACAGCGCGGACAACAGCCCCAGAGACCCTGATAACCCCGACAACCCCAGTAGCACCAAAGATGCCAAGGGCCCTGAAGGGTCCGGGAATCCCAGGGGTTCCAAGAACCCCAAGGAGCCCAGGGGAACCAAGGAACCCAAGGGATCCAGGGGGCCCAAGAACCCCGACCGGGAGGCCGCCGAGGCGATCCTTCCGCTTGTCGGCGGTGCGGCGAACGTCGCCTCCGTCACCCACTGCATGACCCGCATGCGGCTCGACCTGGCCGACCACTCCCTCGTCCAGGACGAGCCCCTCAAGGCGCTGCCCCAGGTGATGGGCGTGGTCGAGGACGACACGTACCAGATCGTGCTGGGCCCGGGGAAGGTCGCGCGGATCACCCCCGAGTTCGAATCGCTCCTCCGCGCGGCGAAGTCGGCCGACCCCACGGGCGCGACGGCCGCCGCACGCGACACGACCGCGGCGACCAGCCTCACCGGAGCGGCCAGCCCGACCGGAGCGGACGTCACGACCGGATCGGACGTCACAACGGGAGCAGACATCACGGCTGGAACGGCCGGAACGCGCAGCACAGCGGACGAACTGGCCGCCGAGGGCGCCGCGATCCGCGCGGCCCGCAAGCAGAAGAACGCGACGCCGGTAAAGCTGCTGCTGCGCCGGGTCGCGAACATCTTCGTGCCGCTGATCCCGGCCCTGATCGGCTGCGGCATCGTCGCGGGCATCAACGGCCTGCTCACCAACGCGGGCTGGCTGCCCTCCCTGACCCCCGCGCTGACCGCCGTCGCGAGCGGCTTCATGTCCCTCATCGCGGTCTTCGTCGGACTGAACACCGCACGCGAGTTCGGCGGCACGCCGGTGCTCGGCGGGGCCGCCGCCGCCGTGATCGTCTTCCCCGGCGTCGCGGATGTCTCCGCGTTCGGCGAGAAGCTGGCGCCGGGCCAGGGCGGCGTACTGGGCGCGCTGTTCGCCGCGCTGCTCGCCGTCTACGTCGAGAAGGGATGCCGGCGCATCGTGCCGACCGCCCTCGACGTGCTGGTCACACCGACGGTGACGGTGCTGGTGGCGGGTCTGGTGACACTGTTCGGGCTGATGTACGTGTGCGGCGAACTCGCCACCGGCATCGGGCAGCTCGCCAACTGGCTGCTCCAGCACGGCGGCGCCGTGGCCGGCTTCGTCCTGGGCGGGCTCTTCCTGCCGCTGGTCATGCTGGGCCTGCACCAGGCGCTGATCCCGATCCACACGACGCTGATCGAACAGGACGGCTATACGGTCCTGCTGCCGATCCTCGCCATGGCCGGCGCGGGTCAGGTCGGCGCCGCCGCCGCGATCTACCTGCGGCTGCACCGCAACACCTCGGTACGCAAGACGATCCGCTCCGCTCTGCCCGCCGGGTTCCTGGGCGTGGGCGAGCCGCTGATCTACGGCGTCTCACTGCCGCTGGGGCGCCCGTTCATCACGGCGTGCGTGGGCGGCGCCTTCGGCGGCGGCGTGGTCGGCCTCTTCTACCAGCTGGGAACCTCGGTCGGCTCCACCGCCATCGGCCCCTCCGGCTGGGCCCTCTTCCCGCTGCTCAAGGGCAACCACGGCCTGGGCGCCGTCGCCGCCATCTACGCCCTGGGCCTGGCGGCCGGCTATGCGGTGGGCTTCCTGGCGACGTACTTCTTCGGCTTCAGCAAGCAGATGCTCGCCGATCTGAATGCGGCGCCGGAATCCGAGCCCGCCGCCGGACGGCCGACGACCGAACCCGAGCCGGCGGCCGGGCCCGACCCGGCACCCGGCGCCGCGCCCTCACCGACGGCCGGCCCCCGCCCCGGCGGCGAGCCCCGCCCTGGCGGCGAGCCCGCTCCGAACCCCGCGTCAGCAACCTCAGCAGACCCGCCCGGCTCACTCGTATGAATGAAGCACCGCGCATCCGACTCCCAGTAGCCTGGGCCCTTGGCGAGGATCCCGGCCATGGGAGCAGCAATGAGCGTCGAGCCCGAGTACGGCCCGCGTGACGTACCCGCCCACGAGTGGCCCCGCCCCCGTGGGCGGGTTCACGTCTGACGACCTGGACCGGCTCCCCAACCTTCCGCCCCACACGGAGCTGATCGACGGAAGCCTCGTCTTCGTGAGTCCGCAAGCAATTTCCACATGTACGCCCATCGACATCGATCTGACGAAGGTCGGGCTCCCGAGGCCCTGAGTCGACCGGGCACCCCTCCAAGGGCCGTTCAGCAGAGCGGCCCCACGGGTTCCCCTACCGCCTGCCCGACCGGCCGCGCCTCCGGCTTCTCCCGCTCCCACTCCCTCGCCGGCACCGGCTCCGCATCCGGTGCCCCGCCCGGCGTTCCGCCCGTTGCCCCGCTCCCCGACGACCGGGCTCCCCTCATGTCCGGCAGGAGCGTGAGCAGGCCCAGGGCCGCCATCGCGACGCCGATCCATACCGGAGCGAGCAGCCCGAAGTGGGGTATGACGGCGCCCCCGAGCGCCGAGCCGATGATGATGCCGAGCGTGATGAAGGACGAGTGCACGGTGTTGACCAGCGGTCCGGTGTTGCCCGCCCGCTGCACCCGGGCCGCCATCGCGGGGTTCATGGTGATGCCGACCAGTCCGATGCCGAGCATGAACACCACGGCGCCGACGGAGGTTTCGGCGAACAGGGCGAAGGCGGCGAGGAAGATGCCGTTGGCCACCAGCCCGGTCACCAGGACGGCGAGGGTGTGCCGGTCGGCGAGGCGGCCGACGACGATGTTGCCGATGAGGTTCATCGCCCCGTAAGCGATGAGCAGCAGCGGGACCGCGCCCGTGGAGAAGCCGGTGACCTCGGTGAAGATCGGGTTGAAGTAGCTGAACGCCGAGAAGGTCGCGCCGATGATCAGGGTGCTGGTGCTGAGGACGAGCAGGAGCCTGCGGCTGCGGAAGACGCCCAGTTCCTGGCGTACGCTGCCGCCGCCCTCCTGCCGTTCCATCCGGGGCACCCGGGCGAGGGTCAGCACAGCGGCCAGCACGGTCAGGGCACTGACGGTCCAGAAGGCGGCGCGCCAGCCGTACCGTTCACCGACGAACGTGGACATCGGCAGCCCGAGGAGCGTGCCGAGCATCAGCCCGTTGAGCGCCACGGACACGGCCCGGCCGCGCAGTCCGGGCTCCACCAGGCGCACGCTGAGGGAGATGGCGGTGCCGAGGAAGGCGGCGGAGGCGGTTCCGGTGATCAGCCTCGCGACGAACATCATGGTGTAGTCGGGCGCGGTGGCGGCAAGGACGTTGCCGCCGAGGAAGATCGCGAACAGCAGGAGGAGCGCCCGCTTGGGGCGCATCCGCAAGACCCCCGAGGCCAGGAACGGGCCGCCGACGGCCATGGCCGCCGCGAACGCCGTGACCAGATAGCCGACTTGCGGAACGGTGACGTCCAGTCCTTCGGCGATCTGCGGCATGAGCCCCGCGACCAGGAACTCGCTCGTGACCATGGAGAAGATTCCCGCGGCCATGAGATAGACGGTGAGCGGCATGGGTGGTGACTCCTCGCTTCGGGAGGGACGGGTGCTGGGGGACGCTGAGAAGTGCTGGGAGGTGCTGGTCGGTGCTGGTCGGCGAAGGTATTGGAAAGATCAGTACAGAATTGTGCCGAAAAAAGAGCCGCACGATCCGGAGTCCGTGCGGCCACCCGGAATCGTCCAGCGGCGGCGCGATGTCGCAGGTCAGCGACTCCGCAGCGCGTCGAGAGTCGTGGCGGCGATGGCCTCCAATGCCGCACGGTCGGCACCGGCCTGACCGGAGACCCGCATGCCGCCGATGACGGCGTTCACGAAGCGGGCCAGCGCGTCCGGGTCGCGGTCACCCGTGATGTCACCGGCGCGCCGCCCCTCCTCGATGACCGCCCGCAGCGCCGCGAGCCGCACCTCCAGATCGCGGGCCAGGACGTCTTCGACCTCCCGGTCCCTGGCGGCCAGCTCCACCGTGGTGTTGACCGTCAGGCAGCCGATACCCCGGCCGTCCTGCCGGTGCTCGTACTCCTGATCGATGACACACGCGAACAGGGCCTCCATCCGCTCCAGCGGCGGACGCTCCACCTCCCCCAGGATGCCCAGCTGGAGGCCGGTCATGGAGTCGATGTAGCGCACCAGTGCCCGCTGGAACAGTGCGTGTTTGCTGGTGAAGGTGTTGTAGATGCTGCTGCGCCCCAGGCCGGTCGCTTCGCACAGGTCCTGGGTGGAGGTGGCCTCGTAGCCGTTCACCCAGAAGGCGCGCATCGCCGCGTCCAGAGCCCTCTCCTCGTCGAACATGCGTGGCCGGGCCATGGGCGTGACCGTATCAGTTATGTACCGACTCATCCAATACGATCTGCCCGCCGTCGGGACGGCTGTCCCAGCGGCGGGCAGACCCTTCAGCGCGTCACCGCCACCCCCGGCCCGGAGGTCCGCCCTCAGCGCGTCACCGCCGCCCCGGCCCGGCTCCGGCGGATCAGCACCGCGTTGTCCGTGCGCGTGACCGGCCTGCCCTCTGGGTCGTTCTGGACGCGCTCGTGCTCGTCGGCGCGCAGCACCTCCCACTCGCCGTCCGCGAGTCTCAGCCCCGCCAGCACCTCCTCGGGCGTCGGGAGGTGCACGCCGGGGTGGTCGGCACCGTCCTCCCAGGGGGGCAGGCCCGCGTGGCCGACGATCAGCAGCACTCCGCCCGGCGCGACAGCCGCCGCCGCGTCCCGCAGGATCCGTTCGCGCGGCATGTCGCCCGGCGAGTGCAGGAACTGGGCGGACACCAGGTCGTAGCTGCCCCGCGGGAACGAGACGGCCAAGTCGTGCCGTTCCCATACGATCCGCTCGCTCACCCCCGCGTCCGCGGCGTGCCGGGCCGCGCGGGCGAGGGCGACGTCCGAGATGTCGACGGCCGTCACCCGCCAGCCACGCGCCGCGAGCCAGACGCTGTCGCCGCCCTCACCGCACCCCAGGTCCAGCGCGGAGCCGGGGGCGAGATCCGCCACCTCCCTCACGAGCTGGACGTTGGGCTCGCCGCTCCAGATCTGTCCGCGCTCGCGGTAGCGCCCGTCCCAGAACTCCCGCTCGGACGCGCGTCCGGACCCGATTTCGGTCCCGCTTCCGGACCCGCTCTCGGACGCTTTCCCCTGTGCCGTCTCAGCCATCGTGGGCCTCCCCATGCGGTCGCCGCGCGCGGATTCGCTTCCTGCGCGCAGACTGCGCCCACCAGCCGACGGCTCCAAGTTTTGTTGCCGCCCTGGCAACACGTCAGAGCCGTCACCTCGTGATGCCGTGCCGTCATGCCGCCGCCATCACGAGGTGACGCACGGACTTCAGGTCATCTCCGGGTCACCCTTGATAATGGCGAAGGCGGCCCCCGCGGGGTCGAGCACCATGGCGATCCGGCCCACGCCGGGGACATCGTTCGGGGGAATCAGCGTCTGCGCCCCGCCCCGGGTGGCCGCCTCGAACGTGGCGTCGCAGTCGGCGACCCCGAAGTAGGGGTGCCACTCCGAACCCGAGCCCGCCTCCAGGTTCTCCTGCGGGAGCTGCATGATGCCGCCCTGGCTGCTGTCGCCCCCGACGCCGCCGCCGAGCGAGGACACGATGGTGTACGTGAGCCCCGCGTCCATCGGCATGTCCTGGTACGTCCAGGAGAAAACCGAGCGGTAGAAGTCCTTCGCCGCCGCCGCGTCGGTGGAGTACAGCTCCGTCCAGCACAGCGTGTTCGCCGCCATGACGGACTCCAGACCGGTCACATCACCGGGCTGCCATACGGCGAAGTCCGCGCCCGCAGGATCGGTGAACTGGGCCATCCGCCCAGCGGTGAACACGTCCATCGGGGCTGTGCGCACGGTGCCGCCGGCCCGCTCGACCTGCGCACGGGTGGCATCCGCGTCGGCGGTGTGGAAGTAGACCGTCCAGGAGGGGCGGGCTCCCTCGTCCATGAGCGGGCCCACGGCGGCCACGGTCCTGCCGTCCAGCAGGAAGAATCCGTACCCGCCGCCTTCGGGCCCCGCCGACTGGAAGGACCAGTCGAAAACGGTGGAGTAGAAGGTGACGGCGGCGTCCACATCCGGCGCTCCGAGGTCGAGCCAGTTCGGGGCGCCAGGAACGAAATCGGTGGTCAGCATGGGTCTCCTCCGGCATACGTACGGGGCCCGAGAGGTGTCCGCCCAGCATGGCAGCACCCGCGTCCCTCCGCCGCTCGAACACCCTCCCCCCGCGCTGACCAGCACCGATGCCCACGCCCACCCGGCATGCCCGGCTCACCCTGCTCGCCCGCCCGACCCGACCCGAGCGGCCCCCCGCCGGGCTCCGAGCCGGAGCAGTGCAGGCTCAGCGTCCGGCTCAGTGCCCGCTCAGAGTCGGCCGTCCCTGAGCAGGACCCGGCCCAACCCGGCCTGCATCGCGGTGAGGCACCGCACGACGGGGATCGTGGTGGCCAGCAGGAGGAGACCGACGAAGGTGTTGAAGGCGATGTCCGGGCCCCGCCCGGTGATGCCCAGGGCCAGGTCGAGCACACCGTCGTTGTCGCGGGGCAGGGACCAGGACCACAGCCCGTAGAGCAGTCCGCCGACGCCGCCGGCCATCCAGGCCAGCGCGACAGAGAAGGTGAGGATCCGGAGCGGAAAGGCCACCACGGCGTGGAGGAGGTCGCGCCAGGACTGCGCGTCGAGCAGCGCGGCCCATCCCCCGCGGGCCTCCCGCGGGGGCAGCGGCGGAAGCGGACGGCCGGTGACCCGCCCGATCTGCTGGGACTCGACCCTGGCCAGGTAGCGGGCGACGGACAGCGTCCCGATGAGCACGGGCAGGCCCACCATGATGACGAGCGTGGAGACCCCGACGGCGAACCCCGCCACCATCATCACGAAAGCGGGGATGCCCAGCGGCAGTCCGGAGAGGAGATACCCCACCTCGCGTCCGAAGCGCCCCGTGGAGCGGGCGGTCGCGGAGACGGTCGGGACCGGGAACTCATGCGTCGTTGTCATGCTTCCACTCTTGTGGAACCGCGCGACGGGCCCCAGCCGCCTGGGACGTCCCCCGTGGTGGCGTTAGGTACACCGCACCAGGGGGGTGCCACGGACCCCGCACCTCCCGAGGACTCCCGGGCAGCTCCCGGCCGACTCCCCGGACGGGAGAGCCCCACAGAGCGCCCGCCCGTCCGGCGTCAGGCATCCGACGCCAGGCATCCGACGTCAGGCATCCGACGCCAGGCACCAGGGTCAGGACCCAGACGTCAGCCCACGGTCACGGTGACCGCGTTGGACGCGGTCTTGGAGATGAGGGTGCGCACCTGCTGCTTGCCCTTCATCCCGAGCTTCACGCGGATCGAGTAGTCACCGGAGCGGTTGACCACCGAAGTGCCCGGCAGGGTCTTCCACTTGGCGCCCTGCTTCTGCTGGAGGTAGACGGTCGTGCCGGACTTGATGCCGGTGACCTTCCCGTGCAGCCGGAACTGCTGCCAGGGCTTCACCTTGGTGTGGTCGGCGGTGACGGTGTTGGTCTTCGCCACCGGCTTGGGCGCGGACTGCGCCGCCGGGGTGTGGCTGTCCGAGGGCGCGGCAACGGCGGTCGCGGCGCCCGCGCCGAGCAGGCCGGCGGTGATGACACCGGCGACGGTGGCGCGGAGACGGAGGGTGGGATTCATGGGCGTGCTCCCTGCTCTTGTGAGGAGTGGCGTCGTACACCCACAAGTAAAGGAGAAGCAGACATCCGGGTCATCAGCGTCAAGTCCTGCATCTCCAGCGTGAATGTCCCACTTCGGACGGACAACCCTCAGACCTGTTCAGACGTCAGACCCGTCTTTCCCTCTCCCCCCGGACACACATGCAGCCCCTTCTTCCCGCCGGACACACGTGCAGCCCCGTCGGGCCGCGAGACGGCGACAGGGCTGCGGATCATCAGTTGGCCGGGGTGGCCGGAGCGCCCGGCCGGGGCGGAGTGACTCAGTAGGCGGAGTTGACCTTGTCCATGGAGCCGTAGCGGTCGGCCGCGTAGTTGCTGGCGGCGACGATGTTGGCGACCGGGTCGGTCAGCTTATCGGCGGTGCCCTTGACGTGGTACTGGTCGAACGTCGGCTGGATCACCTGGAGCAGACCCTTGGACGGCGTGCCCTTCTTGGCGTTGACGTCCCAGCCGTTCATGGCGTTCGGGTCACCGCCCGACTCACGGATGATGTTCCGCTTGATGCCCTCGTAGGAGCCCGGGATGTGGTGCTTCTTCATGATGGCCCGCGCCTCACGGATCCAGCCGTCCAGGTTGTCGGCATGCCCCTTGACACCGGCCTTGTCGGCCTTCGTGGGCTTGTCGGCCTTCGTGGCCTTAGCGGGCTTGTCGGCCTTCGTGGCCTTAGCGGGCTTGTCGGCCTTCGCAGCGGTCTTCTGCAGCGCCGCGGCCTGGGCGCCGACGTGCTCGGCGGAGGCGGCGGAGCGGGTGTTCACGGGCTTCGCGGTCGGCGCCGTGGGCGACTCGGCGTGGGCAAGGCCGGAGAACGCGGTGGTCGCGAGTGCGGCCGTACCGAGAACGGTGACACCGGCGGTGGAGAAGCGGGCGAACTTGCTGTTTCGAGTGGTGCTGATGGTGCTGGTGGTACGCATATGAGCGGAATGACCTTTCGGCGGGGACGTTGCGGTCGCGGATGCCGGGAGGGCGATGGCGAACCGGGGCGCGTTTCCCGACGCCGTGTGCGACTGAGACCCACCTTGGGAGATTCCGGAGGAGATGCACAAATATGTGACGTACTATCCAAAATAGTCCAATTAGCCAGGTCATTCGGGGCGCGCACCCACGGCGCCGAATCCGCCCCATCAGGAACAAATCAGACATACGAAGCCGGTTCGTGAGTGACGTGGCTCCTATGGGTGGCATCACAGCGGAGGGCTTTTCACCGGCCTCCAGTTCGACTCTCGGCCACTGCTCCCGCACGCCACGTCAGCGGATCCGGACGTCGCCTCAGCGGTCCCGGTCACCCTTCCCGCACGGCCCACAGCCCCCGCCCGAAGTCCGCCACCCAGCCGGAAACGGGCCGCCACAGGCCCGGAAACGCCCGAGAGCAGGCACAAACACCCGAAGGCAGGCACAAACGCCCGAGGGCGGGCACCCCTGGAAGCAGGGTGCCCGCCCTCGGGTGGGACGGAGTCCGAACAGCGGGACGAGATCCGGAGGGATCAGAAGTCCATGCCGCCCATGCCACCGGCAGCAGCGGCGTCGGCGCCCGCGGCGGCCTTCTCCGGCTTGTCGGCGATGACGGCCTCGGTGGTGAGGAAGAGCGCCGCGATGGAGGCGGCGTTCTGCAGCGCGGAGCGCGTCACCTTGGCCGGGTCGAGGATGCCCTCGGCGATCATGTCGACGTACTCGCCCGAGGCGGCGTTCAGGCCGTGGCCCGCGCTCAGGTTGCGCACCTTCTCCACGATGACGCCACCCTCAAGACCCGCGTTGACCGCGATCTGCTTGAGCGGGGCCTCCAGAGCCAGCTTGACGGCGGCGGCACCGGTGGCCTCGTCGCCCTCCAGCTCCAGCTTCTCGAAGACGCTGCCGGCCTGGAGCAGAGCCACGCCACCACCGGCGACGATGCCCTCCTCGACGGCCGCCTTCGCGTTGCGCACCGCGTCCTCGATGCGGTGCTTGCGCTCCTTCAGCTCGACCTCGGTGGCGGCACCGGCCTTGATGACGGCCACGCCGCCGGCCAGCTTCGCCAGACGCTCCTGGAGCTTCTCGCGGTCGTAGTCCGAGTCGCTGTTCTCGATCTCGGCGCGGATCTGGTTGACCCGGCCCGCGACCTGCTCGCTGTCGCCCGCACCATCGACGATGGTGGTCTCGTCCTTGGTGATCTGGACCTTGCGGGCACGGCCCAGCAGGTCCAGGCCGGCGTTCTCCAGCTTGAGACCGACCTCCTCGGCGATGACCTGACCGCCGGTGAGGATGGCGATGTCGCCGAGCATGGCCTTGCGGCGGTCACCGAAGCCCGGAGCCTTGACGGCGACGGACTTGAAGGTGCCGCGGATCTTGTTTACGACCAGCGTGGACAGGGCCTCGCCCTCGACGTCCTCAGCGATGATCAGCAGCGGCTTGCCCGACTGCATGACCTTCTCCAGCAGCGGAAGGAGGTCCTTCACGTTGCTGATCTTGGAGTTGACGATGAGGATGTACGGGTCCTCCAGCTCCGCCTCCATCCGCTCCATGTCGGTGGCGAAGTAGGCGGAGATGTAGCCCTTGTCGAAGCGCATGCCCTCGGTGAGCTCAAGCTCCAGACCGAAGGTCTGCGACTCCTCGACGGTGATGACGCCTTCCTTGCCGACCTTGTCCATGGCCTCGGCGATCAGCTCGCCGATCTGGGTGTCGGCAGCGGAGATGGAGGCGGTCGAAGCGATCTGCTCCTTGGTCTCCACGTCCTTGGCCTGCTCCAGCAGGGCACCGGAGACGGCCTCGGTGGCCTTCTCGATACCGCGCTTGAGGGCCATCGGGTTGGCGCCGGCGGCGACGTTGCGCAGGCCCTCCTTGACGAGCGCCTGGGCCAGGACGGTCGCGGTCGTCGTGCCGTCACCGGCTACGTCGTCCGTCTTCTTGGCGACCTCCTTGACCAGCTCGGCGCCGATCTTCTCGTAGGAGTCCTCAAGCTCGATCTCCTTGGCGATGGAGACACCGTCGTTGGTGATCGTGGGGGCGCCCCACTTCTTCTCCAGAACGACGTTGCGGCCCTTGGGGCCGAGCGTGACCTTGACGGCGTCGGCAAGCTGGTTCATGCCACGCTCAAGACCGCGCCGCGCCTCCTCGTCAAAGGCGATGATCTTGGCCATGTGAAGGGGTCCTCCCTGGATTCCCCCATGCCGGGCAGCAAGGGGAGGGTTGGATTTCTCCGGACCGCGCTGGCGCCCGCGACGGACGGCCCACGACCCGGCGGCTCACTTCCCCACCCGGCCTGCGGACCTCACCGACCCGGTCCTTCTTTTTGTCACTCTCATGCGGAGAGTGCTAAGCCCCATGATTAGCACTCGACCCCCCAGAGTGCAAGCGGCGACGAAAGAGTCTCCTTGAGGGGAGGGGGCCGATGGGGGCACCTCCCGGCGCACGCCCACACGCATCGCGCACACACGCGTCACACGCACACGTACGCAGCAAGTCGTCCGCAGAAAGCCGCGCACAGAAAGGGGCCGCACCGTGAGGTGCGGCCCCTTTCTCAAGCTCTGCAGTCCGGCGCTCAGCCGGTCACGCGGACCATGTCCGCCTGCGGCCCCTTCTGACCCTGCGAGATCTCGAACTCGACCCGCTGCCCTTCATCCAGGGTGCGGTAACCGTCCATCTGGATCGCGCTGTAGTGGACGAACACGTCCGCACCACCGTCGACCGCGATGAAGCCGTACCCCTTCTCCGCGTTGAACCACTTGACGGTGCCCTGAGCCATTCCTAACTCCCCTATTACTGGCCCTTACGCGGGTCCGCACTTCGCGAACCCGGGTCAGACCTCACCCCCAGTAACCGGAGGTGTGCGCCGGAACGCGTCGACCGCCGCTGAATGTATCTGCACGGACGCCCTGTGCAACAGGGCAATCGGACGAGAATTCTGGGCACGTCCGATCGGAAATAAGCGCTCAACTGCGGGCGAAGCAGGGCAAGTCGGGCCGGGCATAGAGGGTCAACACGACAATTCGCGTGCCGTTTTCGGCAACAACTTGTCGCGTTCTCATATGCGTTGGGCAAGGGCCGCAGGAGGGATCTTCCGTCACTCTACCGTCTCCCGAAACGCGGAATCGCCCCTTCCGGACGATGATCCGGGAGAGGCGATTCCGTTTGTGTGCGGCCCAATCGGAAGATCAGCCTCCGGCCACTGCGGGAATGATCGAAACGCCCGCGCCGTCCGGCGTCGGGGTCTCCAGCCCCTGCTCAAAGCGGACGTCATCGTCATTGACGTAGACGTTCACGAACCGCCGCAGCTTGCCCGCATCATCCAGGACACGAGCACTGATCCCGGCATGATTCTTCTCCAGATCCGCCAGCACCTCGGCGAGCGTCGAGCCCTCGGCGCTCACCTCCGCCTGGCCACCGGTGTAGGTCCGCAGGATGGTCGGGATTCGGACATTCACACTCATGCTTGTCTTCCTTACGCTAGAGAGCTTCGCCGAAAGCTGTGCCTCGATCTGTGCCCTCGACCTGCGCCTCGATCGTCGGGCCCCGCGGGGGCTCCTGGGGCGGAGCCGCCCCGCTGTCCGGTCGGCGAGCCCATCGGGGAATCGGGGGAATCGAGGCCATCGGGGAATCGAGGGAATGGGGGAAGGGGCGAAGCCCCGGAAAAGGTTCAGGCGAGCCCAGCCGCACGGAACGCGTCGAGGGAGGGCGCGATCACCGCGGACGGCCCCGCCGACGGGGCGACCGCGTCGAGCGTCTTGAGCCCGTCCCCCGTGTTCAGCACAACCGTGCTGAGGGAGGGGTCCAGGACACCCTCGTCGAGGAGTTTGCGCGTGACGCCCAGCGTGACGCCCCCCGCGGTCTCCGCGAAAACCCCTTCCGTCCGCGCGAGCAGCTTCATCGCATCGACGATCTGCGCGTCGTTCACGTCCTCGACAGCCCCGCCGCTCCGCCGGCAGATGTCGATGACGTACGGACCGTCGGCGGGGTTTCCGATGGCCAGGGACTTGGCGATCGTGTCGGGGCGCCGCACCGGCCGCACGTCGGTCCCGTCCTTGTACGCGCGGGAGACGGGCGAGCACCCCTCCGCCTGCGCGGCGAAGATCCGGACCGGCTTGTCCTCGACGAGCCCCAGCTCGACCAGTTCGCGCAGCCCCTTGTCGATCTTCACCAGCTGGCAGCCGGAGGCGACGGGGATGACGATCTGGTCCGGCAGCCGCCAGCCGAGCTGCTCGCAGATCTCGTACGCCAGCGACTTGGAGCCCTCGGCGTAGAAGGGGCGCAGGTTGACGTTGGTGAAGCCCCAGCCCTCGCCGAGCGGGTCACCGATCAGCTCCGAGCAGAAACGGTTCACGTCGTCGTAGGTGCCGTCGATGGCCACGAGGTCACCGCCGTAGATCGCCGCCATCACGACCTTGCTCTGCTCCAGCCCCTCGGGGATGAACACGCACGAGCGCAGCCCGGCGCGCGAGGCCGCCGCGCCGACGGCGCCCGCGAGGTTGCCCGTCGAGGAGCAGGACAAGGTGGTGAAGCCGAACGCGCGTGCGGCTTCCAGGGCGATGGCGACCGGGCGGTCCTTGAAGGAGTGCGTGGGGTTGCCGGAGTCGTCCTTGACGTACAGGCCGCCCGTGACACCCAGCTCGGCGGCGAGCCGGTCGGCCTTCACCAGCTGGGTGAAGCCAGGGTTCAGATTCGGCTTCCCGGCGACGTCGGCGGGCACCGGCAGCAGCGGCGCGTAGCGCCACATCGATGCGGGCCCGGCCTCGATACGTGCGCGCAGGGCTTCCGGGTCGCCGGTGGGCAGCTCGTACGCCACCTCAAGCGGACCGAAACATTCCAGGCATACGAAGCTGGGGCCGAGCGGGGTGCGGGTGCCGCACTCCCGGCAGGAGAGCGCTACAGCGGCGCCGAGCGACGGGGTCCCGGTCTCGTCGGGAGCGGGGGCGGCGGAATCGGCGGATTCGCCGGACGCGGTGTTCGCAACAGTCTGCACAGCCATGGAGGCGAGGCCCTTTCTCCTCATCTTCCCCGTGGCGTATCTCGTCACGGGCCGGAATTGGCACCGTCCCCACGAAGGCTTCTCTCGCCTGGAGTGTCCGCGCGGACGCGGGCATGTACACGGAGTCCATGGCGTACACGCGGATCGCGGGATGGTTGCCGGGGCTTCAACGGGCCGTTCCCTCTGCCCCTCTGGATGAGCTGCTCTATGGCGCCGGCCGGCACAGGCCGCCCGGGCATTTGTCGCGCCGACCCCGGCATGCGGGGGCCTTGCGCGTTGTTCAAGACTGTAACCGACAGCGGTATGGCTTGAGACAGGCGTCCGCACCGCGAGATGGATCACAGGAGGGCCGCGCACGTGCTCGATGAAGTGGGGCAATGGCTGCGCAGCCGTTCATGGAACGCGGCCGACCGGCCGCTCGACCTGCTGCTGGCGGCCAAGCGCCGCAGCGCCACGACCGTCAGCGTCGTACTCCCCGCGCTGGACGAGGAGGCGACCGTCGGCGAGATCGTCTCGGTCATCCGCCGCGAGCTGGCCGCCGGCGCGGCCCCGCTGGTGGACGAGCTGGTCGTCGTGGACTCGGGCTCCACCGACCGCACGGCCGAGGTCGCCGCGGCGGCCGGTGCCAAGGTCGTCCACCGCGATGAGCTGCTGCCCCGGCTGCCGGCCCTGCCCGGCAAGGGCGAGGTGCTGTGGCGCTCGCTCCTGGCCACCAGCGGCGACATCGTCTGCTTCGTGGACGCCGACCTGCGCGACTTCTCGGCCGACTTCGTCTCCGGAATCGTCGGCCCGCTGCTGACCGAGCCCCGGCTCCAGTTCGTCAAGGCCATGTACGACCGCCCGCTGTGGGACAGCCCGGCGGGCGGCGGCCGGGTGACCGAGCTGGTGGCCCGGCCGCTGCTGAACCTGCACTGGCCGCTGCTGGCCGGCATGGTCCAGCCGCTGGGCGGCGAGTACGCGGTGCGCCGGGAGCTGCTGGAGCGGCTGCCGTTCCCGGTGGGCTACGGGGTCGAGCTGGCGCTGCTGATCGACGCGCTGGACCTGGTGGGCCTGGACGCGCTCGCGCAGGTGGACGTCGGCGTGCGCCGCCACCGGCACCAGGACGGGCAGGCGCTGGGCAGGATGGCGACGGCGATCTACGCGACGGCCCAGCGGCGGCTGCCCGGGACCGCCCCCGGCGGCCCCGCCACCGCCCCTGCCGCCGCCGGGGGTCTCCCGCTGACCCAGTTCGAGCGGGACCAGGCGGGCGCCTTCGTCCCGCGCGACCACCTCCTGCGCACCGAGGAGCGGCCACCGATGTGCACGGTGCCCGAGTACCGGCCGGGCTGGGCGGCCTGAAGCCCGCCCCGAGTGGCCGGGGGGCGGCTCGTACGGCCGCGCGTACGTTTGAGCGGTTCCGGCGGTGGCTAAGCTCCGCCCATGGTCGCTGGCACAACGTCGCAGGTACTCGTCGCGTCCAACCGGGGTCCCGTCTCCTTCTCACTGGACGGCGAGGGCTCGCTCACCGCCAAGCGCGGCGGCGGCGGCCTCGTCTCCGGCCTCTCCGCCATCGGGCCCGAGGCCGACGCGGTGTGGGTGTGCGCGGCGCTCGGCGAGGGCGACCGCGAGGCGGTACGCCGCCACGCGGGCAGGCTCGACCCCGCGGACACCGGCGGTCAGACCGTACGGATGCTCGACATCCCCGCCGCCACCTTCGAGGCCGCCTACCAGGGCATCGCCAACTCCGTACTGTGGTTCACCCACCACATGCTGTACCAGACCCCGCTGGAGCCCGCCTTCGACGTGGACTTCACGCGCCAGTGGGCGGCGTACGAGGAGTACAACGCGGCCTTCGCCGACGCGCTCGCCGAGGAGGCCGGCCGGGGCGCGACCGTCCTGGTGCAGGACTACCACCTCACGCTCGTCCCCGGACTGCTGCGCGAGCGCCGCCCCGACCTGCGCATCGGCCACTTCTCGCACACCCCCTGGGCCCCGGCCGACTACTACCGGCTGCTGCCCGACGAGGTGGCCGCGAGGGTGCTGCGCGGCATGCTCGGCGCCGACCGCACGGCCTTCCTCACCCGGCGCTGGGCACGGCTGTTCACCGAGTCCTGCGCCCGCGTGCTGGGAGCCACGGTCAGCGAGGCCGCGGGGCCGTCGGCGGAAGCGGAGACCCTCGCGACAGTGACCTACGAGGGCCGCACGACGCGGATCGGTGTCCACCCGCTGGGCGCGGACGGCGACTTCCTGCGCGAGCGCGCCTACCGCCCGGACGTGGACGAGCGCAGGGCACAGCTGCGCGAACAGATCGGCACGGCCCCGGAGGGCGGTCCGCGCCGCACCGTCGTACGGGTGGACCGCACCGAGCTGTCGAAGAACATCGTGCGCGGCCTGTACGCGTACCGCCGCCTGCTCCTGGACCACCCGGAGTGGCGCGAGCGCGTGGTGCACCTGGCGTTCGCCTACCCCTCGCGGCAGGACCTGTCGGTCTACCGCGACTACACCGCCGAGGTCTCGCGGGTCGCCGACGGCATCAACGCCGAGTTCGGCACCCCCGCCTGGACGCCGGTCGTCCTCCACGTCAAGGACGACTTCGCCCGCTCCCTGGCCGCCTACCGGCTGGCCGACGTGGCACTCGTCAACCCCATCAGGGACGGGATGAACCTGGTGGCCAAGGAGATCCCCGTGGTCTCCGAGGACGGCTGCGCACTGGTGCTCTCGCGGGAGGCCGGGGCTTACGAGGAGATGGGCGAGGACGCGCTCTGCGTGAACCCGTTCGACATCACCGCCACCGCCTCGGCCCTGCGGACGGCCCTCACGATGGACCCCGCCGAGCGCCAGGAACGCACCAAGCGCCTGGCGGCGACGGCCACCGCGCACCCGCCCACCCGCTGGTTCCTGGACCAGCTCACGCGGATCGCCGCCGCCGGCTGATCCCCGGAGGCCGGGCACCGGGGCCCGCGCCCGGCCCGGCGGCCGGTGCCCGTGCCCGTGCCCGTGCCCGTGCCCGTGCTACAGCCGTTCGGCCAGCTCCGTCAGGAAGGCCATCAGTCCCGCCGGTCCCGGCACGGTCACATCCGCCCGGAAGGTCAGTTCGGGCACCCGTTCGGCAGCGGCGTCGGGGGCGGCGTAGAGCAGCAGGCCCGGCACACCCTCCCCGCGCAGCGCCTCCACCGCGTCGTACGCCGCGACATCCCCGAGATCGTCCCCGCCATAGGCGACGACCCCCGCCCCCCGCTCGCGGACGAAGCCCCTGAGCGCGGAGCCCTTGTCGGCGCCGGGAGGCCGCAGTTCCAGCACGAGGCGGCCGGGCTCCACCATGAGCCCGTGCCGCTCGGCGAGCGCGTACAGGGGCTCGCGCAGCAGGGCGAACGCCGCCTCGGGAGACGCCGTGCGCCGGGTGTGGACGGCGACAGCGCGGCCCTTGTCCTCCGTCCAGGTGCCCTCGGGCGCGCCCAGGCGCTCCAGGAGCGAGGGAAGTTCGGCCCGCACGGCGGCGACCCCGGGCGGCGGCTCGGGAGCCCGGACCGCGCCGTCCGCCGCGTCCCAGCGCTCCGCACCGTACGCGCCCAGCACGGTGAGCCCCTCCAGCCCGCTCGCCCCTTCGAAACCGCCGTAGCGCACGGCGTCGGCGGCCGGGCGCCCCGTGATGACGGCGATGCCCCCCAGCCGGGGCGCGAGCCGGGCGAGCGCGGGGAGCGCGCGCGGGTGGGCGCGCGCGTCGCGCGGGTCGGGAACGATGGGTGCGAGCGTCCCGTCGAAGTCGAGGGCGAGCACGGCACGGGAGGGATCAGCGAGAAGCGCGGCCACCCCGGCCCGCCCCGCCTCGGTGACAACGTCAGGCAACGACATGCCGCGCACCTTAGCGACCCCCACCCGAAGGAGCGCGGGGAACGGCGCGCCCCGAAGGAGCGCGGGGAACGGCGCGATCGACCACAACCCACCCGCAGGCGGCCACAACGCGCGCCAGCCCCCACGGACGCCGTCCCCGTCACCGCGCCTCGCGCCCCCGCTCGCGCGCGCGGCGCAACCGGTTGACGGTCACAGGGGCGTACGCGACCGCGGCCTCCTCATCCAGCAACGCGTTCAGCAACTGGTAGTACCACACCGGGGACATACCGAGCCGCTCGCGTATGGCCCGTTCCTTGGCGCCGGGCGAGGACCACCCGCGAGCGGCGAAGTCGAGCACGGCGCGGTCCTCGTCCGTCAGCCCCGCGCCCCGCTCCTGCCCTGCGGCCTCGCGCTGCCCCGCGCTGCCGCCCTCCGTCCCGCTCATCCCTCCACGCTACCGGCGCACACCGACACCCCGCCCGGGCCGGGCAGCGCAGGGCGGCGCCCACCAGCGCGCGGAGGCGCGCGGAAACGCGCGAAGACGGCGGAAACGCACGAAGAGGCGTGGAAACGCACGAAGACGCGCAACAGCGCGCCCGGCACGCACGCCGGGCCCGCGACGGATCCGGGCTACCTCTCGGCCTTCTTGTCGGCCGCCTCGGCCTTCCGCTGGAGCCCGCTGAGGACCGCCTTGGGGTCGGCGCCCTTGAGGGCGGCCTTGCCGATGGTGGTCTTCAGCTCGGTGTTGATCGTGGCCCAGGAGACCTTGCCGACGGGGAAGAATTCGGCGCCGTTGAGCCGGTCCAAGAAGCGCCAGAGCTCCTTGTGCCTGGGGTCGCGCCGCATGCGTTCGGTCGTGGCGATGGTGACCGGCATCAGGTCGTAGCGGTCGGCGAAGGCGTAGTGGTTCTTCTCCTGGTAGACGAAGGAGAGGAACTTCCCGCATTCGACCCGGTGCCCGTTCTCCTTGAAGGCCATCATCCAGTCGGCGACGCCGAGGGTGCCGTCGGCCGCGCCGCCCTTGCCGGGGAGCTTGCCCGTGCCGTACTGAACGCTGTGCCGGTCGGCCTGGGGCATCAGCGTGGGGTGGCCGTTGAGCATGCCGACCTCGCCGCGGCCGAAGGCGTCGAACAGGTCCTGGCGGTTGGTGCGGTCGGGCCGGGGGTTGGTGAGGCCGGGGGCGACGAGGTTGTCGCGCAGCCAGGTGAACGCCTCGATGTTGCGGGGGGAGTTGATCGTGTAGTTGCCGACGCCGTCCACGTAGGAGCCGCCGTTGCTGATCATCCACATGTCGGCCTCGCTCTGGGCCTCCTCGGGGCCGAGCGGCAGCCCGTAGGGGATCTTCACGCCCGCCGCTTTGAGGGCCTTCGCGGCGGTCTTGAGGTCCTCCCAGCTCTTGGGGGGCGAGTCGGGGTCGAGACCGGCCTTGGCGAAGAGGCTCTTGTTGTAGAAGAGCAGCCGGGTGCTGGCCACGAAGGGCAGGCCGTACTGGACGCGGCGCACCTCGCCCGCCTCGGCGAGGGGGACGAGGAACGCGGCCTGCGCGGGTATGGGGAGCAGTTCGCTGACCTTGTAAAGCCGCCCCTCGGCAGCCCAGTTGGCGTAAGAATCGAGCTGGGCCATGTCCGGTACGTTGCCGGATTCGACCATCTCGTTGAGCTTCTTGCCGATCACGTTCCAGCTATGGACGGTGACCTCGACCTGGATGCCGGGATTCTTCTTGGTGAAGGCATCGGCGAGCGATTTCCAGTAGGTCTCGGAGCTGTTGTTGCCGCCCGGGTCCCCGTAGTCGGCGGCCACGAGTTTGAGCGTGACATCTCCGGAACCGGATCCGGCACCGCAACCGGACAGCGAGGTCAGCCCTGCCGCTCCGGCCACTCCGGAGGCGGTCATACCAAGGAAGCGCCGTCGTTCCATGTTCTCCACTACCCCTCAGAACCTGCTGCGTGCACCCCTGTTGGCACGTCAGCTCCGGCTCGGGTCCGGGGCGGTGAGTCTCCCTCCGGATGTGCCGCGGGGTCCATACCGGACCGGATACCGGTACGGATACGGACTCGTCTCCGACTGATTCCCCTTCGCGGGTTACCCGCGGTCCGGGTACGGACAAATTCCCTTTCCGCTCTTGCCAGTTGGCACATCCGCGTCGTGCCGGGCAGCGCTCCGGCGCGCCCGAATGCCCCTGGAAGGCGTCCGGAAAGCGCCCGTAAGGCATCCGGAAGGGATCCGAATGACGCTCGAAAGGCACCCGGAAGGCACCCGGAAGGGCATCTGGAAGGCGTCCGGAAGGCGCGCACGGGGAAGAAGATCCCCGGAGTGGACTAGACCTTTTCAAGGGAATCGCGGGAGACTGTGCGACGTGGATACCCCTGTTGAACCCGCGAGCGGCAAGGACCCGCGATACGTCATCGCCCTCGACGTCGGCGGCACCGGCATGAAAGCCGCGCTCATCGGCACCGGCAACGAACTGCTGCACGAGGTGCGCCGCGACACGGCGCGCGAGCGCGGCCCGGAGGCCGTGGCCGAGGGCGTCCTCGACTTCGCCGCCGAGCTGCGGGCCACCGGCCTGGAGCGGTTCGGCGCCGAGCCCGCGGCGGCCGGGGTAGCCGTGCCGGGCGTCATCGACGAGGAGCACGGCATCGCCGTCTTCGCCGCCAACCTCGGCTGGCGCGACCTCCCGCTGCGCGCCCTCCTGAGCGACCGGCTCGGGCAGGGCCGGTCGGCGGAGCTTCCGCCGCTGCCCGTCGCCCTGGGCCACGATGTGCGCACCGGCGGCCTGGCCGAGGGGCGCATCGGTGCGGGCGCGGGCGTGGACCGCTATCTGTTCGTGCCGCTGGGCACCGGCATCGCGGGCGCCATCGGCATCGGCACGACGGTCGAGCCGGGGGCGCACGGCAGCGCGGGGGAGATCGGGCACATCGTCGTACGCCCCGACGGGCCCCCGTGCGGCTGCGGGCAGCGAGGGTGCCTGGAGCGGCTGGCCTCCGCGTCGGCGGTCGGGCTGGCCTGGGCCGAGGCGTGCGGAGACCCGGGGGCCACGGCGGCCGACGCGGCCAAGGCCGTCGCATCGGGCGACCCGCGTGCCCAGGAAGTGTGGCGGGACGCCATCGACGCGCTGGCCACCGGCCTGGTCACCGGACTCACCCTGCTCGACCCCCGCACACTGATCATCGGCGGCGGCCTCGCCGAGGCGGGCGACACCCTCTTCGTTCCGCTCCGGGAGGCGGTACGCGAAAAGGTCACATTCCAGCCTCTCCCGGAAATCGTGCCCGCGGCCCTCGGGGATGCCGCGGGCTGCCTGGGCGCGGGACTTCTCGCCTGGGATCTTCTCTCCGCGGAGGTGGCGAGCCGATGAGCAAGCGAACGGTGCTGACCGGGGCCCGAGTGGTGCTGCCCGGCGGTGTGCGGGAGGGCGGCAGACTCACGGTCGAGGGCAGCCGCCTGGTCCCGACGGACACGGCGGACACGGCGGGGTCGGCGAGCACCGCTGACACGACGGACGCGAGAGGCGCGACGGACGCGAGAGGCGCGACGAGCGCATCGCGCACGTCCGGCGCGCGGCCGGACGACGCGGTGATCGACCTGTCCGGCCACTGGATCGTCCCCGGCTTCGTGGACATGCACGTGCACGGCGGCGGGGGCGCCTCCTTCTCGGCGGGCACCCACGAGGAGTCGCTGACCGTCATCGGCACCCATCGCGCGCACGGCACCACCACCATGGTCGCCTCCACGGTCACCGGGGATCTGGACGACCTGTGCCGGCAGGCCGGCTCGCTGAGCGAGCTGGCCGAACAGGGCGACTTGGCGGGCGTCCACTACGAGGGCCCGTTCATCGCCTGCGAGCGGCGCGGCGCGCACGAGGAGTCGCTGCTGCGCGACCCCGATCCGGCCGATGTGCGCAAGCTCGTGGAAGCCGCGCGCGGGCAGGCCCGGATGGTGACGCTCGCCCCGGAGCGCCCCGGCGGCCTGGACTCGGTGCGGCTGCTGGCCGAAAGCGGCGTCATCGCCGCCGTGGGGCACACCGACGGCACCTACGAGAGCACGCTCGCGGCCATCGAGGCGGGCGCGACGGTGGCCACCCACCTGTTCAACGCGATGCCGCCGCTGGGCCACCGGGAGCCGGGCCCGGTCGCCGCGCTGCTGGAGGACGAGCGGATCACCGTCGAGCTGATCAACGACGGCACCCATCTGCACCCGGCGGCCCTGAAGCTGGCCTTCCGCGCGGCGGGCCCGGCCCGGGTCGCCTTCATCACCGACGCGATGGGCGCCGCCGCCATGGGAGACGGCCGCTACCCGCTGGGCGGGCTGGAGGTCGAGGTGCGCGACGGGGTGGCACGGCTGGTGGAGGGCGACTCCATCGCCGGTTCGACGCTGACCTTGGACCACGCCTTCCGGCGCGCGGTGACCGTGGACAGGCTGCCGGTCACCGACGTGGTCGCGGCACTGTCCGAGAATCCGGCCCGGCTGCTGGGCGTGGACGGCGAAGTGGGCTCGCTGGAGCCGGGCAAATACGCCGATCTCGCGGTGTTCGACGAGGAGTTCGCGCTGGTCGGCGTCATGCGCCGCGGCGCGTGGGTGGTGTCCCCTGGAACGCTCTGAGCTGCCCCGGGGGCTCGCCCGGCGGCACATCCGATGGCATGATCACTGGCGCGCCCGCCCTTCGGGGCGGGGGCCCATGAGGCTGGTTCCGTTCGCTGATGAAGGTGGTGCGCGTCAATGATCCTGACTGTCACGCTCAATGCCGCGCTCGACCTCACCTACCACGTGCCCCGGCTCACCCCGCACGCGTCGCACCGCGTGCGGCAGGTGACCGAGCGCCCCGGCGGCAAGGGCCTGAACGTGGCCCGGGTGCTGGCCGCGCTCGGCTTCGAGACGGCCGTCACCGGCTTCGCCGGCGGGGATACGGGGCGCGAGCTGCGGGCCCTGCTCGCGGCGGACGCGGCGGGGGTGACGGACGCGCTGGTGGAGGTCTCCGGAAACACCCGGCGCACCGTGGGCGTGGTGGACGAGTCCACCGGCGACACCACCCAGCTCAACGAGCCGGGCCCGCACGTCGGCACCGCGGAGTGGGACGGCTTCCTCGACGCATACCGCGAGCTGCTGCACTCCGGTACCAAGGTGGTGGCGCTGTGCGGGAGCCTCCCGCCGGGCGTGCCCGTGGGCGCCTACGCGGAACTCGTACGCGAAGCCCGCACGGCCCGCACCCCGGTCCTCCTGGACACCAGCGGGGAGCCGCTGCGCCGGGGGCTGGCGGCCCGGCCCGACCTGGTCAAGCCCAACGCGCACGAGCTGGCCGGTATCACGGGCACTTCCGAGCCCCTGCGCGCCGCCCGCGCGGCGCAGCAGCGCGGCGCCCGCGCCGTGGCCGCGTCGCTGGGGGCCGACGGGATGCTGCTGGTGACCCAGGACGGCACCTGGAGTGCGGGGGTTCCCGAGCGGCTGGCGGGCAATCCCACCGGTGCGGGCGACTCGGCGGTGGCCGGGCTGCTGTCCGGACTGGCCGAGGGCCTGCCCTGGCCGGACCGGCTGGCGCGGGCGGTAGCGCTCTCGGCGGCGACCGTACGCTCCCCGGTGGCGGGCGAGTTCGACGAGCAGACCTACGCGCGGCTGCTGCCGTCGGTCAAGGTCCAGCAGGTCGATACGCCCTGAGCGCCGGATCTCCGGCAGGCCCGCGCCAGAAGCGGCGCGGGCCGCACGTCAGGTAGCTTCCGCTTCTCAGCACTCGCGCAGGTTCCGCTTCCCCGCACGTCACACAGGTTGCACGTCACGCGGGTTCCGTTTCCCCGGCGGAGCGGCTCCGCGTCAGTTCCGCTTCAGCCAGACCTTGTCGAGGTTGGCGTCGCACTGGTTTCCGGACTCGCACGAGATCTTCACCGAGTTGTCGCCCTTCTTGAGCTGAACGATCGACCACGTGGTCTGCCAGCCCTTGGACCAGTCGCCTTCCTCGGCCCCCGAGAAGTTCCTCATCTGGAGGGGGCGGCTCTCCGCCTTGCCGTTGACAGTGAGCGTGGCGTCCGCGTCCTTGCCGGGCACGCCGAAGCGGACGTACAGGCGGTACTGGCCCGGCGCCGGAACGTTCTTCATGTCCCAGGTCGCCGAAGCGCCCGGATTGTTCAGCCCCGCGACATAAGTGCCGTCCCGACCCTCGGCGCCCGGAATGTCCTTGGCGGCCTTGGTGCCACCGGCGAGGGTGAGGCTGGCCGCGTCCTCCTTCGGCAGTCCGGAGGGTGTTGGCTTGTCCTTCTTGTCGTCCTTCTTGCCGCCGTTGCCCTGGTCGGGCTTGCCGCCCGCCTGCTCGGACGAGCCGCTGCCGCCGTCGCTCTCGTTGCCCTGGGCGCGGTCACCGTCGTTGAAGATGATCGCCGCACCGATGCCGATGACCACGGCCGCGACGACGGCTATGGCGCCGACCAGCAGCCCGGTGCGGCTGCGCCGCCCGGAACCGTAGCCGCCCTGACCGGCCTGCTGCCGCGCCGCCGCGCGCCCGCCGGCCATCGTCTCGGGCGCCGCGTAGTGGGGGCTGGGCTGGTGGGGCGGCGGGGTCGGTGAGTACGACGAGGACCCCTGCTGCGGATAGCCGTAACCGCCGGTGCCGGATCCCTGCTGCGGGTAGCCGTAGCCGCCGCGCTGCTGCTGTTGCTGGGGGTATCCGTAGCCGTACTGCCGCTCGCCGACCGCACGGACCTGGTTGTACGAACGGCGGGGGACGCCGGGCTGCTGACCGGGAGAGGGAGCCTGCTGGGCGTCGCCCTCTTGCCGGTAGAGGTAGGCGAACGGGTCGTCTTCCGCTCCTGTACCCGGCTGGGAGGCGTCTCCACCCCCCGGCGTGGCGCCCGTGCCGTTGTTCTCGGCGGTCATCCCCTCACTCCCTACTACGTCAGGTATCCGGGCGAGCCTACCTCTCTTGGGCGAACCTCTTGTGGCGGTCGTAGCCGATCACCGAGGAAAGTGCTAACCCGCTCGGCGCTGACTCTTGGACCGCGACCGCTTCTCGATGTACATGCGCTGGTCAGCGGATTGCAGCACCTCTTCGGCTGTCATTCCGCAAGCGGCCCAGCCGATGCCGAAACTCGCGCCTACCCGCACATCTCTGCCGTCAACCCGGATCGGGGGAATGATGGCGTTCCGCAGCCGCACCGCGAGGTCCTGCGCCTCGGCCGGGCCGAGTCCGTCGGCGAGCACCACGAACTCGTCGCCGCCGAGCCGGGCCACGGTGTCGTTGTCCCGCACCCCGGCCGCGAGCCTGCGGGCCACCTCGATGAGGACGGCATCGCCGCAGTTGTGGCCGTAGCGGTCGTTGATGGACTTGAAGCCGTCCAAGTCGCAGAAGAGCACGGCGAGCCCCTTCTCGCCCGGCCCCTCCCCCTCGGGCGGCACCGCGTGCACGTGGTGGTCCCGCCCGCCCAGAGCGCCCGGCCCGCCCGGTGCGCCGAAAACCTGGCGCCCGCCCGCCGTGCCGGGGACGCCGTACAGGCCGGTGAACGGTTCCGGGGCCCCGGCCCACGGCTCCGTCTCCGGGCCCCCGGGGGATATCTCCCCCAGGCCGGCGAGGTCGAAGGGGAAGCCGCCGCTCTCGTAGCCGAAGGCCCCCTCGCCGAACGGGGACACCTCGCCCGGGGCTCCGCCGGGCGTGCCCTCCGCGCCCCCGCTGCGGCCCGGCAGGGAGCACAGCCTGCCGCTGAGCCGGGCCCGCAGTTCGGCGCTGTTGGGCAGGCCGGTCAGCGAGTCGTGGCTGGCGCGGTGCGCAAGCTGGAGTTCGTGCCGCTTGCGCTCCTCTATGTCCTCGACGTGGGTGAGCAGATAGCGGGGCCCGTCGGCGGTGTCGGCCACCACCGAGTTGCGCAGCGAGACCCACACGTAGGAGCCGTCGCGCCGGGCCAGCCGCAGCTCGGCCCGGCCGCCCTCGGCCGAGGTGCGCAGCAGCGTGCCGATGTCCTCGGGGTGGACCAGGTCGGAGAAGGAGCAGCGGCGCATGGCGGCGGCGGGGCGGCCCAGCAGCCGGCACAGCGCGTCGTTTATCCGCAGCAGCCGCCCGTGCTGGTCGCCGCCCATCTCGGCGACGGCCATGCCGCTGGGCGCGTACTCGAACGCCTGCCGGAAGCTTTCCTCGCTGGAGCGCAGCGCCTGCTGCTCGCGCTCCAGACGGACCAGCGCCCGCTGCATGTTCGAGCGCAACCGCGCGTTGCTGATCGCGATGGCGGCCTGCGAGGCGTACATCTGGAGCGCCTCACAGCCCCACGCGCCGGGGCGGCGGCCGTTGCGCGGCTTGTCGACGGAGAGCACGCCGAGGAGTTCGCCGTCGGAGGCGTACAGGGGTGCGAAGAGCCGGTCCATGGGGTGCCAGGCGTCGGGGCGGTCCCGGACGGTGCTGGGCGTGTGCCACTGCGGCACCTCGTCGTCGTCCAGGACCCAGCCCGCGGTGTACGGGATGAAGCGCAGCGCGCCCCACTGCTCGCCCATCGTCAGCCGCCGCTCCCAGGCCGGGCGGGGGCCGACGCGGCCCGCCATCATGGCCTCGGCCGCGGGGCTGCCGGCCACCGCGGCGACGACGAGATCGCCGTCGGCACGCACCAGGTTCACCGCGGCGATCTCGAAGCCGAGTCCTTCGACCACCCCGTCGGCCACGGTCTGAAGGGTGTCGGCGAGGCTGCGGGCGGTATTGAGCTGCGCCACGACTTGGTGCAGCTGACGCAGACTGGCGAGGCGGACATAAGGCTCCGACTCGGTTTCCATCGCCCTCCCCTGCTGAGCCTCGTACCTCAACTCCAGCGTTCGCGGGTCTTTCTCCCCGGCGTTCGTTCTGCCGTTTGCACACTGCGACTGCCACCGCCACTGAATCACAGCGAGCTGTTCACCCGGTACACAGGGTCAACAATTAATGCCCTCTGTGACTCAAGTCACAACAGTGTGCGACTAGTTGACTGCGCCGCGTACGCCGGGCGCGATCCCCGGCACAGCGGGGATGGGAGCGGTTCCGGCGGGCTGCCGGAGCGGCTCCCGGGGCGGACGCGGAATCGACTCGAAAGAGGCCCTCTCCCCCGGGCACCGCCCAGAGCGCCGTCACAAGACCTCCACGAGGTCCGCACGGGATTTTCGCGCGATTCCGGCGACAGCGCGCCCCGCGGGAAGGCAGGGGGGCTTCGCGGACGCTCGGGGAGGACCGCGCGGGACCCCGGGAGGGCCGCACTCGGGCCTCGGGTCCTAGTCCCCGCCTGGTCCCGGAGGCCGATGCGGCGGCCGGGAGGAGATCGTTAGCGTGGCCATGTGTCTCACGCAGTGCAGCAGCAGATGACCCCCGCACCCCAGCAGATGCCCCATGCTGAGGGGGTGAGCGACGAGGAGTTCCGCGCGGCCATGGCGCGGCTGGCCGCCGGGGTGGTGCTCGTCACGGCGCACGATGCCGAGGAGTCGGCGCGCGGCGAGGACGTCGGCATGACGGCCACCGCCTTCATGTCCGTCTCCCTGGAGCCCCCGCTGGTGCTGATCAGCGTGCGCACCGATTCGCGGATGGACGAGCTGCTGACCCGCCAGGACCTCTGGGCGGTGTCCCTGCTGACGGACGCCCAGCACAAGACCGCCGGTCGCTTCGCAATGAAGGCGCGGCTCAGCGACCGGCTCCTTTTCAAGGAACTCCCGCACAGGCACGGCGCGGCCACGGGCGCTCCCCTGGTGGACGACGCGCTCGCCGCGATCGAGTGCCGCACCGAACAGCGGGTGGCGGCGGGTGACCACACCCTGGTCATCGGCCGCGTCCTGGCGACCCACCTGACGCAGGGCGAAGGCGGCCCGCTGACCTACTTCCAGGGCCGCTACCGGTCCCTGCGCTGACCCGCCAGAGCCGACCCGCCAGACCTGACCCGCCGCCGCGGCCCGGCGGAAGGGAGAGCAGGGTCCGGCGGCGGGCGTCAGTCCCAACCGCGGCCGGTGCGGCCCCGCTTGAGGTCGCCGCGCTGCTTCTTCTGCCGCAGGCGGCGCTCGTTGATGCCACGGGGCACCTTCTTCGCGCGGCGCGGCGGCGGAGGCGGAGCCGTCGCTTCCGCGAGCAGCGCGGCCATGCGCACGGCGGCCGTCTCCCGGTTGCGCCACTGGGAGCGGTGCTCGCCGGCCCGTACGACCAGCACGCCGCCGTCCACCAGCCGGTCGGCCAGCCGCTCCAGCGCGCGGCGCTTCCACACCTCGGGGAGCGCGGAGGTGGCCGCGAGGTCGAAGCGCAGTTCGGCCCGGCTGTCGCTGGTGTTCACATGCTGTCCGCCGGGCCCCGACGAGCGCGAGAAACGCCACGTCAGCTCGGCCTCCGGCAGGGAGACCGAGCCACGGATGAGATAGGGACCGGACATGGGTTCCATGGTCGGCCCTTGGCACGTCCCCGTCATCCGCTTTTACCGAGTCGCGTCCGGCTCTGCCGAGGCGGCGGTCGGGTTCCGCCGAGCCGGCGGTCCGGTTCCGGGGAGTCGCGGTCCGGTTCCGGGGAGTCGCGGTCCGGTTCTGCCGAGGCGCCGCAGCTTGTGCCGAGGCGCGTCCGGCCGGTGAACGTAAAGAAGGCAAAGAAAGCTGGAACCCGTCCGTCCCCCGGCTGCGTTGTGGAGGGTGTGAGGCCGTGGACCCTGTGTGCGGCCGAGGGCCTCGCACCCGGTCCTCCGGGAGATCCCCGACAGATCCAAGATCGCGACAGAAGGGCACACCCCATGGCTGTAAGCCTGTCCAAGGGCGGCAACGTCTCGCTCACCAAGGAGGCACCGGGCCTGACCGCCGTCACGGTCGGCCTCGGCTGGGACGTGCGCACCACCACCGGCACGGACTTCGACCTCGACGCCAGCGCCATCGCGGTCACGGCGGAGGGCAAGGTCTACTCGGACCAGCACTTCATCTTCTTCAACAACAAGGCCACCCCGGACCAGTCGATCGTGCACACGGGCGACAACGTCACGGGTGAGGGCGAAGGCGACGACGAGCAGATCAAGGTCAACCTGGCCGGGCTGCCCGCCGAGATCGACAAGATCGTCTTCCCGGTCTCCATCTACGACGCCGAGACCCGCAGCCAGAACTTCGGCCAGGTGCGGAACGCGTTCATCCGCATCATCAACCAGGCCGGCGAGGCCGAGATCGCCCGCTACGACCTGAGCGAGGACGCCGCCACCGAGACCGCCATGGTCTTCGGCGAGCTGTACCGCAACGGCGCCGAGTGGAAGTTCCGCGCCGTCGGCCAGGGCTACGCCTCCGGCCTGGTGGGCATCGCCCAGGACTTCGGCGTCAACGTCTGAGCACCCGGCCACGGCGCCCGGGACCACGTGCCGCGCGGCAGCCGGCCGCGCGCCCACGGGTGACACCACGCACGGCGACCCGGCGGCACCGCACACGGTGACGAGGTGGCGCTCCCTCAACGCGGGGAGCGCCACCCGCCCGTGCCGCCGGGCATGGCACCATCGGCCCGTGCTCGATATCGGCTACGCGCTCTCCCACCGCTTTCCCGACCCTCCGCAGACGGATTACCGCACGGCGGATGTACGGGCGCTGCGCCACGACCTCTTCTGCGGTGACGTGTACCTCGCCGACACCGCAACCGACCGCGAACTGTCCACAGCCTGGGGATGGGTGCCGGTCCTCGACTTCGCCTGGGCACTGTGCGCCATCGCCGAGGAACTGGACCGCGACCCCCTCGGCGCCCGCTCCCCCGGCCCCCACCACGCCGAGCTGGACTTCACCGAGTCCACCGAGCGCCTGCGCTTCACCCGCCGCTTCGGCTGGGTGGAGATCACCGCCGACTGGACCGCCGACCGGGGGGCAGGTGAGAAGGCCGCGAGGACAAAGGCCGGGGCGACCCGGGGAGGCGACGCCGCCCCGCTCTCCTTCTCCCACAAAGAGCTGCGCCGCGAGGCCCGCGACTTCCTCCACGACCTGCTCGCCGACCTCACCGACATGCACGAGGGCCTGGACGCCAACCCCGCTATCTGGGACCTGTCGGCCCGCTTCCCGCGCGTCTAGGGCCCCTCGCCCACCCCCTCGGCCCACCGCTCGCGCCCCCGGCCCGCTCTTCCTAGGGTGGGAGAGCGAGCCGGAAGAAGGTCGAGCGAGGTGGAGCCCATGGGCCAGCCCTACGAACAGCGCCGCGAGAAGCAGGCCGAGCAGCAGATCCTCGGCCGGGTCAAGCAGCTGGTCGAGGACGAGCACCGGCTGCGCGAGCAGCTCGCACAGGGGCAGCTGACCACCGCCGAGGAGCACGCGGCCCTGCGCGGTGTGGAGCACGAGCTTGACCAGTGCTGGGACCTGCTGCGCCAGCGCCGAGCCAAGCGGGAGTCCGGCGGCGACCCGGGCGACGCCTCGGTACGCCCCACCTCAGAGGTGGAGGGCTACCTCTCCTAGCGCTCTTGGCCTCTGGGTGCCCGCGCTGGTGTGGATGCCGATCTTCAGGCCCTTGGAGCGCCCAGTCTGTTGCGGGTGGCACGGCATAAGACGGTGGGGCGCATGCCGTTCCTCCTCCTCGCTCAACCGCTCTATCGCCATGTACGCGACAGTGAGGATTCACCGTAGAGCCGCGTTCGGCCTTGTTGGAGCCCCGGGACGGGGGCGCGGAAAAATGTTGATTCGCGGGGAATCGCGAGGGAGGACTCGCGAGGGGGCTCGCGGGGCGAACGACGCCCGCCCCGTTCACGCCTCCACCCGCACCCCGATCTGCGCGGCGAACGCCGGGGCCAGATCCATCAGCTGGGCCGGACTGATGACCGCGCCCGCCAGCCGGTCCACTCCCGTCGCGATGTCCAGCTCCGTCACCCCTCGCAGGTCCACATCCTTGAGCCGCGCCTGGTTCAGCTCGGCCCGGCGCAGCACACAGTCCCGGAAGGCCACCCGTTCCAGAGCGGCGCCGCCGAAATCCGGCTCGTTCAGCACACAGCCCTCGAAGGTCACGTCCATGAGCCGGGCCTGCCGAAGATTCAGGAAGTCGATCTTGCCGCCCCGCACCAGCACCCGGTTCAACCGCGCCCCGTGCAGCTGAACGCCCCCCAGCCGGGCATCCAGCAGCTCCACGTCTCTCAGCTCGGCGCCGGCCAGATCCGTACCGACGCCCCACACCCCCTCCAGCACCGAGTCGAGCACCCGCAGCCGCCCGAGCGCCGCCTCGTCGAGCGCGCAGCCGTACATCCCCGAGTCGAGCAGGGTCGCCCCCGCGCCCTCGGCGCCGCTCAGATCGAGCCCTTCGAAGCGCACCCCGTCGTAATCCCCGTCGGGCTCCAGCCCCTGCCCCTCGTAGGGCCGCAGCTCCGGCAGGCTGATCTCCGGGAGCCGCGCCTCGCGCACTGCTGACTTCGCCATGCCCTCATCGTGCCGACCGCCACTGACACTGACACCCCGTCAGCCCGGCAGCCCCTCCCTTCGCTCCCCCTCCCCCCTACGGCCCCCTCACCCCCTCATTGCGGCCCTCCTCGCGATCCCCTCATGCGCCGAATCCGGCCTCTTCCACAAGCGCGAGCCGAGAGGGACGAATATCTCACTTTGACCACCAAAAGGGTATTGACACCAGTCGTGCACACGTTCCCCACCACGGAAACAGCGCAGGCACACCGCACGCTGGAGACGAGGACCACTTCCCGGAAGGTCCCGCCGGTCCCCTCACCGGCGTTCACTGGCCTAGCGTTTCCCTATGACCTCGAAGCGGAAGCGATGGCTTGCCGGTACCGCCCTGCTGTGCGCTATGGCTGTGGCGGCGGGGGCACTGCTGCTCAGGGAGTGGCAGCGCCACATAACCGAGCCCCTGGTCATCCACCAGGGATGGCGCGCCTCGCAGGTGTACAAGGCGGCCGACAAGGCACTGTCCGTGCCCGGCGGTACGACGGAGAAGGCCGCCGAGCGCGCCGCCCGCGAGGGCAAGCTGAAGCTCCCCGAGGCAGCGAAGGGCAACCCGGAGGGCTACCTCTATCCGGCCACGTATCACGTGAAACGCGACACATCCCCCGAGGCACTGGTCACCCGGATGTCCAAGGCCGCGCACCGCCACCTGAACGCGGCGGACTCCACGGACTACGAGTCCCTCATCATCGCCAGCATCATCCAGGCAGAGGCCGACAACCCCGAGGACATGGCCAAGGTCGCCCGCGTCATAAACAACCGCCTCAAGCGCGACATGCCCCTCCAGATGGACTCCAGCATCAACTACGCCCTGGACCGGTCCACCCTCAACACCTCCATCGCCGACACCCACATCAGCTCCCCCTACAACACCTACCGCCACAAGGGCCTCCCACCGACCCCCATCAACAACCCCGGCCCCGAAGCTCTCAAGGCCACCAAGAACCCCGCAAAGGGTGACTGGCTCTATTTCGTCACCGTGAAGCCCGGCGACACCCGCTTCACGGCGGACTACGACGAGCACAAAAAGTGGGTGACGGAGTTCAACACCGAGCAGCGGAACGGCGCTTGAGCCGCCGGGGCGCCGGGCCCACCAGGGGGCGGCTCGCGGCGCGCCTCTCCAGGAGGTACCCGGGAAGTACCCAGAAGAGGTACCCGGCGGCAACCGACCGGACTTCGCCGCTGTACCGCAAGGGCAAACCCGGGATCGCCGTCAGCCCACGGTCGGGAGCGGCGAGGAGGTGCGGGGGCGATGGGCCCGAATGTCCACACGACGTCCATCGGGATCGCGAGCTGTCATCGTCCACTGCGTGGGCAGCGTTTCGATACGCCCGACCGGCCATCCGGCACCCAGGACGCGCTCGCGCATCTCTTCCAGCTGAGCGTACGCACCCAAGCGCAGCCCCCACCCCGCCCGGCCGAGGGGATCTAGGGCCTGCTGCGAAAGTCGATCAAGGTCATAGGTGATCACTGACCGTGGGGCGAGGTGATCTGACGAACGGCCAGTGGGAGCGGCTGGAAGGGCTGTTGCCCGTGGGCAAGAAGCCTGGCCGCCCGCGGACCTGGACTCATCGTCAACTGATCGACGGCATACGGTGGCGAACCCGGACCGGCGCTCCATGGCGCGATCTTCCGGAGCGATACGGGCCATGGGATCGGGCCTACGACCTGTTCCGGCGGGGGCAGCGTGACGGCACGTGGAAGCGGATTTTCGAGCAGTCGCAGGCCAAGGCTGACGCAAAATGCCTGATCACCTGGGATGTGAGCGTGGAATCCACTGTCGCGCGCGCCCACCAGCACGCTGCCGGGGGCCCGTAAAAGGGGGGATCTCCAAAAGGGGCCACCCGGAGGCATCGACCTTGAGCCCGACGACCACGGTCTCGGGCGCTCGCGCGGCGGGCTGACCACCAAGCTGCATCTGGCGGTCGAGCAGAGGCAGAAGCCGCTGTCCCTGCTGGACACCGCCGGTCAGTGGCACGACAGCCCGCAGTTCCAGCTGGTCTTGGAGGGCATCCGCGTGCCCCGTATCGGCCCCGGCCGGCCGCACGACAAGCCGGACAAGGTCCGCGCCGATAGGGCGTATGGTTCCCGCGCGAACCGCGCCTACCTGCGCAGACGCGGCATCCGCTGCACCATCCCGGAGAAGGCCGATCAGATCCGCAACCGCCGGAACCTCGGTCACCGTGGCGGTCGATCGCCCAAGTTCGACAAGGCCGACTACAGAGAGCGCCACGCCGTCGAGTGCGGCATCAATCGCCTCAAGAGGCACCGCGCGGTCGCGACCCGGTATGACAAGCTCGCCGTCCGCTACGAGGCGACCGTGCTGGTTGCAGTCCTCAACGAGTGGCTGTGAGCCGGCCCGTCGCGGTGGTCGGCAGCGGTGATGAGCTGGTCGAGCCGGCGCAGTGTGTGGGTCATTTCCTCGACCCTGGCCGCGAGGTGGCCGCGTTCGGTGTGCAGCATGCGGCGCTGTGCGACGGTGGTGCGGCCGTGGTTCACGCAGGGCAGCAGTGCCGCGATGGAACGGCTGCTGAGGCCAGCCGCGTAGAACCGCTGGAACAGGCGCACCACCTCGACGGTTTCCTCGGTGTAGAGGCGCTGTCCCGACGGTGTACGTTCCGGGCTGAGCAAGCCTTGTTCCTCGTAGTAGCGCAACGCGCGCACGCTCACACCGGCCCGCCGAGCGAGCTCTCCGATCTTCATCGCCCCGTTTCCCCTTTCCCGCGCTTGACTCTCACGTTGGCGTGAGGTTTTAGCGTAGCGGGCATGGACATTCGAAACGAGATTGCGCTGGTCACAGGCGCGAACCGGGGTATCGGGCACAGCTTCGTCACCGAGTTGCGCAGCAGGGGCGTCAAAAAGATCTACGCGGCCACTCGCCGGCCCGAGACCATCCCGGAGATGCCCGGAGTCGTCCCGCTGATGCTCGACGTCACCGATGACGCGTCCGTTGCCCGGGCCGCGGTCACGGCCGGCGACACGACACTGCTCGTCAACAACGCCGGGGTGTCGACCTTCGCCCGGCTCACTGACGGCGCGGAGGAAGACATCCGGCTGGAGATGGAGACCAACTTCTTCGGCACCCTGCGCATGGTGCGTGCCTTCGCGCCGGTCCTGGGTGCCAATGGCGGCGGTGCCGTGCTGAACGTGTTGTCGGTCATGGCGTGGATGGCGTACGAACACTCCAACAGCTACGGGGCGTCCAAGGCCGCAACCTGGGCGCTGACCAACGGCATCCGGTACGAACTCGCTGGTCAGGGCACCCAGGTCACGGCACTTGCCATGGCAAGCGTCGACACCGACATGATGGCCAGCATCGAGGATGAGAAATCGGCCCCCGATGTGATCGCCAAGGCGGCGTTGGACGGCCTTGAGGCCGGTTCTCTCGAAGTGCTGGCCGACGGGCGGACGGCCCAGTGGAAGTCCCGGCTCGGCGAGGACCCGGCCCTTTTGTACCCGCAACTGTCCGCACACGACGCCGCCAAGCCGTAAGCCCAAACCGCCCGGGACAGGTGTGAACACCCGCGGCCACCGTCCCGGGCGCGGCACCGCTCCTCAAGTGCACTTTCGCAACAGGCCCTAGATCAGCGGCAGGTGCGGTAGCGGTTTTAACGACCATCAAGCGGCCGTTCCCGCCAACATTGATGACCACTGCCCGACGACCGCGACCCGCCGCTCACCCCGGCTCCCGGGCCCCACCTGCGACGAGGAGGGACGAAGGCCCCGCACCCATCCCGGCGCAGGGCCTCTGACCTGCATAAAGCAAGTGGAGCCGCCTGTCGGATTCGAACCGACGACCTTCCGTTTACAAGCTGTAGATGGGTGGGGCGGGGACGGTCATACCGGCCGCTGCGGGGCGTAGGAGAGGCGGCGCCGGGCGCTGGCGGTTGGTGGGGTTGCTGTACTTCGCTGCTGTACTGCAACCGCACCCCGCATGGACCTCAGCCACAGACAGCCCGCCGCGACGGCGGGGGCGCCGAACGATCAGGCGTGCGTGTGGCTCGCTGGACCGGTCCCCCAGCTCAACCGAGCGGTCTGGGAACAGCGGCGTCACACGGCGGGGAGGCCGAAAGTCCCGCAGACACCCGTTTAGGAGTTCGACCAGCACAGCCTTACTGAACGCTGCGGGAGAGCGTGCAGGCGCGGTTGGCCAGGTGGAACCATACGGGCCCGCTAAACAGTGATCGTTTGCCGTCCACCGACAGCCGGCGCTCCCTCCGTATCGCATCAACGGCCTTCACTCGCCTGCAGCCTGGCAGCCTTCTTCCTGCCGATGAGGGGTGCTCAGCCCGTGTTCGTCTCGTAGACTGCGGAGACCGTGGAGATAAGGGGCTCTAGTGCTGGGAAGCCCGTTTAGCACGCTGGGGGAATCATGAAGAGGCAGATAATTGAAGATCTCTCGCTCGGCCAGAGGGTAGCTGAGGATGAATTCGATGAACTCGCCACTTACTTCGTTGAAACAGAGCACTGGAAAAGCGTGTGGCGAGGCGACGTAGACGTGATCTACGGAGCGAAGGGCTCCGGAAAGAGCGCCATATATTCCACCTTGATGTCACGCGAAGAGCAACTATTTGATCGAAACATTCTCGTCCGGGCGGCAGAAAACCCTAAAGGGACTCCAGCATTCAAAAGTCTCACCGAAGAACCGCCAGTGCCGGAAGAAGCGTTTGCAGGGCTATGGAAGCTGTACTTCTTAGCTTTGATTGCTGACGCTTTCGACGAGTACGAGATAAGAGACGAAGGCGCGCGTAAAGTCGTTCGAACTCTGACTGATGCCCAGCTTCGCCCAGGCGGCAAAACATCCTTGCGCCAGCACGTAAAAAATGCTTTTGAGTATGTTCGTCGCCTTGCGCGGCCCAGCGAAATAGAGCCTTCTGTCGCACTGGATCCCAACACGGGGACTATCGCGGGTTTCAGTAATCGCATAGCGTTCAGGGAACCTAGTGTGGCAGAAAGAGCCCGGGGAGACATTTACGTAGACGAGCTACTTGAGGTCGCGAACACATCTCTTGCTGATGCAGGTATCAAAATGTGGTTGTTGCTGGACAGGCTCGATGTGGCTTTTGCAGGCGAGCCAGACCTAGAGAAAAAGGCACTACGCGCGCTATTTAAGTGTTATCTCGACCTGAATGGCTTCGACCGCATACACCTTAAAATCTTTCTTCGTACGGACATCTGGAAGGCGATAACTGATTCCGGCTTCCGTGAAGCCAGCCATATTACTCGTGATCTCGTCTTGTACTGGGATAACGATGCTTTGCTTCAGCTTGTCGTGCAGCGCTTACTGCAAAATGAATCTCTGGTGAAGCTTTATGGGTCTGACCCGAAGGTCGTGGTAGTAGGCACCAGTGCACAGCAAGAGTTCTTCTATCACGTGTACCCGCCTCAAGTGGAACTGGGCTCACGCAGGCCCCAGACCTTCGACTGGTGCTTAACGCGCACACAGGATGGAACCAAACGCACTGCGCCGCGAGAGTTGATTCACCTGCTGACCGAGGCTCGTAGGGCTCAGCTAAAACGCCTAGAGGTCGGTGAGCCAGAACCCGACGGAGAGCACCTGTTCGATCCTTCGGCGCTCAAGGACGCCTTGCCTCCTGTGTCAGAGGTGCGTCTTGATAGGACTCTCTATGCAGAGTATCCAGATGTCCGGCATCATCTGGAGCTGCTAGAAGCGCAAAAGACGAATCATAGCGTGCAGAGCCTCTCCTCGATCTGGCAGGAAAGCGCGGAGCGTACGAAGCAGTTGTGTACCCGACTTGTAGAGATCGGCTTCTTCGAAAAAAGAGGAGAGCCTCCATTCCTGCAATACTGGGTACCCTTTTTGTATCGACCGGCACTGCATCTCGTGCAGGGAAGTGCAGAAGGCGTCATCGACACATCAATTGACGAAGAGTCAAACTCCTAAAAACGGCAGTGCTACGGCATATGCGCTGATCCGTTCAAGCACGTCCATGCGTGTCTGACCGCCAGTGGTTTGCACGTAGTCACCTTGCCGTCGCCCCAGCCCGCCGCTCACGCCATCTTCCATCCCCTCTGCCCGTCGACCCACACACCGTGGAGCGGGCGTCCTAGCGTCCAAGTGGAGCGCGCCACTGTACGAACGACCTGGACGTGCGTCAGGAGCCGCCCCTGCTCGGCTCTACCGGGGTCGACAGCAGAAGGGGCGGAAGCTCCCCGTGCATCACCATCGGTCTGCACTCGCGAACGATGCTCCGTCCTTCCCGGAGCCTGAGCGCCCCAGCCGGAGGCGCGTCAATCTCTAACCTCAACTGGCCGCTGTCGGCTGTCGCGCGGGGCGGCGGGGGCGTGCCGGAGCGGGGCGGAGACAGGAGCGGCGGCGCGGTCCCGCCGGGCCGCGCGCGGCCCGCGTCAGCGGGCCGCCTTGAAGTCGTAGAGAAAGTTGTTACGCACGTGTCTGGTGCGCTGGTGTCGTACTCGGGTGCAGAGGCAGGTAGATAACTGGCCTCGCGGTCCAAGTGACCTGTGTGGTGCGTTGCCTGAGTGTGAGTGTGTGTGGCCGGCCTCCGGTGAGGAGTTGGGCGGCTTGCTCCTGGTCGTGGTCGAGCCATCGTCGGGCTCGGCGGTAGGGCTCCTCGTCCAGTGTCCTCACGATCATCGTCAGGCTGATGCGGATCCAGTGCAGGGCCTCGTGAGGGGTGTAGGCGTCGTAGGTGCCGAGTTGGCGTTCGTTGACGTAGCACTCGCAGTAGAAGCCCCGTTGCAGTACGAGGGACCTGGTGGAGGTCATGGTGTTCGGCGCTGTGTGGGCAGTGTGCAGTGCCCGGCTGGTGGGGACTGTGGCTCTGGTTCTTTGGCCTTGTCGTTCATCTCGACGGTGACCGTCCGGCCGTAGTCGTCTCCGCTGACACACACCCGGCTGGCCAGAGCTGTCACGAGTCCCAAGCCGCGGCCGTGGGTCTCCTCCTCGTCGGGCGTCTCCACGTGCGGCTTCGTCGAGCCGCCGCCGGTGTCGGTGACCGCCAGGACGACCGTGCCGGGGGATCGGTGCAGGGAGACGTGGAAGCTCCCGTTGGGGCCGCCGCTCGCCGAGTGGACGAGTGCGTTGGAGCCCAGCTCGCTCACGATCAAAGCGGCGTCATCCGCACACGCGCTGTCGCGCAGTACATCCCGGGTCCAGCGGCGGAGTCGGCTGACCTCTTCGGGGAGTCCTGGGCAGGTGAGTTCCCAGATCCGCTCTGTACTCATATACTCGTGCATACAAGTTCCTTTATGCTGGTGGCCGCTATGGGTAGTGGATGTGTGCTAGACGAGTCGTACGCCGTCGTGGGCACGCACGGCCGGCGGGGATGCCTCGTCGAGCGCGTCCAGGACGCGGATCGCGTACGCCTCGTCGGCGAGCTGGGTGACCTCTTCGCGAGTGGCCCAGCGAAGCGCGTAGGTCTCGTCCCCGGTCGTCGGGGAGCCGTCGGCCGCTTCGCAGCGGAAGACCATGGAGACGATCAGGCCGGTCATGTTCTTGTAGACGCCCGTCAGGATCGCCGGAAGAGCGATCTTGTATCCGGTCTCTTCGAGGACCTCGCGCTGAAGCGCGTCCGGCAGGGTTTCGCCGGGTTCGACGACACCGCCGGGCGGCTCCCACTGGCCGTTGTCGCGGCGCTGGATGAGCAGCGCTCGGCCCGCGTCGTCGACGATGACCCCTGCGACGCTCACGGAGTGGGGGCGCTCTGCGCTACTCACGTTCCTCGGTCCCCTCAGATGGCTAGGCTTCTCCACCGTAGCAACGACACTCGGCAGCTCGTCTAGATATCCAAAGGAGTACCCGTTATGGCAGCACTCCCGTCCGGCATCCTCGGGGCCCTCGACCCGACCAGTGACCGCGCGGTCTTCCGCCAGATCGCCGACCAGATCCGCGAGGCCATCGACCGGGGCCGCTTCAAGGAGGGCGCCAAGCTGCCCTCGGAATCGGAGCTGGTGGAGCACTTCGGGGTATCCCGGATGACCGTCCGCAACGCGCTGTCCATCCTCCAGAGTGAAGGACTGGCCTCGTCCGAGCACGGACGCGGCGTCTTCGTGCGGCCTCGGCCTCCTGTGCGGCGGCTGGCCTCCGACCGGTTCGCGCGGCGTCACCGTGATCAGGGGAAGTCGGCCTTCACGGTCGAGGCGGAAGCCGCGGGAAGCAAACCCGAGGTGGACAGCTTGGAGGTGAGGGAGGAGAAGCCTGCCCCCGACATCTCCGCCCGGCTCGGCTCGCCCCGGAAAGTCCTCGCTCGTCGGCGCCGGTATCTGCTGGACGGGCGGCCGGTCGAGTTCGCCGTCTCCTACCTGCCGCTGGACCTGGCACGCGGAACGCAGATCGCCGAACCCAACCCCGGGCCGGGCGGCATCTACGCCCGACTGGAAGAGCTGGGGCACCGCCTTGACCGCTTCGATGAAGAAGTGCGCGCCCGGATGCCCTCGCCGACCGAGGTCAAGACGCTGCGGCTCTCCTCCGGCGTCCCCGTCATCAGCCTCATCCGGACCGCCTACGACACCGAGGGGCGCGCGGTGGAGGTCTGCGACACCGTCATGGCCGCCGACGCCTACGTCCTGGCCTACCAACTCCCCGCCAACTGACAGCCCTTGCGGCTCCATGACGGCGGTGCCGGGTCGCTCTTCGCGGACTTGTACACACCGAGAGGCATACTCGTATAGACGAGTAGCTGTGAAGTGTGACAGAGTATCCGCATCCCCAAAGAAGCAAGCCGGGGCGATTCATTGGTGAGCTTGTATAGACGACTAGCTCTCATGGCTCCGGCGTACGACCAAGGAGAACGACCTTGCGCACCATCCGAGTTGAGACCTCCACCGCCACCGTTCTGTTGACTGAGGCGCCCGAACCGAAGGTTCGTGACCGTCAGACGGGCGAGATCGCCAAGGATGCGGTGAGCGGTGAGGCGTTGATGAAGGTCGGTGTCGTCTACATCGACGAGGGCGAGTCCTCGCTGATCCACGTCACCGTTCCGGAGAGCGGCGTGACTGAGGGGCTGCCTCTCGGGTCGCTGGTTTCGCTGCCAGGGCTGGTGGCCCGGCCGTGGGACTCGGTGTTCAACGGGCAGCAGCGGCACGGCATCGCCTACCGCGCCGCCGCCCTCGCCCCGGGCGCCGTTCCGGCAGGCGTGGGGGCCTGACCGTGTCCGAGCTGACGACGCTGATGGAGGTAGGCGGCCCGGTTGCCGCACTCGGTGGCGGGGCCGCCTACCTCCGGGCCCGGCATCCGGCCGCGTACTGGTCCACGTTCGGGATGCCGGCCTCGGCCGCCCGCTTGCTGGGCTCGTACGGGTCGGTCATGGACTCGTGCGGGCTGACCGTCCCGCCCTCCCGGCTGCGCGCCCTGGCCGTGCACGCGGCCACTCGCCGGGAGGTGCGGCCGGTTCCGCCTCGGCGTGGCCTGCTGCGGCCCACCTCGACGGGCCTTCGGATCCGACTGAGGCTGGCGCCGGGACAGGAACCCGCCGACATAGCCGCTTCCGCCGAACGTCTGCGGCATGCCTGGGGCGTGCACGGTGTCTACGTCGAGCCGGTCAAGCCCGGCGTGGTCGAACTGCGGCTCGTCGGGTTCGATGTGCTGCGGCGAGTCCGGAGGCCACGCAAGACGGGCGCGGGTGGCGGGTTCCTGCGGGTGCCGGTGGTGCTGCGCGAGGACGCGACCGCTTTCGTCCGGGACTACCGGGCCATCCCTCACGAGTTGGTGCTGGGCGCAACGCTGTCGGGCAAGTCGATGTACCTGCGGCACCTGATCACCGGGCTTGCCGGACAGCCGGTCGCACTGGCCGGTATCGACTGCAAGCGGGGCGTGGAGCTGGCCCCGTTCGCTCCTCGCCTGTCGGCGCTGGCCACTGATCCGGGGCAGGCGGCCGAGCTGCTGCCCGCCCTCGTGCGGGAAATGGAAGACCGCTACGACCTGGTCCGCGCCCGGCAGGGCATCGCCCCCACCACCCCGGATGAGGAGATCACCTCGGACGTGTGGGGCCTGCCCGTGAGCGAACGGCCCGTGCCGGTGGTGCTGTTCGTGGATGAGGTCGCGGAACTGTTCCTCGTCGCCTCCCGGAAGGATGAGGAGCGGCGGGACGAGATGGTCACCCAGCTTATCCGCCTCGCCCAGCTCGGCCGCGCCGCCGGGATCTACCTTGAGGTGTGCGGGCAGCGCTTCGGCGCCGAGCTGGGCAAGGGCGCAACGATGCTCCGCGCGCAGCTGTCCGGACGGGTCTGCCACCGCGTCAACGACGAACCCTCGGCCAAGATGGCGCTGGGCGACATCGCCCCCGAAGCGGTCGGGGCTGCCTGCACCATCCCCCCGGAACGGCCCGGCCTCGCCGTCGTCGGCGACACCTCCGGCGGCTGGTCCCGTATCCGCACCCCGTACCTGTCCCTGGCCGACGCTACCGCGCGCTGCCAGGAGTCCGCGCACTTGGTGCCCGAGCTGCCCGCGCTCAAGCCCTTCCGGCCCACCGTTCCGGCTCACTCCGTGGACCATTCGGCCTCGCTGCTCAAGCCCCGGCCCGTGACCGACTGACGACCCGCCCCCTGATTCGGCCGGCGTGACCGCCTCACGCCAACTCCCTACCCCTCCCATGCCAAAAATCGGAAGGAGACAGCCCGTGCGCGCCTACCTGGCCCGTGTCGATGCCGTGCTCGTCCAAGCGGTCATCGCTGCCGCGCTGTCCTTCGCGCACCTGCACGACCTGGCCTCGGCCGCCGGACAAGACGGCTGGAAAGCCTGGGCCTACCCGGTCTCGGTGGACCTGCTGCTTGTCGCTGCCTGGCGTCGGCTACGGACCGGGCAGGACAAGGCGGCGGGATGGTGCTGGTTCCTCGTCACCCTGATCGCCTCCCTCGGCGCCAACATCGCCACCGCCGGACTCCTCGACCTGGACGACGTACCCGACTGGCTCCGCATCCTCGTCGCCGGATGGCCCGCCCTCGCCTTCCTCGGCGGAACCCTCCTCGCACACAGCCCCGAGCAGCCCTCACCGGCTGTCCCCGACGAGCCGGAGCCTGCACCCGCTATCGAGCCCTCGAAGCCGGAGCCAGAGCCCGCGCAGGAAACGCCCTCGGCCCCGGAGACTCCGCGCTCGGGCGCTCCCGTTCCGGCCGCCCTGGTCGAACACGCCCGCAAGATCGCCGACACCCACCAGACCCGTACCGGCGGCCCCATCGACAGCGCCACCCTCCGCGCCCGCCTCGGCGTCCCCGCACCTCTCGCCGACCAGATCGCCGCCCAACTCATCTGACCCAAAAGGAGACCCGCATGCCCGGACGTACCCCGGACGGCTTCGACTTCCTCGACGCCGCCTACGAGATGGCCGCCGCAGGCCGCCCCACCCTGGCCCGGCTGCTCGCCGAAGAAGCCGCCACCCTCGCCCCCGACCCCGACGAAGCCGCCCACATCCTGCACGACTTCCCCAACCACTCCCTCCGGCTCAAGGACTGCTGATGCCCCTCAACCGCCGCTTCCGCTCCGTGACCCGCATCGGCCCCGTACAGGTCGGCACCGCCCCTGACAGCCGTGGCCGCGAGAAGCACACCGCCGCCTGCACGGCCCCGCGCTGCGGCTTCTCCGCCGACTACGACTCACGCGCCGCCGCCGAACTCGCCGCCCGCACCCACCGCTGCCCCGCCCGCTGACCCCGAAGGAGACCGTGCCCGTGTCCGTGAACCTGCCCCTGGTCGTCGTCCTGGGCCTGCTCGTCTGGGGCGCTGTGAAGTTCCTCGGCGTCCGCCTCTGGCTCGTCGTCGTGATCGCCCTGTTCGGCTTCTACCTCGCCGACACCTTCCTCGCCCCCGCCATCGACAACGGCACCCGCACCGGAGTCGAAACCGTCAACGGCGACCACGACTGAAAGGAGCACCACTCATGCTGTTTCGGCCCCAACTCCCGCCCAGCCCCACCACGGCGCACACGCCAGCCGTGACGACGCGGCACACCCACCAGACGGCATGCGCCTGCCAGCACTCCCAGCCGGCCCCGCCCACGGCTCCCGCACGCCGCACGCTGCCCCAGGTCAGCACGGGAGCGGTGGCCGTGGTCCTGGTGGGCGGCGTCGTCCTCACAGCGCTACTGACCGCCGTCGCCGTCTCGGCCATCTCCGTTGCCGTGGCCGCCGTCGTCCTGCGCTCGCTCCTCGGCTCCGGCGGCGCCCCACACGTCCGGCACCACCACCGCTGAGCGGCTACCGGGGCGGCCTCGATACCGCCAAGCATCCACCGCCCCGGCAGCCCGACCCCTTCCCGACCCAAAAAGCCTGAGAAGGAGAAGCACCATCATCACCCGCACCAACCCCGCTCCCCTCGCAGAGCTGGGAAACCTCGCCGCGACCGGCACCCTGCCCGGTATCCTCCGCCAGCTCTCCAGCCTGGGCGGCTGCACCAACCCCGTACGCCTCGCAGGACACAGCACCGAACACAACCTCAACACCACCACAGGGGAGATCGGCCCCGCTCTGCGCCGTCTCGACTCGGCCGAACTGCCTGCCGGTGACCTCCTGGTCCGCTGCGACAACCGCCGCACCACCCGCTGCCCCGCCTGCGCCGAGACCTACCGCCGCGACACCTTCCACCTCATCACCGCCGGACTACGCGGCGGCAAAGGAACCCCCGAACAGGTCACCACCCACCCCCGGGTCTTCGCGACCTTCACCGCCCCGAGCTTCGGCCCGGTCCACAACCGCCCAGGTAACCGTGCCTGCCGCTGCGGACGCCACCACACGCCCGACGAACCCGCCCTCGGCACGCCGCTCAACCCCGGCCGCTACGACTACGAAACCGCGGTCCTCTGGAACGCCCACGCGGGCATGCTCTGGCGCCGCTTCACCATCCACCTCCGCCGCGAAATCGCCCACCGCGCCGGACTCACCCAACGCGAACTCCAGAACGCACCCGCGTCTCCTTCGCCAAGGTCGCCGAGTACCAGAAGCGCGAAGCCGTCCACTTCCACGCCGTCATCCGCCTCGACGGCCCCGCAGGCGGAGAGTCCCGGCCTCCGCACTGGGCGACGGCCGAGCTGCTGACCGACGCCATCCGAGCGGCAGCATCCCGCGCCGTCGTGCCCGGCCCGGACCTCGATAGCCGCACCCACACCTTCGCCTTCGGCCGCCAGCTCGACATCCGCACCATCCACGGCCCCGCCCTCAACAACGCCCAGGCCCTCACCGACCGCGCCGTTGCGGCCTACATCGCCAAGTACGCCACCAAAGGCGCCGAGACAGCCACCGGCACCCTGGATCGCCGCCTACGCTTCGTCGCCGAGCTGGCAGGCATGGACCTGCCCGCGCACGCCGAACGCCTCATCCGCACCGCATGGGCCCTCGGCGCACGCAAGGACCTCGAACACCTCCGCCTGCGCGCCTGGGCCCACATGCTCGGCTTCCGGGGCCACTTCTCCACCAAAACCCGCCGCTACTCCACCACCCTCGGCGCCCTCCGCACCGCCCGCGCCGAATGGCGCCGCCTCCAAGCCGCCATCGCACGCGGCGAAGACACACACCCTGTGGACACCGACAGCCCAGACGAGCAAACGACCCTCATCCTCGCCCACTGGACCTACGCCGGAACCGGCCTCACCCCCACCGAGCAATGGCTATCCGCCTCCCTCGCCGACAGCCCCACCACCGCCCCGGAAGGAGACGACGCCCGATGACCACACCCGCGACCACCATCACCCCCAAGTGGCACACCACAGCCGAGGTCGCCGCCATGCTCGGCTTCGGGCTCTCCAAGACCAAGATGCTCGTTCTGACCGGTGAGATCCGCTCCGTCAAGGTCGGCCGCAACCGCCGCATCCTCCCGGCCTGGGTAGACGAATTCGTCCAGCACTGTGCCGCCGAAGCCGAACAGCCCGCGAGGTGGTCCGCATGAGCGGGAAGCGCGGCAACGGCGAAGGCTCCATCTACCCGTACCGCAACGGCGGCTTCGCCGCGTACGTCTGGGTCACCACCCCTGACGGCAAGCGCAAGCGCAAGTACGTCTACGGCAAAACCCGCCCAGAGGTCCACGAGAAGTGGCTCAAGCTCCACAACGAGGCGAAGAAGGGCCCGGTGGCCACCCAGCACCGCACCGTGGCCGCTTTCCTGGACTACTGGCTGATCTCGGTCGTGAAGCCCAACCTCGCTCCGCTGACGTACGTCGCGTACGAGGGTGCAGCGCGCCTCTACATCGGTCCGCACCTGGGCGCCAAGCGGCTCGACAAGCTGACGGTTCGCGACGTGCGCGAGTGGCTGACCAAGCTCGCCGACACCTGCCAGTGCTGCGCCCAGCGCAAGGACGCCAAGCGCCGTCCCGAACGGCAACGCTGCTGCGCCGTAGGCGAGTGCTGTGAGCAGTACCGAGCGGGCGCGTGGTGCAGATCGCGCGGGACACCCTCCGCGCGGCCCTGAGTCAGGCGATGGTCGAAGAGGAGATCCCGCGCAACGTCGCCAAGCTCGTACGGGTCCCCAAGCCTCGACGCCGGAAGGTCAAGGCGTGGTCCGTCGGCGAAGCCAGCCGGTTCCTGGAGCACGCCGTCACATCGGGCGACGCCCTGTACGCCGCGTGGGTCCTGGCGCTCACGCTCGGGCTCCGTCGCGGGGAGATCCTGGGTCTCACGTGGGATTCCGTCGACTTCGACGCCGGAGAGCTGTACATCGACCACCAACTACAACGCGCGGGCGGTGAGGTCCTGCACCGGGAAACGAAGACCGAGGACTCGGAGGACTTCCTCCCCTTGCCGGAACTCTGCCTCGCAGCGCTCCGCCAGCGCCGCCAGCAGCAACAGGAGGACCAGAAGGCAGCCGGGGAGCTCTGGCAGGACGTACACGGACTGATCTTCACCACCCGCTACGGGACGCCGATCGAGCCCGGCAACCTCACTCGGGCCTTCGCCGTCCGCATCCGTCAGGCCGGCGTCCGGGCCGTCCCGCTCCGCAACACCCGGCACACCACGGGTTCGCTGCTCGTCGCCATGAAGGTGCACCCCAAGGTGGCGCAACGGATCTTGCGGCACTCCAAGTTCACGATGACCTTCGACGTGTACTCAGAGGCGAGCGATGAGGAGATCCGCGAGGCACTGCAACGGCTCTCAAGGGGTTTCGGTCCCAGCTCGCCGGAGCCGCCAGAGAAGCCGTAGCGGTCCGTAGCGATCATCGTCGTTGCTGTACTTCGCTGCTGTACGGCACCACAGAGGCCCTTCCCCAAATTTGGGAAAGGGCCTCTGACCTGCATAAAGCAAGTGGAGCCGCCTGTCGGATTCGAACCGACGACCTTCTGTTTACAAGACAGATGCTCTAACCAGCTGAGCTAAGGCGGCGGGGGCTGTCGCTCGTGCAGTGTACCCGGGGAGGTCGTTCGGGTTGGGCCGGACTACTGACAAACGGGGGGTGGGGGGGTTAGCGTCACCGCAGGTTCACGCAGTGGACTTCACCTCACAGTGGACCGCACCCCCTTTACGACGGATCGTCCGGCACGTACCTGCCGGTGAAGGAGAAATGAACATGGCCACGGTCACCTATGACCAGGCGACCCGGGTATACCCCGGCGCCGAGACGCCCGCCGTCGACAAGCTCGACATCGAGATCGAGGACGGCGAGTTCCTCGTCCTCGTCGGCCCTTCCGGATGCGGTAAGTCCACCTCGCTGCGCATGCTCGCCGGCCTGGAGGACGTCAATGGCGGCAACATACGCATCGGTGACCGCGATGTGACCCACCTTCCCCCGAAGGACCGGGACATCGCGATGGTCTTCCAGAACTACGCGCTGTACCCGCACATGACCGTGGCCGACAACATGGGCTTCGCGCTCAAGATCGCGGGTGTGCCGAAGACGGAGATCCGGCAGAAGGTCGAGGACGCCGCCAAGATCCTGGACCTCACCGACTACCTGGGCCGCAAGCCCAAGGCGCTCTCCGGCGGTCAGCGGCAGCGTGTCGCGATGGGCCGGGCCATCGTCCGGGAGCCGCAGGTCTTCCTCATGGACGAGCCGCTGTCCAACCTCGACGCCAAGCTCCGCGTCCAGACCCGTACGCAGATCGCGGGCCTCCAGCGCCGCCTGGGGATCACCACTGTCTACGTCACCCACGACCAGGTCGAGGCCATGACGATGGGCGACCGGGTCGCGGTCCTCAAGGACGGGCTGCTCCAGCAGGTCGATACCCCGCGCAACATGTACGACCGCCCGGCCAACCTCTTCGTCGCCGGCTTCATCGGCTCCCCGGCCATGAACCTGGTCGAGGTCCCGATCACCGACGGCGGCGTGAAGTTCGGCAACAGCGTGGTGCCCGTCGAGCGGGACGCCATCGCCACCGCGGCCGACAAGGGTGACAAGACGGTCACGGTCGGCGTCCGCCCGGAGCACTTCGACCTGGTCAACGGGGACGGCGGGGGCGCGGACGGCGCCAAGACGCTCTCCAAGGACCAGCACGCGGGCGTCGCCGTGACGGTGAACGTCGTCGAGGAACTGGGCGCCGACGGCTACGTCTACGGCACCGCCGATGTCGGCGGCGAGACGCGCGACCTGGTTGTCCGCGTCTCCGGCCGCAACGTCCCGGAGAAGGGCTCCACGGTCCACGTGGTCCCGCGCGGCGGCGAGACCCACGTCTTCTCGACCTCCTCCGGCGAGCGCCTCAGCGACTGAGCGCCTCAGCGGCGGAGTGACAGGGCGCCCGGGAGTCCGGGCGCCCGAACTCTCGCAGCCTCGCAAGACCCCGCCCCGCCTCGCCTCACCCCGCCTCACCGCAGCGCAGCGCGAGCCCAGGCGGGGATGAGGAGTCGGCGAGGAACAGATACAGATGAGGAACGGATCAGGAGGGGCCGTGACGGCGCACCCGTCACGGCCCTTTCCCCTGGCCTACCGCGTGCCCCGCCCAGGACACGTACCAGGGCACGGAGCAGGGCACGGACCAGGGCACTGGCCACCCGCTTCCGGGCCGCGTGAGTCCAGCACCGCAGCCCCGACCCGACCACGGCCCGGTCCCAACCCGGCCTCAACGCCGTCCCCCGACCAGGGATTTCTCCGTCCACGCTCGAACAGCGCAAAATTCCCGTCGCTCGATATGGTGACAAAATGTCGCCAAATCACTACCCCTCGCTACCATCACGGTCGTGAACCACGCAGCCCGCCGAATCGGCCGATCCCTCGCCCTCGTACTCCCGGTCGTGCTCGTCCTGTCCGGGACCCTCGCCGTCACCCGCGTCCCCTGGAGCACCACGCCCGCCGACTCCCAAGTCCTCACCGCCTCCGCGGAGAAGGCGTCGTCCAAGAGCGCCTCGACGCGTGCGACTCCGCGCGCCCCACGAGAGGTGCTGCGCGACCGTCTCGTCGCCGAACTCCAGGAGGAGGACCCGGGCGTCGCCCTCACCAGCCTCCAGCGCGAGATCACCCGCAAGCCGTCGCTCGCCCGTCACTGCGTCTTCCTCGCGCGCGCACTCGGCAAGGCAGCGGTGCACAAGTACGGGGCACAGCGCGCGCAGCGCTTCTCCCGCCCCGTGTGCGACACCTCCTTCGCCCACGGGGTCGCCCAACTGAGCTGAGCCGTACGGGTACGCCGACGGGCCCGCGTACAGTCGCCCCCTCCTCCACCGGCAGGAACGACACCGGCCCCCCTGGCGCCGCCGGGCCCCGGTCCGGCCCGGACCGGACCGGGCCTCCGGGAGCCGAGCCCCGAAGACCCTCCGTGAACGCGAACGTATCCGCGCCCCTCCCCACAAGGGGCGCATAAGCTGCGGCACATGACCCAGCACCCGACCCAGGCCGTGATCCTTGCCGGTGGACAGGGAACACGGCTGAGGCCGTACACCGACGACCGCCCCAAGCCGATGGTGGAGATCCCCGGAACGGGCGTCCCGATCATCGGCCACCAGCTGGCCTGGCTCGCAGCGGAGGGCGTCACGGACGCCGTCGTCTCCTCCGGACATCTCGCCGAGGTACTCCAGGACTGGCTCGACCGGACCGAACTGCCCTGCCGCGTCACGACGGTGATCGAGCGTGAGCCGCTGGGCCGTGGCGGCGGTCTCAAGTTCGCAGCCCGCGCGCTGCCGCGCCCGGACGAGCCCTGGTTCGCGACCAACGGCGATATCTGGACACGCTTCTCTCTGCGCGAGATGGCCGGATTCCACAGCGAACGGGACGCCACCGCCACCCTCGCGCTGGCCCGCCCGCGCATCCCGTGGGGCGCTGTGGAGACCGACGAGTTCGGCCACGTCCTCGACTTCATCGAGGCACCGCCCTCGCCGTACCTGATCAACGCGGGCGTCTACGTCTTCTCCCCCGGATTCACCAAACTGCTGCCCGAGCGCGGCGATCACGAGCGGACGACCTTCCCCCGTCTGGCCCGCGCCCGCAGCCTCGCCGGCTTCCCCCTCCCCCAGGGCTCCTACTGGCGCGCCATCGACACCGCCAAGGACCTCACCGAGGCCGCGAAGGAGCTGGCCGGAAACGGCTGACCCCGCCTCCGATCCGATTCCGCCCCCGCTTCCTGCTGCTGCTTCCGCTTCCGCCCCCACTTCCTGCTGCCGCTGCCGCTCCAACTTCCGCCTTCCGCTTCCCGCGTCGGCACTCCGTACGAGGCGCGACGCACGCGGGACGACGTACGCGGGACGACGTACGCGGGACGACGTACACAGCACGGCGGAGGCCGCCGACCCCTCCCGAAGGAGGCGGCCGACGGCCCTCCGCTCACATCCGCGCTCAGCAGCGCTCAGCGGCGCCTCAGCGGCCCAGCAGGCCCCCCAGGGCCCCGCCGCCACCGCCGCCGCCACCGCTTCCGCTTCCGCCGCCCGACGAGGAGCCGCCGGAGGAGGAGCCGCCGCCGGTCGTGGAGGACGAGGACCTGGCCGTGCCGTTCTGCGGGCCCGAGCTGCCGCCCGAGGTGGCACGCGGCTGCTGGGGGGTCCTCGGCTGCTGCGTGGGAGCCGACTGCTGCTGGGCCGGGGTCGTCCCGCCCGGCTGGCTCTGCCCCTGTGTCCGGCCCGCGCTGGGCGTCGTCTGCGGACCGCTGGTGGCCTGCTGTTCGCCCGGCCGGGTCTCGGATGCCTTGGGGTGGCGCTCCTTGCGGCGGTGCCCGGCTTCGCCGCGCTCGCCGGGGGCGTTCCCCGGGCCCTGGGTCGCCTGGCCTGAGCTGGCGCTCTCGCCCGGCACTCGCGGCATCGGGGAGCCCGGCAGCTGGTTGGTGGGGAGCTGCTCGCGCTCGCGGACGGTGGCCGTCTGCGAGGAGCGCACCGCGCTGCCCAGCAGGGAGCCGACGAGCAGCGCGAGGCCGACGATGACGGTCGCGATGACCGCGCCCCGGCGCAGCACCCGGCGGCGCAGGTCCCAGATCTCGACGCGGGGGCCGAGCCGGCGCCAGGCGTCGCCGGCGAGCCGTCCGTCGATGGAGTAGACGGGCGCCCCCGCGATGATCAGCGGGCTCCAGGCGGCGAGGTAGATGATGTCCGGCGCGTCATAGGCGGGGACAGTGCTCCAGCTGACTGTCATCAGCAACGCGGCCGACAGGAGCGAGCCGAGGCAGGCGGCCACCCGCTGCCAGAGTCCGAACATCGTCAGGACGCCGACGATGACCTGGAGGAAGGCCACGGTGAGCCCGGATCCGACCGGGTGGGCCAGCGCGAAGTCCCGCAGGGGGGAGGCGATGGCCCACGGTTCGAGGGAGCGGAGCCAGGTGACCATGGAGCCGCGCTCCCCGCCGTCGAAGTAGACGGGGTCGCACAGTTTGCCCATGCCCGCGTAGACGGTGATGAAGCCGAGGAAGACGCGCAGCGGGAGGAGGACGACGCCGAGGTTCATCCGGCGTCCGGGGTAGTAGGCGTGCCGGACCGTTTCGCGGCGGCGCGCGTCGCTGCCGGGGCCGGAGGCGGACATACGGTCGCCGTAGTCCCCGTAGTCGCCGTGGTCCCCGTAGTCGCCGTGTTCACCGAGTGCGCCGTGTGCGCTGTGCCCACGGCGTCCGTTGTGTCCGTCGCGTGTCCCGTCACCGAAGCCGGGCGGGCCCGCGTAGCCGACGGTCTCCAACTCGCCGGTATCCGGTGCGTCGTAGGCGCCGCGCGCCGGGCGCACGCCCTTCAACAGCGGCTCGGCCTCCGAGGGCTGGGGCGCGCGGGGCGGGCCCACCACGCTGGCCCGGCCGGTGGGCGGGACGGGCCCGGGCCCGGGGCCGGGACGCCCGCCGCCCTCGCCCCCGCCGCGGCCGGGGGGCACGGGCTCCTTGACGCGGGGCAGCGTCTGGGTGGAGGCCGCGTCGGTCTCCGCGGTGATGCCTGCCGTACGGACGGCCTGGAGCAGCTTCGTCGCGCCGGTGTCCTCCGGGTTGGCGTGCCCGCTCCAGACCACCGGGGCCCGGCGTCCGCCCGGCCGGGCGCCCTGGGCGCGGGTGGCGGGAGCGGCGGAGGAAGCGAGGGGGGCGAGGGGGGCGGCGACGGGGACGGGCTGGAGCGGCTCGGTGTCCTCGAACGCCGGGCCGCGTGCGGGAGCCGCGGCGGTACGCGCCGCGACCGTGCGCGCCACGGCGGCCGGTGCGGCGGCGGACGCCGAGCCGAGCCGTACGCGGAAACTCGCGTGGTTGACGACCACCTCAGCGGGGTCGGACGGGACCTTGACCGTGCTCAGCACCGGCTCGTCGTCGAAGAAACCGCGCGGGCTTCCCCCTGGGCTCTCCCCAGAGCTGCGGCCCGGAGCGCCGGGTGCGCGGGGTGTTCTGGTGTCCACACTCATCTAACCGAGTGACGGACGCTTAGGACACTGCCTTGACCGCGCCGATCTGTCCGAGACCCGTCAAGATCAACTGCACCGTCAGCCGCCCTGCCAACCGGGCTGTCAACCGGTCCGCCAACCGCTCTGTCAGCTGCGGCGCCTGGACGCCTCGTAGAGCACGATGCCCGCCGCCACACCGGCGTTCAGGGACTCGGCCCCACCCGGCATCGGGATGCGCACCCGCAGGTCGCAGGTCTCTCCCACGAGGCGGGAGAGGCCCTTGCCCTCGCTGCCGATGACCACCACGAGCGGCCCGTCGAGCGCGGCGACGTCCTGGAGTTCGACCTCGCCGTCGGCCGCGAGCCCGATCACCGTCAGGCCCGCCTTCTGGTAACCCTCCAGCGCGCGGGTGAGGTTGGTGGCGCGCGCGACGGGCGTGCGCGCCGCCGTGCCCGCCGAGGTCTTCCAGGCGCCCGCCGTCATACCGGCGGCCCGCCGCTCCGGGACGACCACGCCGTGGCCGCCGAACGCGGAGGTGGAGCGGACGACGGCGCCGAGGTTGCGCGGGTCGGTCACCCCGTCCAGCGCGACGATCAGCGGGTCCTCGCCCTCGTCGAACGCCGCGGCGGCCAGGTCCTCGGGGTGCGCGTACTCGTACGGCGGGATCTGGAGGACGACGCCCTGGTGGTTGAGGCCGTTGGTCATCCGGTCCAGCTCGGGCTTGGGCGCCTCGACCAGCCGGATACCGCCGCGCTCGCCCGCGTAGCGGACCGCCTCGCGCACGCGTTCGTCGTTGTCGATGAACTGCTGGACGTAGAACGCGTTCGCCGGGACGCCCTCGCGCAGGGCCTCCACCACCGAGTTGCGGCCCACGACCAGCTCGGAGGGGCTCTTGCCGCGCTGCTGGGGGCGGCCATGGGCGCGGCGCGCCTTGGCCTGCGCCGCGCGCTGCTTGACATGCCCCTTGCGCATTTCCGCGGGCGGGGTGGGGCCCTTGCCCTCCAGACCGCGCCGACGGTTTCCGCCACTGCCGATCTGGGGGCCCTTCTTCTTCCCGGGCATCAGGGCACCTACCTGTTTCCTGTTTCCTGCGGTATGAGTGTTCGACGTACGCCCACCAACGGTACCTGCCCCCGGCCCCTCCCCCGGCCTCCGCGCGTGGGAGGGGCCGTGGGAGAGGCGGGGGCCGGTGCGCGGTTATTCCGGGCTCAGCTCCCAGCGGGGGCCCGCCGGGGTGTCCTCGATGGCGAGGCCGGCCCGCTTGAGCTCGTCGCGGATCGCGTCGGCTGTCGCGTAGTCCTTGCGGCCCCGCGCGGCCTGCCGCTGCTCCAGAACGAGGCCGACCAGCGAGTCCACCACGGAGTGGAGGTCGGCTTCCGCCCGCCGGCCCGTGCCCTCGGCCCACGAGGCGTCGAGGGGGTCGAGCCCGAGCACGCCGAGCATGGCGCGGACGTCGGCCAGCGCCGTGGCGACGGCGCTCTTGTCGCCCTCGCCGAGCGCGGCGTTGCCCTGGCGCACCGTCGTGTGGACGACGGCGAGCGCCTGCGGAACGGCGAAGTCGTCGTCCATGGCCTCGGCGAACGCCTCGGGGACGCGTCCGGCGGGCGCGGTGGGGCCGGCCAGTTCGGTGGCGCGCTGGAGGAAGCCCTCGATGCGGCCGAAGGCGGCGTCGGCCTCGCGCAGCGACTCCTCGCTGTACTCCACGGTGGAGCGGTAGTGCGGGCCGCCCAGGTAGTAGCGCAGCACGATCGGGCGCCAGTTCTTGACCATCTCGCTGACCAGCACCGAGTTGCCCAGCGACTTGCTCATCTTCTCGCCGCTCATGGTGACCCACGCGTTGTGGGCCCAGTAGCGGGCGAATTCGTCACCGTAGGCGCGGGACTGCGCGATCTCGTTCTCGTGGTGCGGGAAGACGAGATCGACGCCGCCGCCGTGGATGTCGAACGCGGTGCCCAGGTACTTGTGCGCCATCGCCGAGCACTCCAGGTGCCAGCCGGGACGCCCCGGGCCGAACGGCGTCTCCCACGCGGGCTCGCCGGGCTTGGCGGCCTTCCACATCGCGAAATCGCGCGGGTCGCGCTTGCCGGTCTCGCCCTCGCCCTCGGGCTGGAGGAGGTTGTCCAGCTCCTGGTTGGACAAGGAGAGGTACTCGGGGAAGGAACGCACGTCGAAGTAGACGTTGCCGTCGGCGGCATAGGCGTGGCCACGGTCGATCAGAGTGCGCATCATCTCGACCATCTCGGGGATGTGGCCGGTCGCGCGCGGCTCATAGGTGGCGGGCAGGCAACCGAGCGCCGCGTACGCGGAGTTGAACGCGCGCTCGTTCTCGTAGCCGATCGCCCACCAGGGGCGGCCCTGCTCGGCCGACTTGACGATGATCTTGTCGTCGATGTCCGTCACGTTCCGGATGAACGTCACTTCGTAGCCGCGGTAGGTGAACCAGCGGCGCATGAGGTCGAAGTTGAGACCGGAGCGAATATGTCCGATATGGGGGGCCGCCTGCACCGTGGCGCCACACAGGTAGATCGAGACGCAGCCGGGCACGAGGGGGCTGAAGTCGCGGATCTGCCGGGCGCTGGTGTCGTACAGGCGAAGAGTCACGGGGTCAAGGGTAGTGGGCCGCGGCGGTGCCCGTGCCGCCCCTGTGGACAGCGCGGGCACCGCCCCGGTCCCGTCCGACCCGGTGCGGATCCGATCCGGTCCAGTCCGGACCGGTCCGGTCCGGGGCCGACGTCAGATCCAGCCGACCTGCTTGCGGACCCCGACGCGCACGACGAGGCGCTCGGCGTCCTGGTCGGACTGCGGGTTGAACTCCGCGTAACTCTTGCCCGCATACTTGTACGACAGCTCGTCGATCAGTTCCTGCGCGCCCTCGGTCGTCATGGTGGCGGTGCCGCGCAGTTCGGCGTACGTGTACGGCTCCTCGGGCGGGTGCACCAGGACCGTCACGCGCGGGTCGCGCCGCAGGTTGAGCGCTTTGCGGCGGTCAACGGTGGTGGAGAACAGCAGGTCGTCGCCGTCCCGCTTCACCCAGACCGGCGACACCTGCGGGCTGCCGTCGGGCTGGATGGTGGACACGGCGATGAAGACCTTGCCGTCGAGGACTTTTTTGAGGTTGTCGGAGAGCTGTGCCATAGGAAGGGTCCCTTTCCCACACATCGTGCACATCGTGAACGGACGGACGCCCCACAGGGCCTCACACTTCAGGGGAAGGTACCCAACAACCCGCCGTCCCCCGCCATTCCTCGCCTCTCCCCGCCGCAACTGACCGCCGATGGCTCCACCCCTCCTCCGCGGGACGGCGCTCAGGGGTCCACGGACGGCGCACGGTTTCCCGCGGGGCGGCGCTCAGGGGTGCATGACGATCTTCCCGACGTGATCCCTGCGGGCGAGCGCCTCCTGCGCCTGAGCGGCCTGCTCCAGCGGGAACGCCGCGGCGACGACAGGCCGGACCCCCGCCCGGCGGGCCAGATCCATGAGAAGGCCGAAGTGCGCGGGCGTGTGCATCGCGGAGCCGATCACCTGCGCGTTGTGCAGGTAGAGACGGCGCACGTCAAAGGTCACGCCATACCCGCCGAGCGCCCCGGCGATCACCCACCGGCCGCCTTCGCGCAGCAGCGGCAGCCCCTCGCTCACCAGCTCACCGGCTACGACGTCGAGCCCGATGTCGATGCCCTCCGGGGCGGCGGCGCGCACCTGCCCGGCGATGTCCCGTGCGCGGTCGATGACCTCGTGGGCGCCCGCCTCTCGTACCGCACCGAGCTTGGTGCCGCTGCTGATGGCGAGGACGCGCGCACCGCGCGCACGGGCGATCTGCGTCAACGCGAGGCCGACCCCGCCGGACGCCCCCGAGACCAGCACGGTCTCCCCCTTCCGCAGCCGGCCCCGCTCGATCATGCCCAGCGCGGTGCCGTAGGCGGTCGGCAGCGACGCGAGCTGATCGTCGGTGAGCGGGGAGTCCGTCACGTCGTGCGCGCGCTCCGCCGGTGCGGTCACGTACTCGGCGTAACCGCCGTCGCGCTCGCTGCCCATCAGGCCCACCGGGTTCGCATCCGGCCCTGCGGTCTCGTAGATCGCCGGATCGACCACCACCCGGCGGCCGACGACGCTCTCGTCCACGCCGGAACCGACGGCCACGACCCGGCCGGCGACATCCGCGCCCTGGATGCGCGGAAAGTCCACCGGGCCCCGCCACCCCGACAGTGCCTTCGGATCTTCCGGCCGTCCATAGGCCCCTTCCCGGGTCCACAGGTCGGTGTTGTTCAGCGCTACCGCACCGACCCGGACCAGCACCTCTCCCGCCCGCGGGGCGGGCACGGCCACCTCCACCAGCTCCAGGGCCTCCGGCCCTCCATGCCCTGTGATGCGCACCGCACGCATGGACTCGGACACGCTCATCGCTCCAACCTCCTCGCGAGTAAACCGATCTGTATACCTCTCTTACGGTATACCGACCTGTCAAGTTCGGCATGCGCTGGGCGGCGTGTGCCGTGCGGCGCGCTCATGCGGCATGAGCGCATGAGCGCATGCCGCATGAGCGCATGCGCTGCCGGGACCCCCGGCGCTCGGCGTGCTCTGATTCGCTGACCTCTGACGGCCGGTGGCCGAGCACGGCCGCTCCGTCTCAGCGCCGCCACAGCGGAGGGACCGCCCCGCGCCCCCGGCGGGGCGGTCGCGGCGGGACGGGAGTGGATGCGCCCCCGCCGACGGGCAGCCGCCGGGGCTCGACCAGCCGGGCTCGCATGACACCCCCGAACCCGGCATTCCAACTGAGCGTCGTCGCGCGGAAAAAGGGAGCGGAAAAAGGGGAGGGGCCGCCTCCGCTCCGATGAGAGGCACCTCGGGGGGCGGGGACGACCGTTCCAGCCGGACGAGCGCCGCCGCGGCAGAGGGAGAGGGCCGCCCCGCCCGACGGGGCGCGGTGCGGTGCGGTGCCGGTGCGAAGGGGCCCCTCGGCAGGCGGCGGCGCGGCGGCGAAAGGGCTCTGGCGGCGGCCAGTGGGGGCCCGGACCGGGCCCGCCGGGCAGGGTCGGGCCAGTACGAGCCGGGCCAGGAAGGTCAGGGCCGCGGGCCAGGCCAGGCCAGGCCAGGACGGAACGGGCCGGCCCGGGGCCGGCGAGTCGGCCGGTCAACGGCAGGCAGAACCAGCCCGACAAGGCCAAGTCGGCCCGATCCAGGCCAGGGGCGGGCCTGGCCAGGCGAAGCAATCAAGGGCCGGCCCGGTCAGTCAGGCCAGGACGGAACGGGCCGGTCAGGGGCCAGGCCGAGCAGTCAGGTCGGGCAGATCCTGGACTGAACCGGCCCCGGGCCCAGCAGGGCCGAGCGAGCCGCGGCCAGGTCAGGCAGTCAGGTCAACCAGGCAGGCAGCGTCAAGCCGGACCAGGCCAGGCAATCAGGCCGGGCCGATCCGAGCCGATCCCGGCCGGGCCAGTCAAAGCCTGCCCTCCCCTGCCCTGCGCTGCTCTTCCCCGCCCCGCCTGTCTGGGGCTGCCCGACCAGGATCAGGTGGGGTAGACCAAGGCCGTGGCGTGGGCCGCCAGGCCCTCCGCTCGGCCGGTGAGGCCCAGGCCGTCGGTGGTGGTGCCCGACAGGGAGACGGGGGCTTCAATCGCGGCCGACAAGGCCGCCTCCGCCTCGGCGCGGCGGCGGCCGATCTTGGGGCGGACGCCGATGACCTGGATCGCGACGTTGCCGATGCCGTAGCCCTCCGCCCGCACGATGCGGGCCGCCTCGGTCAGGAGCGCGGCGCCGGAGGCGCCGGACCATTCGGGGCGGTCCGTGCCGAAGTGCGCGCCCAGGTCGCCGAGCCCGGCGGCCGAGAAGAGCGCGTCGCAGGCGGCGTGGGCGGCGACGTCACCGTCGGAGTGCCCGGCGAGCCCGTAGCGCTCGCCGGGCCACAGCAGGCCGCCGCACCACAGCTCGCGGCCCTCCTCGAAGGCGTGCACATCGGTGCCGGTCCCCACGCGGGGGAGCACGGGGCGCGGCGCGGGTCGTTCAGTACTCATCGCGGGCCCTCCTGCGGGCGAGTACGGCCTCGGCGAGTACGAGGTCGAGGGGGCGGGTCACCTTGAAGGCTTCCTCGTGGCCGGGTACGACGACGACGTCCACGCCGAGCCGCTCGACCATGCCCGCGTCGTCGGTGGCACCCTCGCCCTCCGCCGCGATCCGGGCGTGGGCTTCGGCGAGGACCTTGCGGGCGAAGCCCTGCGGGGTCTGGACGGCGCGCAGCCGGGAGCGGTCGGGGGTGCCGGTGACGGGCTCGGGGCGGCCCGCACCGCGCGGCTCGACCTCCTTGACCGTGTCGGTGACGGGCAGCGCCGGCACCACGGCGGGCGCACCGTCGCGTACGGCGGCGGCTACGGCTTCCACGGTGTCGGCAGGCACCAGGGGCCGGGCCGCGTCGTGCACCAGTACGGTCCCGATCGTTTCGGGGAGCGCTTCCAGGCCGAGGCGCACCGAGTCCTGGCGGGTCTCGCCGCCGGGGACGACGACGATGTCGGGCAGGCCCCGCTCCTCCAGGAGCGCCTCGTCCAGAAGGGCGCGCACACCCCGGACGCCGTCCGAGGGGGCGACCACGACGACGAGGGTGACGGAACGCGCCCGCGCCGTCGCCCGTACCGCGTGCACGAGCATGGGTGCGCCACCCAGCTCACGCAGCGCTTTGGGGGCTCCCGGGCCGAGGCGTACGCCCCTGCCGGCCGCGGGGATGACCACGGCGGTACTGCCGGTGGAGCGGTCGGGGGGCGCCGTACCCCCGGAAGTGGCGAAGTCGGTGGAATCGATTGACATCGGTAGCGCGTTCAGGGTTTGTGTCCTCAACCGAGATGGGTATGGCCTGGGGGTGCCCCCGACCGTAGGTTGGGGGAGTGCCGGGCGCGACCGCTCCGACCGGGCCCTTCCGTGATCACCGGTCGAGCAAGCTGCCCGAGCCCGGCACGCCACAGCCCCCGCGGGGACGCGGGGGCAGGGACCACAGTCGCCCGCAGTAACGCAGTAACAGGGCAGACGACAACTGGCGACAGCCAGGACATCAGGACATAGAGCGGCTGGGCCGGTACAGAGCAGGCAGGCCAAAAGAACAGACATGCCACAGCGCCCGGCGACGACCTATGTCATCCGGGCACCGCGGCATTGTTTGTCAGGCGGCATGGTGGGTGGTCAGGAAGCGAGGACCTCGTCGAGCAGGGCCTCGGCCTTGTCCTCGTTCGTGTTCTCCGCGAGAGCCAGTTCGCTGACGAGAATCTGCCGAGCCTTGGCCAGCATCCGCTTCTCACCGGCGGAGAGACCACGCTCACGCTCACGGCGCCACAGGTCGCGCACGACCTCCGCCACCTTGATCACGTCTCCGGACGCGAGTTTCTCAAGATTCGCCTTGTAGCGGCGGGACCAGTTCGTCGGCTCCTCGGCGTACGGCGCGCGGAGCACCTCGAAGACCCTGTCCAGCCCATCCGAACCGACGACGTCGCGTACGCCCACGAACTCCGCATTGTCCGCTGGCACACGAACCGTCAAGTCGCCCTGCGCAACCTTCAGAACCAAGTAGGTCTTGTCCACGCCTTTGATCTGGCGAGTTTCGATAGCCTCGATCAGCGCGGCCCCGTGATGGGGATAGACCACGGTGTCGCCAACCTTGAACGTCATGTGTCAGGTACCCCTTCCGTGGCTATCCAGGGTAACACGGGAACGCCTTCTCCTGAATGGCGTTTTCGCAGGTCAGGGCATATCTCGGGGCTTGACAACCGACCCTGTATCGTGCTGCGAGCGGTCAATGCACGCGGGTATTCGCAGGTCGGAGCGGTTCTGCACGCCCCCCGAAACACGCCCCCGATCCGGCCGGAAGAGGCTCGCGACACGAGGTCGATGCCCGTTTTGTCCCCGTGTAGGGAGCGGCGACTTCGCCACCACTTCCGCCTTTCCCAAGAATTGATCAAAGGCGATGTAAGGGCCTGTTGATCAATTCTTCATCATCCACTCGCATTCCGTGGAATCGCCCGTACGGATGTCCGCCGTATGTCCACCGGATCTCATCCGATCCCGCCGGATCTCATCGGATCTCGCCGGATGCCGTTGGATCTCGCCGGATGCCGTTGGTGCTCGCTGGTTCTCATCGGGCGAGGCCGGATGAGGCCGGTCGGCGGGCCGGTCGCTCCGTGCGTCCGCCGGTGCGCCGGGCGGGGCGGGTCGTGCGGACGTGTGTGCGGCCGTGACCGGTGGGGCGGGCGGAGCCGGAGGGTCGGGTGCGGGGGCTCCACATGCTGTCGGTAACCTGATCGCGCACGCGAAAAGCCCATCCGCCCGCGACCGGCACGCGCTCGCGATCGTGCCGCCGCCATAGCTCGCATAGGAGTTGCCGCCGCCGTGAGCAGCAGCCTTCGACGCGGCACTCTCGCCGCCACCGCCCTCGCGCTCTCCGTCGTCACGCTGACCGCCTGCGGAGCGGGGAACGACGCGCAGACGCTGGAGGTCAAGCCCGACAACGCGGCGACGCGGGTCGGCGCCATCAAGGTCCAGAACGCCAACATCGTTACGGACACCCAGGGTTCGGGCCAGGCCACCGTCGCGGTGCGGATCTTCAACAACGGCACGAAGGACCAGACCCTCAAGGGTGTCGCCGTCAAGGGCCAGCGCGCCAAGCTGAGCCCCGCCAAGGGTGAGCGCCAGTTGACCGTCCCGGCCGGTGGCTCGCTGGCGCTGGGCGGCAAGAACAACGCCGCCGCGCTCTTCAAGGACTTCGAGTCGGTGGGCATCAAGGACGGCAACGCCCAGCCGCTCACCTTCGACCTCAGCAGCACCGGCTCCGTGAAGCTGCGTGCGACGGTCGTGCCGTCCAAGCACGCGTACGCGAGCGTGGGTCCGACCGCCGAGCCGAGCCAGAGCGCGAGCGGCAGCCCCTCCGGCTCGCCCTCGTCCTCCGCCTCCTCCTCCGCCGAGGGCGGGAAGAACGGGCACAACGGGCAGGGTGGCGACCAGCGGGGCGGCGACAGCGCCAAGGACACCGCGGGTGCGGGCAGCGCCGGGAGCGGCGACAAGACCAACGGTCAGGACGGGGCGAACTCGCAGGAGGGCGCCGGGGCCGGTCACTGACACCGGTCACTGACCAGGCCGCACGCGTAGGCCGTAGGACGACGGCCGCGTAGGACGACGACGGGAGGCCGCGCCCCTGCACGGGGTGCGGCCTCCCGTCGTCGCCTTGCGGGGCGAGGGGTCGGTTTACGGCTCGAACTTGTAGCCGAGGCCGCGCACCGTGACCAGGTAGCGGGGTGCTCCCGGGTCGGGCTCGATCTTGGCGCGCAGGCGCTTGACGTGGACATCGAGGGTCTTGGTGTCGCCCACGTAGTCGGCGCCCCAGACGCGGTCGATCAGCTGCATCCGGGTCAGCACCCGGCCGGCGTTGCGCAGCAGCATCTCCAGCAGGTCGAACTCCTTGAGCGGGAGATCGACCTTGCCGCCGCCCACCGTCACCACGTGCCGGTCCACGTCCATGCGGACCGGGCCGGCCTCCAGAGCCGTCGGAACGACCTCCTCCGGCTCGCCGCGGCGGCGCAGCACCGCGCGGACGCGGGCCACCAGTTCGCGGGAGGAGAAGGGCTTGGTCACATAGTCGTCGGCTCCTATCTCCAGGCCGACGACCTTGTCGATCTCGCTGTCCTTGGCGGTCACCATGATCACCGGGACGTTCGACCTGCCGCGCAGCTGGCGGCAGACCTCGGTGCCGGGCAGCCCCGGCAGCATCAGGTCCAGCAGCACCAGGTCGGCGCCGTTCCTCTCGAACTCATCGAGCCCGTCAGGTCCCGTGGCCGCCACGGCGACCTCGAAGCCTTCCTTGCGGAGCATGTAGGACAGTGCGTCGCTGAACGATTCCTCGTCCTCGACGACGAGCACTCGGGTCACGGGAGGACCTCCGGGGCGGAAAGTTGTTCATCTGCCTGGTCGACATACGGCCGCTCTTCTTCGTCGAAGGCGGCCGGTTCCTTGAGTGCGCCTGACAGGCCGTTCCGGTCGCGCCGGTCGGCCCTGTCGATCGCGGCCCTCTCGCGTGCGCTGCCCGCCTCGGGCAGCCGCAGCGTGAAGGTGGAGCCCTGGCCCTCGGCACTCCATACGGTGACCTCCCCGCCGTGCGAGGCGGCCACGTGTTTGACGATGGAGAGGCCGAGGCCCGTTCCTCCGGTGGCCCGGGACCTGGCCGGATCGACGCGGTAGAACCGCTCGAAGATCCGCTCGCGGTCCCGCTCGGAGAGGCCGATGCCCTGGTCGGTGACGGCGATCTCGATCAGATCGCCGCCGGGCGCCGCGATCCGGCGGCCCGCGACCTTGACCCGGGTACGTGCCGGGGAGTAGTTGACGGCGTTCTCCACGAGATTGCCGAGCGCCGCGGCCAGCTGGCCCCTGTTCCCCCATACGTGCAGGCTCTCGGTGCCGCCGGTGGCCAGCGTGATCTGCTTGCCCTCCGCGCTCTGGCGGCTGCGCTCGATGGCCTCGGTCACCAGTTCGTCCACGCGGACGGACTCCGAATCCTCCAGCGGGTCGTCGTTCTGCACCCGGGAGAGGTCGATCAGCTCCTGGACGAGGTTGGTCAGCCGCGTCGCCTCGTTCTGCATCCGGCCGGCGAAGCGCTGCACCGCCTCGGGGTCGTCGGACGCGTCCATCACCGCCTCCGACAGCAGCGAGAGCGCGCCGGCCGGGGTCTTCAGCTCATGGCTCACATTGGCGACGAAGTCGCGGCGCACGGCCTCGATCCTGCGGGCCTCGGTCAGGTCCTCCACCAGCAAGAGCACCAGCCGGGAGCCGAGGGGAGCCACCCGCGCGGAGACCGCCAGGGCGTCACCCCTTCCGGTGCCCCGCCGGGGCAGATCCAGCTCGACCTGGCGTATCTCTCCGTCACGGCGCGTGTCCCTTGCCATCTGGAGCATGGGATCGACGGCCAGCCTGCCGCCGCGCACCAGCCCGAGGGCGTAGGCGGCGGAGCTGGCCTTGACCACCGCGTCGCTCTCGTCCAGCACGACGGCGGAGGAGCGCAGGACCGACAAGACCGTATCGACGCCCGGCGGCAGCACCGCGTCCGTGTGCAGGGAGGTGCGGGTGGGGCGGGCCTGCTCGCGCTCGCTCCAGCGGAACGCCAGCACGGCGATGACGCCGGTACACACCCCGGCGATCGCTGCTGCTGCGGCCACCGCCGCATTCACGTCCATACATCCAGGTTATGCGCCTGCTGGGACAGCACCCCAGCCCTGGGGAGGCCGTCCGCACGAGCTGTCGCCCAGTGTTTACCCGGAGGGGGTCTATGGTTCACCGTCGCGGACTGATCCGGTCGCATTTCGGGCGCACCGTGGGACCGTGGGGGCCGGAAGCTCCCACTGAAGATCCGTGCAACGGAAGGACAGCCATGCGGGACGCGTACCACGAGGAGCTGGACTCGATCGGGGACAGCCTGGTCGAGATGGCCCGGCTCGTCGGCTCCGCGATCGGGCGCGCCACCACGGCGATGCTGGACGCGGACCTGAAGCTCGCCGAAAGCGTCATCGCCGCCGACGAGAAGGTCGATGACATCCAGCGTGACCTGGAGACCCGGGCCATACAGCTGCTCGCCCGGCAGCAGCCCGTCGCCACCGACCTGCGGATAGTCGTCACCTCGCTGAGGATGAGCGCCGACCTGGAGCGCTCGGGGGACCTGGCCCAGCACGTGGCGAAGGTCACGAGGCTGCGCTTCCCGGAATCCCCGGTGCCGCGCGACCTCCAGGCCACGCTGCTGGAGATGGGGCAGCTCGCGCAGCGGCTGATGGCCAAGGCCGCCGAGGTCATCATCACCAAGGACGTCGATCTCGCGCTCCAGCTCGAACAGGACGACGACGCGATGGACCTGCTCCACCGCACTCTCTTCCAGCACCTGATGGACGACCGCTGGAAGCACGGCATCGAGACGGCCGTGGACGTGACGCTGCTGGGCCGCTACTACGAGCGGTTCGCGGACCACGCGGTGTCGGTGGCGCGCCGCGTGGTCTACCTGGTGACCGGCGACTACGCCGACGAGATCGACCCGGCGGCCGCCGTGGCCGAGAGCGACGGGACGGCGCCGGTCGAGGGCAGGTGACCCGGCCGTCGGGCCGGGGCCGGCGGAGGCCGGGGTTGCCGGAGGCCGGGGTTGCCGGAGGCCGGGGTTGCCGGAGGCCGGGGTTGCCGGAGGCCGGGGCCGGCGGGGGTGGAGTCCGGGGTTCCGTTCCCGGGGGGGTGCTGGGGTCATATGCCCCGCAGGTCATCGGCCTGGTGAGCACGCTGTGTGTGCGCCTGCGCGCCCTTGATGCGCCTGGGCCGGTGCGGCGTGCAATAGGGGTGTCATGCCTGTCCTTGCCGAGGAGGAAAGATGGCTGAGACACCGAAGCCGCCCAGGACCGACGACCAGCCGACGGCCGACTCGCGCGCGGCACGTGAGCTGCCGCTGCTGGGGGCGTGCGGCTGCGGCTCGGGCTGCGGGTGCGGGTGTCAGTCCGGCGGGCCCTGCCAGTGCGGCGGTTCCTGCGGCTGAGCGGTCGGCCGCGCGGTCCGCTGCCGCCGGACGGCCACCGGTCGAACCGTCACTGGTTGAACCGGTGACGGCTGACGGTCGGTAGCCGCCCGGCCGCGGGTGCGTCCGGCCGCCGGCGCTGGGTGCGTGCGCGGAACGAACCCCGTACGAATGAACCCCCACACGGGTGCGGCGCGGGGCCCTGGCCGGTTCGACGGGCCAGGGCCCTCGTCGTGCCCTGCCGTCATGCCCTGCCGTCATGCCCTGCCGTCACGACCTGCCGTCATGCCCCGCGTCGTGGGCCAGGAGGGCCAGGCGGATGCGGTTGTCCAGGCCCAGCTTGGCCAGCGCGCTGGAGATGTGGGCCTTGACGCTGCCCACCGACATGTAGAGGCGTTCGGCGATCTCGGAGTTGGCGAGGCCGTCGGCCACCGCGCCCGCGACCTCCCGTTCCCGTTCGGACAGCGTCGCCATGCGGGCCCGCGCCGTCTCGGCGCGGCCCCCGGCCGCGTCCCCGCCGGCCCGCGAGCCGGCCCCGTTCGCCGCGTGGTCCATCAGGGTGCGCGCGACCGAGGGGGAGAGCACCGGCTCGCCCCGGGCGGCGCGCAGCACGGCGGCGACGATCTCCTCGGGGTCGGTGTGCTTGAGCAGGTATCCGGCGGCTCCGGCCCGTACGGCCTCCAGGACCTCCGTGTCCGAGTCGAACGTCGTCAGCACGATCACCTGCGGCGGCGCGGTCCCCGGCGGCGGGGAGGCGGTCAGCTCGCGAGTGGCCGCGATGCCGTCGGTGGTGGGCATCCGGATGTCCATCAAGATGACATCCGGGGTGAATTCCCGTACGGCCGCCGGTACTTCGGCGCCGTCCGCCGCCTCCCCCACGACCTCCATGCCGGGCGCGCCCCGCAGCATCATCTTCAGGCCCGCGCGCACCAGCGGGTCGTCGTCGGCGAGGAGGACGCGGACGGGCCGCCCCTGCCGCGCCCCTTGGCCCTGGCCAGGAGGCGACGGCGGGTCCGGGGGCGGCGGCGCGTGCGGCGTCATGGGGGCCACGGTAGCCGGGCCCGCAGTGTGAACAAGCCGTCAGCCGTGCCGTGCTGGAGGGTGCCGCCCTCGATCTCCAGGCGCTCCCGCAGCCCGGTCAGCCCGGCGCCGGCGCCCGGAATCCCGGAGGCGGCCGGTCCGGTGGGCAGCGGGTTGCTGACCCGTACGGTCAGCTCGTCGCCGGGCGAGCCCGTCACGACGATGTGCACCTGTGCGCCGGGGGCGTGTTTGCGGGCGTTGGTGAGCCCCTCCTGGATCGCGCGGTAGACGGTGCGCTGGAGCTGGGGGCGCAGCGGATGGGTACCCTCCGCATCCGGGGTCGGGTCCAGCCCCAGATCGAGCTGGACGGGCTGGCCGGCCGCGCGGGCCTCGTCCACCAGTGCGCCGACGCGGTCGAGGCCGGGCTGAGGGGTGACTCCGCCTGCGGCTCCCGGCTCCCTCTCCCCCTTCTCGGCCTCCTCCTCCCGCAGCACGTGCAGCACCTCGCGCAGCTCCTCCAGCGCCTGGTGTGCGTTGTCCCTGATGACGGTGGCGCTCTCGGCGATCTCCGCGTCGTCGAGGGCCGAGCCCTTCCCGGCCGCCGTCTGCTTGGTGCGGTAGGCGAGGGCGCCCGCGTGGACGGACAGCAGGGAGACGCGGTGTGCGAGCACGTCGTGCATCTCACGGGCGATGGCGCGGCGCTCGGCGCGGCGGGCGTCACCCAGTCGCCGCTCGTGGTCGGCGCGGGCACGCAGCGCGTCCTCGCGGAGCTTGAGCACGAGCTGGCGCCGGACCCGGGCGGCGCTGCCCCAGGTGTAGGCGATGACATAGAGGGCCAGGACCAGCGCGACGGTGACCCACCGGTCCGCCTCGGGGGCGGCCACGAAGTAGACGAAGGGCAGCGCCAGCCCCAGGTGGAGCAGCAGCACCGCCATCGCCGTACGCGGCGGGACGCGCAGCACCAGGTTGAAGACGATGGCCGTCAGGGCGCCGATCACCGTGTCCGACACCACGGCGGCGGGCAGCACGGCCAGCGCGACGCCCACCGGCCAGCGCCGGCGCACCCACAACGACAGACAGGCCACCGCACCGAGCGGGGCGTCCGCCTGGAGCATCCAGTGGGGCAGGTAGGTCTTGTCGGCGACCCCGTCGTACAGCAGCGCCCAGCACAGCGCGGCCCAGGCGAAGACTGCGACGTCCACCGCCCAGTCGCGGGCGCTGCGGCGCCCCCGGGAGTGCGGGCCGAGCGTGGTCAGCTCCCCCGGTAGCAGGCGCCGCAGGACGCGCGGGGAGGGGTGGGTGGAAGTCATACCCCGAGAGTAGGCGGGCTACGGGACGCGCCGCCTCGGCCGGACGGCCAGGGAAAGCTGTCCAGGCGGCCAGGGTTCCGGGCCAGGGAGTCCACCGGCCAGGTTCCGGCCGGGCCGTGCACCCCCGGGGACTTCACCTACGCCGCCGCCTGGTCAGCAATCGGCACCGAAGCTGGAATGAAGACACCTCTGGTCGAAAGACGAGAGCCCGCACGCCGGCCTCCCTGCCCGCTGAGCCGCGTCGGCCAAGTCGGCGATGAACTGCCGACTGACTGCGGTTGTCCGCGGCCGGCGCGACCGTCTCGCGGCAGAACCGACCGCCGCGGCGGAACCGACGTGCCGGGCCGCGGTCACAGCCTTGGCGCGACAGGAGGGGCGCACGGGCGGCGGCCACCGTCCGCGGTTCACGGTGACGCAGGAGGACAGGCCAGAGGTGAACCGGTTGGTCCCAGGCCACGTTACGAGGGTGATGGTCTGTGAAATGAGCTGAGAGAAGGAAGTGCTATGCCGGGAGATTTCACCCCCCTCGAGCTCGAATTCGCGGTTGCTTATCTAGCCGCAACTGAGGATTGGCACAGGCAACGTGGGCGACGCCAGGGAGAAACCGTTGAAGACGGCCCCCCTCGCCCGCATCATCTGGAGATGCAGCATCGAAAGGAAGAGGCAATCCTGTACCTTTCCACCAGTCAGGAACGCCTCACCAACATTCGTGCCGCTATGGAGGCGTCGAACTACAAGGGTGGCCCACTTCCTGAGGCATTCCCGTGGGCGTCGGTCGAGGACATGCAGCACATTACAAGTTTTGCGAACGAGCACTCATCCAACCCGCGGCCCAATCCGAACGTCGCTCCGCCTCCCTACGCCGCTGGGCAGTATCTGCCTGCTGGAGCTGCCCCCGAGTCCTCCGTTCAGGTCGGCACCCGGCCCGGCGTTCAGGCCGGCGCCCGGCCCGGCTCCCCTGCTCCGCCGCCCTATTCTCCTGCTTCCCGTCCCCCGCGTCGGAGCCGGTAGGCCGATGAGAGCGGTGGAACCATCCGGGCTGGCCGACCGTTGTTCCATGTCCCGATAAGAGGGTGGACAGGGAAGGTGACCAGCTCTGAAAGTCCCATGCCTGGCGGGGCATTCGCCGAGTGGACGCCAGAAGCCCTTTCCCGGCCGGCTTCCGCACCTGGCATACCGGTTTCCGGGAATGCCAGGGTGGTGTGCTGTGGCCCCAAGAGAGGCGCGCTGAGACGGTGACCGCATAGGTTCACCGGGGGGGTTCAGGCTGTGGGCGCGAGGGTGCGTCCGCCACAGCCACCGACCCGGCGAACCTTCCCCTCACAGCGCTCGCTCATAGCCAGTGGTTCACGGCCCCCAGGCGCACCCTGAACCACGCATAAGCCCCCTACCGGTAGAGCACTCGCAGGCAGGGGGCTTATGCGTGGTGCTGCTACTTCTTGCCCTGATTCTTCACTGCCTCGATGGCCGCCTTGGCGGCTTCGGGGTCGAGGTAGGTGCCGCCCTTCTTCACCGGGTGGAAGTCGGCGTCCAGGTCGTAGGCGAGGGGGATGCCGGTGGGAATGTTGAGGCCGGAGATGTCCTCGTCGGAGATCCCGTCCAGGTGCTTGACCAGGGCGCGCAGGGAGTTGCCGTGGGCGGCGACCAGGACGGTGCGGCCGGCCAGGAGGTCCGGGATGATGCCGTCGAACCAGTACGGCAGCATCCGCTCGACGACGTCCTTGAGGCACTCGGTGCGCGGGCGCAGCTCGCTGGGGACGCCGGCGTAGCGCGGGTCGTCGCTCTGCGAGAACTCCGAACCGTCCTCCAGCACGGGCGGCGGGGTGTCGTAGGAGCGGCGCCAGAGCATGAACTGCTCCTCGCCGAACTCGTCGCGGATCTGCGCCTTGTCCTTGCCCTGGAGGGCGCCGTAGTGGCGCTCGTTGAGACGCCAGGAGCGGCGGACGGGGACCCAGAGGCGGTCGGCGGACTCCAGTGCGAGCTGGGCCGTGCGGATGGCCCGCTTCTGCACGGAGGTGTGCAGCACATCAGGGAGCAGGCCGGCGTCCTTGAGCAGCTCGCCGCCGCGGACCGCCTCCTTCTCGCCCTTCTCGGTGAGGTTGACGTCCACCCAACCGGTGAACAGGTTCTTCGCGTTCCACTCGCTCTCGCCGTGGCGGAGGAGGATCAGCTTGTACGGTGCGTCGGCCATGCCGCCGAGCCTACTGCGTGTGGTTCCGGCGGATATCCGGGCCATCGGCTGTGGCCCCCGCGCACATGGGTGAGCGGGGGATTCCTGCCTAGCGTGCGGCGGCATGGCCTCCCCATCCGATCCCGCTTCCCCGTCACCGACCCCCACGCCGCCGCCCCCCACGTCGCCGACCGCGGCTGCGAACACCGCTCCGCGCTCGCTGCGGCGGATCGTCGCCGCGAGCCTGGTCGGGACCACCATCGAGTGGTACGACTTCTTCCTCTACGGCTCGGCTGCCGCGCTGGTCTTCAACAAGCTGTTCTTCCCCGGCTCCGAGCCGCTGGTGGGCACGCTGCTGTCGTTCCTCACCTACGCCGTCGGCTTCGCGGCGCGGCCGATCGGCGCGCTGGTGTTCGGCCACTACGGCGACCGGATCGGCCGTAAGAAGCTCCTGGTCATCAGCTTGTTGATGATGGGAGGCGCCACCTTCGCGATCGGGCTGCTGCCCACCCACGCGACCGTCGGAGCGCCGGCACCCGTGCTGTTGACCGCGCTGCGGCTGGTGCAGGGCTTCGCGCTGGGCGGCGAGTGGGGCGGGGCCGTGCTGCTGGTGTCCGAGCACGGCGACGCGCGGCGACGCGGCTTCTGGGCGTCCTGGCCCCAGACCGGCGCGCCCGCCGGGCAGCTCCTGGCGACCGGGGTGCTGGCGGCGCTGACCGCGCTGCTCTCGGAGGCGGCGTTCGAGAGCTGGGGCTGGCGGGTGCCGTTCCTGCTGTCGGGCGTGCTGGTGGGGCTCGGGCTGTGGATACGGCTCGCGGTCGACGAGTCACCCGTCTTCAAGGAGGCGCGGGCCCGCGCGGAAGCCCGGGAGGCCGCCCGGGAAGCCGACCGGGAAGCCGTCCGGGAGGCGGGGACCGTGCGCGAGGCCGGGGCGGCGTCCCCCGCACCGGATGCTCCGGAATCCTCGGATGCACCGGATACCCGCACCGAAGAGCGTCCGCTCGTCGCCGTGTTCCGGCACCACTGGCGGGATGTGCTGGTGGCCATGGGTGCCCGGATGGCCGAGAACATCAGCTTCTACGTGCTGACGGCCTTCATCCTCGTCTACACCACCGACCACCTGGGCCTCTCCCAGCAGACCGGGCTCAACGCCGTACTGATCGCCTCGGCTGTGCACTTCACCACCATTCCGCTGTGGGGCGCGCTCTCGGACCGGGTCGGGCGGCGGCCCGTCTATCTGCTGGGCGCGGTGGGCGTCGGCGCGTGGATCTTCCCGTTCTTCGCGCTGCTGGATACCGGACGGTTCGGGCCGATGGCCCTGGCCGTGACCATCGGGCTGGTGCTGCACGGGGCGATGTACGCGCCGCAGGCCGCCTTCTTCTCCGAGCTGTTCGCGACGCGGATGCGCTACTCGGGGGCCTCGATCGGCGCGCAGTTCTCCTCGGTCGCGGCCGGGGCACCGGCCCCGCTGATCGCGACGGCGCTGCTCGCGGAGTACGACGGCTCGGCGGCGATCTCGCTGTACGTGATCGCCGCCGCGCTGCTGACGGTCGTCGCGCTGGCCTGCGCCACCGAGACGCGCCATCGCGACCTGCGGACCGTCGGAGAGAGGCGACCGGACGGCGCGGCGGACCCCGGCCGGACCAGGACTAGGACTAGGACCACGAGCGGCAGCGGCAACGGCAGCGGCAACGGCAACGGCAGCGGGTCAGGTGCCGAGCGCGGCCGAGAGCCGGTGGAGCCGTAGCGCGAGCTGGATCTCCAGTGCGCGGTGCGGCGCCTGCCAGTCCTCGCCCAGCAGCCGGGCCACCCGCTCCAGCCGCTGGGCGACGGTGTTGACGTGGACGTGCAGCACGTCCTTGGCACGGACAGGGCTCATGGCACAGCTGAAGTAGGCGTCCATGGTGGCGATCAGCTCGGTGCCACGGCGCGCGTCGTAGTCCAGCGCGGGCCCCAGGGTGCGGCGTACGAAGCCCGGCACGTCGCGGGTGTCGGTCAGCAACAGGCCGAGGAAGCCCAGGTCTTCGGCCGCCGCGCCCTCTCCCTGTCTGCCCAGCAGGCTGAGCGCCTCCAGGCAGCGGCGGGCCTGCGGGTAGGCGGCGGCGACCGCGCCGGGGTGCGCGGCGGGCGGCGGTACCGGCGCCGAGGCCCCCACGGTGACGGGGACGCCGACCGCACGGCCCAGTTCGGCGGCGACCTGCCGCGCCGTACGGGAGATCTCCTCGGCCGCCGTCCTGTCGGAGGGGCACGGTGTGGTGCCCCGCTGTCCCGTTACGGGCAGCAGGAGGACGGCGCCCCCGTCCCGGGCTGCGGCCAAGCCGTGCCGGGTGGCCGCCAGATGGGAGGCGGCGGCCCACAGCCGCTGCCGGTCGGCACCCGAGCGCGCCCCCTCGGCCGCGGCGGGCACCCCCACGGCCGAAGCGGACACTCCCACGGCCGGGGCGGACACTCCCACGGCCGGGGCGGACACTCCCATGGCCGAAGCGGACACTCCCACGGCCGGGGCGGGCGCCTCCATGGCCGGGGCGGCGGGTTGGGCGGGGTCCGGTGGGAGCGGTTTTCGCGGGGCATCCGGTGCGACCGGAACGTGCGCGGTATCCGGTGCGAGCGGAACGTGCGCGGTATCCGGTGCGAGCGGAACGTGCGCGGTATCCGGTGCGGTCGGCGAAGGGGCGTCGAGCCGGGCGCTCAGTACCGTGTGGGGGACGCCGAGGTCGGCGCCGACCCGGGCCGCGCGCTCGCGCAGCAGGCGGGGGTCGCGCGGGGCGGCGTCCAGCAGGTCGTCCAGCAGTTCGCCCCGTACGCGCTGTTCGGCCTCGCCCGCCGAGCGCCGCGCGAGCTGGAGGAGCGAGGTGACCATCGCGGCGCGCTCCAGGGTGCGCTGGTCCACGGGCGCGAGCGCCGGATGGCCGCGCAGCAGCAGCGCGCCCAGCAGTTCGCCTCCGGCGGAGACGGCCGCCACCCATATGGCGCTCCCGCCACGGTGCTCGTCGCCGTCCCCGCTACCGCGCTCGCCACCGCCCGCCACGTCGTCGCCCGCCACGTCGTCGCCCGCCGCGTCGTCGCCCTCGGCTCCGCTCGCCCGGACCGCGTGCCCGGCGCGCCGGGACCGTTCGACGGCGGGTGCGAGTGCCGCGTCCGGAGTGTCGGTGAAAACGACGTGGCCGCCCAGCACTTCGGCCAGCGCCCGGGTCACGTCGTCCACGCCGCCGCCGCGCAGCACCAGTTCGGTCAGCCGGTCGTGCACCTCCGAGGCGCGCCGACTGGTCGCGTGCGCCTCGCGCAGACCGTCGAGCGCCTGCGTCGTCTCGGTGAGCAGCCGGGCGTTGTCGATGGCGACGGCGGCGTGCGCGGCGAACGAGCGCAGCAGCGCGATCTGTTCGCGTTCGAAGACCCGCTCGCGCCGGTCGGCCGCGTACAGCACGCCGATCACCTCCCGCCCGCCGAGCAGCAACGGCACGCCGAGGATGGCGACCAGCCCCTCCTCGCCGACGCCCGCGTCGATGGCGTCGGTGTGCTGGAAGCGTGCGTCGCGCGGGTAGTCCTCGGTGACGTAGGGGCGGGCCGTCTGTGCGACGAGGCCGCCCAGCCCCTCCCCCATGCCGAGCCGCAGCTGCTGGAAGCGGGCCGAGACGGAGCCCGCCGTCACCCGCATGCAGGTGTCGCCGCGCTCGGGGTCGGTGAGCGTCATGTAGGCGACTTCGGTGCCCAGCAGGCGGCGGGCGCGCCGCACGATCGCCTGGAGCACGTCGTCCAGGTCGCGCAGCCCGGCGAGGTCGTGGACGGTGTCGAACAGCGCCGTCAGCTCCGCCTCGCGGCGCCGCCTGCCTTCGAGTTCGGCCCGGATGCGGAGTGCCAGACGTCTGCCCCGTTCGATACCGGCGGCCTCCGTCTCCGGCCCCGCATCAAGATCGGAAGCGGGAGCGGAGCCTGGAGTGGAACCGGAACCGGAAGCGCAAGCGGAACCGGGAGCGGGAGCGGAACCGGAGTCCGGGTCGGTGGCGGGTGGCGCCGGGTGCTCGTACGCCTGGGCTGGGGCGTCTTTGGTGAGCAGTTCGAGGTAGCCGAGGCAGGCGGCGGCCGTCGGGGAGCCGGGGGCGGGGGTGCGGGGCATGGGCACCAGGGTCAGTGCGCGGTCCAGCCGCCGTCGAGGGGCAGGGAGACACCGGTGAGGAAGGCCGCCTCCGGGGTGCACAGGTAGGCGACCGCCTCGGCCACCTCGTCCGGCTCCAGCAGCCGCTTGAGGGCCGAGTCCGCGAGCAGGATCTCCGCGACGACGCGCTCGGGCGGGATGCCGTGGGCACGGGCCTGGTCGGCGATCTGCCGCTCGACCAGGGGCGTGCGCACATAGGCCGGGCTGACGCAGTTGGAGGTCACGCCGTACGGGGCGGCCTCCAGGGCCGTCGTCTTGGACAGGCCCTCCAGCCCGTGCTTGGCCGCGACGTAGGCCGACTTGTACGCGGAGGCACGGAGTCCGTGTACGGAGGAGATGTGGACGACGCGGCCCCAGCCCCGCTCGTACATGCCCGGGAGGGCGCCCCGCGTGGTGCGGAACGGGGCCTCCAGCATGAGGGTGAGCATCGCGCCGAACGCATCGGCCGGGAACTCGTGTACGGAGCACACGAGTTGGGTGCCCGCCGCGTTGACGAGGATGTCCACCCCGGCTGCGGCCCGCTCGGCCCGCGCCAGGCCGTCGGGGGTGGTCAGGTCCACAGAGTGCTGCTCCATGGCGGTGCGAGCCCTGCTGCGTAGGGGGGCCGCCTCCTCGCAGAGGGCGGCCAGGCCCGCCGCGTCGCGGTCCACCACCCGGACCGCGGCCCCCGCCGCCACCAGTCTGAGCGCGCACGCCCGGCCGATGCCACTGGCGGCGCCGGTGACCAGGGCCGTGCGGCCGGTGAGGTCCAGAAGGGCGACGGAAGGGGACCGGGGGCGAGACGGGGACGGGGGGCGGGGCGGGGGTGCGGGGACGGGCTGTGTCATGGCGCCAACGTAGGACGTGCCGGGCGGCGAGTGGATGTGGCTGCCCCACATGGTGGGGGTGGCGGGAGTGTGCCCCGTCCCTCGCCCGCACCGCCCCCGCCGCAAGCCGTCCCGCACCGCCCCCGCCGCAAGCCGTCCCACCCCGTCCCCTCCCCTCCCGGCCCCGGTTGACGGGCGGCGTCAATTCGGTGGCCCGTCCCGGACGTGGTGCGTACGTTGCGTCTCACGGGTGGCCACTTACGGTTCAGGGGGGCGGGTATGGCCGACAGGGCGTGGTCGAAGGGGCTCGGGCGGGCCGTCGCCGAGAGCGTGGGCGGGCTGCCCCGGCAGTTCTGGTGGCTGTGGACGAGCACCCTCGTCAACCGGCTGGGGGCGTTCGTTTCGACGTTCCTCGCGCTCTATCTCACCGTCGAGCGCGGCTATTCGGCCTCGTACGCGGGGCTCGTCGGCGCGCTCTACGGGCTCGGGGGTGTCGTCTCGTCCATCGGGGCCGGAGTGCTGACGGACCGCATCGGGCGGCGGCCGACGCTGCTGATCGCGCAGTTGGCGACCGCCGTGTCCGTCGCCTCGCTCAGCCTGGTCACCCACCCGGTGGCGATCGCGGTCGTCGCGGGACTCGTCGGCATGGCCACCAACGGCTCGCGGCCTGCCGTGCAGGCGATGATGGCCGACATCGTGCGCCCCGAGGACCGGGTGCGGGCTTTCTCGCTCAACTACTGGGCCATCAACCTCGGTTTCGCCGTCTCCTCCACCAGCGCCGGGCTCATCGCCCAGTACAGCTACCACCTGCTGTTCTTCGGCGAAGCCGCGATGGTGCTGGTCACCGCGCTGCTCACCTTCTGGAAGCTGTCGGAGTCCCGGCCCGAGGCCGGGGCCGGGGCCGGGGGCGGGATCGAGGGCGAGGACGGTCACGGGCCCGGCGACCGGGCCGGTCCGAGAACGGCCGAGGAGTCCCCCGCCGCGGTCTCCCTGTGGACGGTGGCGCGGGACACCCGCTTCATGATCGTCGTCGCCCTCAACCTGCTGCTGGCAAGCCTCATTCAGCAGGCGTTCGTCTCACTCCCCATAGCCATGGGCCAACAGGGCCTCACCAGCACCGACTTCGGCACGGTCATCGCCCTCAACGGCGTGCTGATCGTCCTGTTGCAGCTCCCCCTCACCCGCTTCATCGAGCACCGCGACCCGGCCCGGCTGCTGGTCGTGTCCGCGCTGCTGACGGGATACGGCTTCGGACTCAACGCGTTCGCGCACTCCGCCGCCTTCTACGCGCTGGCCGTAGTGGTCTGGACCCTGGGCGAAATGGTCAACTCGCCGACGCAGATGGGCCTCGTCGTCAGTCTCTCGCCGACGCACGGCCGGGGCCGCTACCAGGGCATGTACTCGATGTCGTGGTCCGTCGCCTCGCTCGGTGCCCCGCTCGCCGGCGGCTTCGTGATCGACCGCTTCGGCGCGGCCACCCTGTGGGCCGCCAGCGCGGTGGTGGGCACCCTCGCGGCGTTGGGCTACGGGCTGCTGCTGCGGTATCTGCCGGAGGAGCCGGCGGCCGTACCGCCGACCGCCACGAGCGCGACGGCGCCGACGGCACCGACGGCGCCCAGTCGGACGGCGCCCGCCCCCGCGGGGCTCGTACCGGAGCCGCTACCCGCTCGGCGGGAGACGGCCCCCACCGACGGTGCGGCGTCCCGTGCCGATCCCGCGGGCTGACCCCGCCCGGGGCACCGCGAAGCCCTGTTCCTCGCATCCGCCCCGCACGCTCTTACTCCTGACCTCCACCAGCGTCAGCGTCAGCATCAGCCCCCGTACCGGCACCCGCACCGGCATCAGCACCCGCGTCCGCACCCGCACCCTCGTCCCGCCTCGTCAGATGCGTGAACGCGTCCAGATTGCGGGTGGACTCCCCGCGCGAGGTGCGCCACGCGTACTCGCGGCGGATCGCGGTCGCGAAGCCCATCTCCAGCAGGGTGTTGAACGCCCCGTCCGCGTTCTCCAGGACGCTGCCGAGGATCCGGTCGATCTCCTCCGCGGTGACGGCGCCGAGGGGGAGCCGGCCGGCCAGGTAGATGTCGCCGAGCCGGTCGATCGCGTAACTCACCCCGTACATGCGGGTGTTGCGCTCCAGCAGCCAGCGGTGTACTGCGGCGTGGTTCTCGTCGGGGTTGCGGACGACGAAGGCGTTGACCGACAGGGAGTGCGCGCCGACCGCCAGCGAGCACGTGGTCGAGAGCTTGCGCGTACCCGGAAGGGTGACGACGAAGGTGCCGTCCGCCGGGGTCTCCCACTCCAGCCCGGCCTCCTTGAGCGCCTGCTCGATCACCGCGCGCGCGGCGGCGGCCCGGTCATGTGTGCGCGGCTCACCCATGGGGCGATCGTAGGCGACGGCGCCGTTCTTGCAGCACGTCGGTGTAGACATCGGCGGTCGCCTCGGCAGTCGCGCCCCAGCCGAAGCCCTGCGCGTGCCGGGCCGCCGCACCGCCCAGCCGCGCGGCCAGCGCCTCGTCGGCGGCGAACCTGCGCAGCGCCCGCGCGTACTCGGCCGGGTCGTGCCCGGCCACGAGGTAGCCGCTGGCCCCGTCCCGTACGACCACCGGCAGCCCGCCCACGGAGGCGGCGACCACGGGGGTGCCGCACGCCTGTGCCTCGGCGGCCACCAGCCCGAAGGACTCGCTGTAGGACGGCATCACCAGCACGGACGCGGCCCGGTACCAGTCGGCGAGCTGCTCCTGGCCGACCGGTGGGCGGAAGAGCACCAGGTCGGCGATGCCCAGCTTGGCGGCGAGCTTTTGCAGGACCTCCGGCTTGGCCAGCCCGCTGCCGCTGGGCCCGCCCACCACGGGGACGACGAGGCGGCGGCGCAGCGAGGGGTCCTCGTCCACCAGGAGCGCGGCGGCGCGCAGCAGTATGTCCGGCGCCTTGAGGGGCTGGATGCGCCCGGCGAACAGCGGGATCAGGGCGCCCTGCGGCAGTCCGAGCCGGTCGCGGGCCGCGGCCCGGCCGTCGGCGGGACAGAAGCGGTCGAGGTTGACGCCCGGGTGGACGATCGCGGTGCGGCCGGCCGGTGCCTCGTAGTGGTGCGCCAGCTCGCCGGCCTCCTCGGCCGTGTTGGCGATGAGGCGGTCGGCGGCGCGCACGATCTGTGTCTCGCCGATGACGCGGGCCGCCGGTTCGGGGGCGTCGCCCTGGGCCAGTGCGGCGTTCTTGACCTTGGCCATGGTGTGCATGGCGTGCACCAGGGGCACGCCCCAGCGCTGGGAGGCCAGCCAGCCCACGTGTCCGGAGAGCCAGTAGTGCGAGTGGACCAGGTCGTAGTAGCCGGGCCGGTGACCGGCCCACACCTGCATCACCCCGTGCGTGAACGCGCACAGCTGTGCGGGCAGCTCTTCCTTGGAGAGCCCCTCGTAGGGGCCCGCGTCGATGTGCCGGACGAGCACGCCGGGGGCCAGCTCGACCGTGGGTTCGAGCGCGCCCGTGGTGGCCCTGGTGAAGACCTCGACCTCGATCCCCTGGGCCGCGAGCTGCCGTGCCAGCTCGACGATGTAGACGTTCATGCCGCCCGCGTCGCCCGTGCCGGGCTGGTGGAGGGGCGAGGTGTGCACGCTGAACATGGCCACCCGGCGGGGGCGGCGCGAGCCCGGCAGCCGCAGCAGGGGCTGCCGGGACTGTCGGGGGGGCTGGGGCTGTCGGGTCGGCTGCGGCTGTGGGGTCGGCCGGGCCGAGGCCGACTGCGGCGGGGTGCCTTGCGGCGGGGTTCCGGATGCCGGTGCCGCCGCCCGCTGCCCAGGGGCGGCCGAGCCCGCTGAGCCCGCCGATCCTGGTGCCGACCGTCCGCGCCGCTGACCGAGCCGGGACACGTAATGGCTCACGGTGCCGATGCCTCCTCCGGATCATGAAGCGGGGCTGGAAGCGGCCCTGGCGCTACAACGGCAAAAGGTTGCCTCCCCTTCCCACTTTGCCGAATTGTGACAATGCCTGCCTGGCGGGGGCCCCACCGGACGCTGGCGGGACGACGCCAGGGCGATGGTCGGGTGATGGCGGGGCGATGGCAGCCGAGCCGTCACCGGTTCAGCCGGTTACGGCGGAGGATCGTCCCGGTCGGCGCCGCCGACGCGCCACGGCACACCCGGCAGACGCGGCACACCCGGCAGACGCGGCACACCCGGCACACGCGGCACACCCGGCAGACGCGGCACGCGCGGCACGCGCGGCACACGCGGCACACGCGGCAGACGGTCCACCGGACGCTGGCGGCGGCCCCGCCGGGTGCCCGCCGTACCCTCGTGGCATGCCTTCCCGCGCCCCGTCCTCCCGGCCCGAGAGGACGAGGTCCTCCCGGCCCGAAGGGACGAGGTCCGCCCGGCCCGAAGGGACGATCACGCGCGGGACGACGAACCCGAACCGGCTGCGGCGCATGGACCGCTGGATCACCGCCGTGCACGGCCCCGCGCTGCGCCGCTCCCCCGCCCCGCCGTCCGCCGTCGATCTGGGCTACGGCGCTGCCCCGTGGACGGCGGTCGAACTGCTGGAGCGGCTGCGGAAGGTACGGGCCGACGCGCGCGTCTACGGCGTCGAGATCGACCCCGGCCGGGTCGCGGCGGCGCGGGCCTACGAGCGGGAGGGGCTGGCCTTCGTCCGGGGCGGCTTCGAGATCCCGCTGCCCTCCGGGGCCGGGGCCCCGGGGGTGGCGCTCATCCGCGCCGCGAACGTACTGCGCCAGTACGCCGAGGACGACGTCGCCCCGGCGTGGGCACGCCTGTGCGCGCGGCTCGCGCCCGGGGGTCTGCTCGTCGAGGGCACCTGCGACGAGATCGGCCGCCGTCATGTGTGGATCGCGCTCGGCCCGGAAGGCCCCCGGACGGTCACCTTCGCCGCCCGCCTGGCCACCCTCTCCACCCCCTCCGACCTGGCCGAACGCCTCCCCAAAGCGCTCATCCACCGCAACGTGCCCGGCGAGCCGGTGCACGCCTTCCTGCAGGATTTCGACCGCGCCTGGGCCACGGCCGCGCCCTACGGTGCACTCAGCGCCCGCCAGCGCTGGGTGCGCGCCGTGCGCGCCCTCTCGGAGACCTGGCCCCTGGCCGACGGCCCGCGCCGCTGGCGCCAGGGCGAGGTCACGGTGCGCTGGGAGGCGCTGGCGCCGCTGTGGTGGGCGGCGCCGGCGCCGCTGCGCTGAGAGCTGCCGTCGCCGCCCCGGCCGGTCCTCGGGGGCTTCGTTGCCGGCCCCCGGCCGTCCCGCCCCGGGCCTCGATTGAACCGGGCGACGGCACCGCCCGTGAATATTCAGGATGCAGGCGCCGGACAGGCCCGCATGCCGGTACGCCAGAGAGGGGCAGCTCATGCCTGGCAAATGGAACGGGATGTGGACTCGTCGGCCGCTGCCCGGCGAGCGGCCGGGTCAAGTGGGGCCTCCGCAGGCGGGCTCGGATTCGGATTCGGAATCAGACCCACTGCTGTTGTACGCGCAGCCGGACGTGGCGACCCGGCAGGAATCCGAGCTGCACGCTTTGACCACTCATTGGGAAAACCTCGGTTTCCACGGTCTGCCCAACGGCACGGCGGAGGACGACCGGGTCCGCCGGGTGGCCGAGGCTCGGGTGGAGGAACGGCGACCGAGCCCGGGCGCGAACATCCCGGCGCTCATCGAGCGGGAAGCATCCGATCTGAACGCCGCCCGGTCCGCCGCTGTCGCCGCAGGCAGGGGACACGCACAGGCCGGGGCGCGGCTGATGGAGTTGCGGGCGAACGCTCCCGCCCAGCCGCCATCCCCTCTCGGGGCGTCCGATTCCGGTTCCCCTACCGATTCCGATGCCGAGTCATTCGATTTCGACGACTTCCCCGATGCGATACCGGACGGCCCCCTCGAAGGCATCCGCGAGCTTCGACAGGCCGCGTACGGGCGGGCTTCACCGGCACAAGGCCGTACGGAAAACGCAGACTCCAGCGACTCCTACGCAGTTCGCCCGCCACCGCCCGACCGGCTGCCGCCACTGCCGCCACCGCCCAACCGGCTGCCGCCACTGCCGCCACCGCCCAACCGGCTGCCGCCACTGCCGCCACCGCCCAACTGGGTGCCGCCGCCACCGCCACCGCCGCCCGTGACACCCCCACCGCCGCCGCGCTCTCCCTACGGGCGCGGCGGCGGTCGGGGAGGGAACCCCGGACAGGGGTCGAGACCAGGTCAGCGGCGCGGGCACGGATCCCGGTAACCACCGCCCCGACGTGCGCGCCCCGCGCCCAACTTGACTGAACGAAAACGCAGTTGAACCGACGAACGGGGCGGCGCGTGATATCCGCATGCGGGCCGAATACGGCCCCGCGACGCGATATCCGGAAGAAGGAGTCACGCTTATGCCCGGCCCGTGGGACGGCAAATGGACCGCGCCCCCACCCGCATACGAGCAGCACTGGGAGGAGGCCCCGTCGCCGGAACGCGAGCAGGAGTGGACGCGATCCCCGGGAGACGGACCGGGCGGGACACAGCGGTGGGAAGGGCAGGAATCGGCCCAGGTAACCGGAGTCGAGTTGGCATTCGTTCAGGAGGAAGAGCTGAGGCTGCACTCCGTACGGTGGGAGCGTGACGCGTACTTCGGCTCGGCCGATGAAAGTTACGTTCAGGCGGAGATTCGCGGACTGGCGGAAGAGCGGGTCCTCGCTCGCGATACGGGTTCCGGCCCGGAGTCCGTCCAAGCGCTCGTCGCCGCGGAGACGACCCTCCTGAACACCGAGTGGTCCCGCGCCGTCGAACGCGGGGCAGCCCGTGCCGCGAGGGAGCACGCGGCGCGAGAGTCCGCCGGTCAGTTGCCGCCCAACCCCCTTCAGGGAGTCCGCGACACGCGGCGCGCCGCGTTCGGGCCGGGTTCGCCGACCTCGAACGGTCAGACGAACGGCACGGGTTCCAGCACGCCACCGGCGCCCAGACGCTCCGATGTCTCCCGGAACGGACGGAGGCAGGGTCACCGGCCCGGCGGCGGACGCGGCTGAACCGGTAAGCATCAGGGCCCGTGACATCGGTGTGCGGGGCACCGATGCCGCCGCACTCCGGTACCCGGAACAAGGAGTGGGGCCCATGCCAACCAAGCTGCCCGGCGAAGGCGAAGAGTGGGACGTGCCGTTGATGCCGCACCAGTCAGGTGGGCGCCGTCCGGCACTTGCCAGGCCGGCCACGCCGCCGTGGGTGGACCCCACGCCGCCGTGGGCGGACCAGCCGTCCCAGAGCCCCACCCCGCAGACCACGGGGAACGGCCAGGAGAGCCGGCCGAGCGATCTGCCCGCCTGGCTGGCCGATGCCAGGAACGACAGGCGCGGCTCGGACGTGAGCACCGTCAGCGGACTGGGGTCGGAAACGGGTGAACGGGTCGTCCTGGAACGCCCGATGAGCTATCTCCCCGATTGGGCAAGAGAAGCCGGAGAACGCGCCCGCCGCGACGAAGAGGTGGACGGGCCCAGCAACCCGGGGGCGGAAGTGGTCGACTATTACACCCGGAACAACACCGCTACCCCGGGTCAGTTGCCGTCCAACCCGCTGCGCGGGGTCCGCGACACACAACGCGCCGCGTTCGGACCGGGTTCGCCGACGCCACGCGTCCAGGCGCACGGCACCGGAAGCGCGCCCCCCACGCCATCCGGCCCGTCACGGAGGCAGAGGGACGCCAGCCCCTCCCCGACCAGGCAGGTACGCGGACGCTGACCGGCTCCACCCGCCCTCAAGAGACGCACTCCTCGACTCCGCACGAAGGGCCCCGCTGAATCGACGTGCGGCGGAGCCCGTGACACTGGTGTGCGGAGCGCCCCGTATCGCCGCACTCCGGTGCCCGGAAGAAGGAGTTGGACTCATGCCAAGTCAGCGGCCCGAGGGAGACAAGTGGACCGTGCCGCTGGTGCGGCACCAACGGCCGGAGGGTCAGCTGGACCGTCCCGCGCCGACAATGTCGCGGCCGGGGGAGGAGCAGACACCGGCGAGGCCCGTGGAAGGAAACTCGGACGGGCGCCGTCGCCGGCTCGGGATGGCCACTCCCGCCGCTGAGTTGCTGGCCGCCCTGGCGGCCAACGGGGGCAACGCGCAGGGAGGCAACGCGCAGAGGAGCAACGAGGGCCGCGACGAGGCGGCACGAGAAGCCGCCCCTGACCAAGGCGGTAGCAACGCTCGGCTTCTCAGGGCGTTTCCGACTCCGCCCCTCGACGGCGAACTCGCGCTGAGTATGGCCGCCTTGAGGCTGCCCTCACCGGTCCTCGGCGACCAGGCGCACAGCAACGGAAGCGCACCCGCCGCGACGTCCGGCCCTCAGCGGACCTACCGGGACCCCAACCGCTCCCCGACCAGGCAGGGACGCGGGCCTGGAAGCGGACGCGGCTGACCCGCCCCGCCGACCGGCGCACCGGGGCGGCCCCGCCCTCCCTGGAACGCACGCACGGCCGCAACTCGACGCGACAAATGCCTAGTTGAACCAGCAAGCTGCACGATTCGTTGATATTGGCGTGCAGGGCATCACGTTGCCCCGTACTCCGGAACCCCAGAAGAAGGAGTAGCACGCATGCCTGATCAGAAGGACCCGAGGCAGCCCAGTCGGCTGCAAACGGCGTTGGCCGCCAGGTACCGCAGTGCGGATGACTTTATGCGGTCGCCCACTATGGAGTCCCCGACCTCTGTTTTCACCTCCCCGACCCGGCAGTACCCTCAAGAAGACTTCCAGAGCGCTCCGTCACAGGCACAGCCCGGCCGAGAGCCGCAGGGACCTGCCGCAGATCCGCCCACGCAATACACGCAGGGGACAGGAACGGTGGCGCAAGGGGCTGCACATCGGCCGCGCCTCAGGCACATGACGGGTTCGGTCGGGGACGCCACCCGCAGCATGAGCGGACCGATAGCCGACCGTAGTGCGCAGCCCACTAGCTCATACACCACGTCAGCCGCGAATGTGCAACGGTCCACCACGAAGGGCGCCAGCTTCGCCGAGCGCGAGGCTGCGGCCAAGAAGGGCCCCGGAATGAGCAAGTAGCCCATCCAAGGGCGGGCCCCGAGGGGAAGCGAGGCAAGCTCCTGGCGCGGTAGCGGCCGGTGAGACCGTCAGCACCGGACCATGCCGAACCGAACTGTTTGAAACAGGGGCGCTGCCCACGTGAGGGTGGACAGCGCCCCCGCCCCTCTCCTACCGCAACGCGTTGACGAACGACGCCCACGCGGCGACCCCGAAGACGAGCGCGGGCCCGTGCGGATCCTTGGAATCCCGCACCGGAACGCCGATGGCGTGACCGTCGCTGACCTCCAGGCACTCGCCGTTGTTGCCTCCGCTGTAGCTGGACTTGCGCCACACGCGGAGGGCCGACGCGTCGGGGATGAAGTGCTCAACGTTCATGTGCGTGTCCCTCTGCAAATTCCCTGATCAGGGCCAGTGATTCGTGGTGCGACAGCGCGTCGCTCAACGCGAGATCGTAAGCCGCGCGGGCCTCCGCCACCAGAGCGGGATCATCCATCAGATTTCCCGTCACGATGCTCTCGGTATAGGCGACCGGAGTCGAGTCTTCGAACTTCATGAGCGTCAGAACGCCCTCCATGAGAGCGTGCGCCCCCGAGCAAAACGGGAGCACATGCAGGCGGATACGTCCGCTCTCGGCAGTGTCGGCTACGTGGAGGAGTTGCTTTGCCATCGCCGGTCCGCCGCCGACCGGGCGTCGGATCACGGCTTCGTCCAACAGCGCCCAGACTACGGGGCTGGTCGGGTTGCTGAGGATGCGCGCTCGATCCAGCCTGTTGACTACGAGTTGGTCAACCTCTTCCAACGTGAAGTTGGTCTTGTACGCGCGATAGACCGCACGCGCGTAATCCTCGGTCTGCAACAACCCTGGAACCAGCATCGACGCGAACAAACGGATTTCGGCAGCGCTCTTTTCGAGTTCGGCGACTTCCGCGAAGTAACTGATGTACCGCCGCTCCAGGTCCAACAGCCACCGCTCGAACCACCCGTCCGTCCCCAGCGCCTGGTCCAGCCGCCGTGCGTCATCCGGTTGGGGCAGTCTGCGACCGGCCTCGATGTGGCTGATCAGGGTGTGGGAGCAGACGACCATTTCGGCCAGCTCCTGCTGCGTCAGCCCGGCGGCGAGCCGCCTGCGGCGCAGTTCCTCGCCGTACTTCTGGCGTGGCGTCAGGTGGGTCCGTTCGGCCATTCCCCCAACTCCTCCGGTTGATCCCGCGTTTGTCAAGCCCTCCCCCCTGGAAGCCTAGCGATCCCATGCGCACGCTGTAAGCGAATCGATACACAGCGGAGCATCGGAGCAGCACAGCAGTGGAGAGGCGTGAGGAGATGGGCGTGGACGCGCGGACGCGGACGCACAGAAAGATCGGCGAAGCGACGGACGCCAGGCTGGAGTTGGCGATGGCGCTGAAGACGGCCGGAATCCAGTTCCCGGCGATGGACGTGCGGCGCACCTCCACGCACGGGCTGGTGGTGCTGGGCGAGATCTCCGCGCCCGTCGCCCGGGACCTGGCGGCCGTGCTGCTGAGGGGAGCGGCGGCGCGATGACGGACGTGGCGGCTCTCCAGCGGTGGCGGGGAGCGATGGTGCGGGATGAGGAGACGGGGCTCGTGGGGATTCTGATGGATGTCGTGGTCGACTACGTCGATCCCCAGCAGCCACGCGGGACGTGCGCCGGCTCCGCCCGGAAGGGGGCGGTGACGGTGTTCATCCGGCCCCAGGGCGGCGGTCTGGAGTACGCCGCCGCGCCGGAGGCGGTGCGGCTCGTGGAGCCGCCGGGCGCGCGCGGGGCCTCCCCCGGCTGCCCGCACCCGGTGACGGCACTGCGCAACGGCCGTACGCACTGCGGGGCTTGCGGGGTGCAGCTCTACCTGTGAGGGCGGGGCAGCTCTACCTGTGGGGGGGGGCAGGCCGAGGGCCGTCAGCAGGTCGGTCACCAGGTCGCGGTCCCGGTCGTGGGTGAGGCGGGTGCGGGCCGGGACCGGAGGGAGCCGGAGGAGAGCGTCCACCTCGTCGTCGGCGGTGAAGGTGCCGCCCGCCGCCTCGGCGGACCAGTAGCTGACCTCCTTGAGAAGCCGTTGTCTTTCCCGATATGAGCGTTGAGTTCCTAATGTTCGGGCATGATTTCGGCGTGGTCGAAGGGAAGTTCGGACAATCAGTTCGTTCTCGGCGACGCGGAAGTGCCGAGGCCATCGGTGAGAGCGTTGCTGGAGGAGCGGGAGGCGGCTGCCGGGTAAGGGCGGAGGAGCTTCGCGCGAAGAAGGAACGGCTCGCTGCTGAACTCGCGGCGGCAGAGGCCGCCCACCCGCCGCAGGACCAGTTGAAGCCGGGTCCGAGACCGTCCGCGTCCAGGCCGGCGAACCCGCCCATGCCAGCAGCCCTAGCAGGTACGGACAAGCCCATGGTTGCGGTCACGACGGAGGCTACGGCGGCTTGGACAGCCCGGCGCGGCCGGACGATTCACACCGCCCGCCCAGAGCCGGGGCGCACCCGTACGTGCCCCCTCCACCGAGGCCGCCAACCACCATCGGGACCAGAACCACGCCGACAATAACCACCACCCGCTTCGCTTGATGCGGGCTGTCCGGCAGGCGGCCAGGTAAACAGAAAGCCCCCGAACCGGCAGTTTTTCAATGGAATGGAAGGAATGAACCGTGCCGTCAAAATATTCCGACGAGCAATACGCAGCCGCGCTGAACGCCCGGGAGCCGGGACACCTGCCCAAACACACGGAGAAGCAGGAGGTAGACATCGGCGGCGGCACCGTCGACATCCCCATCGGCACATTCCTGGCACTACTGCGAAGCCGGGGGCGCAAACAGGAGTTGGGGAAGGGCCTGAAAAAGGCGCTGGAACGGCACGGCCTGCCGACCTGGAAAAACGAAAAAGACCATTGGGTGATCCCGCAGACCGGACAAAAGACCATGTGGAGCGACGAGCAATACGCGGCCGCGCTGGACGCCCTGGAGCCGGGACACCTGCCCCAACAGAAGGAAACGGTGAAGATTGACATCGGCGACTTCACCGTCGACATCCCCCTCGGCCAACTCCTGGCCCAGCTGCGAAGGAGCCGGGGGCGCAAAGAAGAGTTGGGGAAGGACCTGATAGAGGCGCTGGAACGGCACGGCCTGCCCCCCTGGAAAAACGAAAAAGACCAGTGGAGGATCCCGCAGACCGGAAAAATGACCATGTGGGGCGACGAGCACTACGCGGCCGCGCTGAACGCCCGGCGGCCGGGAAACCTGCCCAAGCGAGAGGAGACGCAGCGGGTAGAGATCGATGGCGTCCCTGAGAACGTCCCCATCGGCCAATTCCTGAACAGGCTGCGACACCAGGGACGCAATGAGTTGGAGGCGGGGCTGGCAAAGGCGCTGAAAGCCCACGGCCTGACGCCCTTGCAAAGACTAGACGGCAAGTGGACGATCCCGCAGACCGGAAAAAAGACCACATGGAGCGACGAGCACTACGCGGCCGCGCTGAACGCCTGGCCACTGGGGGACCTGCCCAAGCAAGAGGAGACGCAGAGGGTAGAGATCGACGGCGTCCCCGAGAACGTCCCCATCGGCCAATTCCTGAACAAGCTGCGAAGCCGGGGGCGCGTAAAGGCGTTGGAGGCGGGACTGAAAGCGGCGCTGGAACTGCATGGCCTGCCGCCCTGGAAAAACGAAAACGGCCAGTGGACGATCCCGCTGACCGGACAAAAGACCCTATGGAGCGACGAGCACTACGCGGCCGCGCTGAACGCCTGGCCGCTGGGGGACCTGCCCAAACAGAAGGAAACGCAGGAGATAGTGGTCGACAAGTTCACCCTCAATGTCCCCATCGGCCGATTCCTGAACAGGATGGGAAATGAGGGGCGCGTAAAGGCGTTGGAGGAGGGGCTGAAAGCGGCGCTGGAACTGCATGGCCTGTCGCCCACCTGGCAGGGGAACAAATGGATAATCGGCGGCGCCACCACGCAAGCAGAAAGCGCCGGATGGGCCGAACGGTCCGACAACGAGCAGGCGCCGCTCCCGTGGAACCCGGTGGGTTTCCCTGAGTACTCTGCCCAGTTCACCTATCCGCCGCTGGGGGACAGCAGCAGGACTGGTGCGATACCCCAGGGCATGGAGGGACTGCCGGTCACTGCTCCGGTGGCCCCGCCCCCCTGGGATGATCCTGCTGCGCAGACGAACACCCTGAGCAGTGGCTACTCCGGCGCGGGTGGCTACTCCGGCGCGGGTGGATATCCGTATCCGGTGAATCCGGTGCCGGCATGGACCAACCTCCCCAACGGTCAGCCAGCAGGGGCCTACCCCCCCAGCGGGGGCGAGAACCGGCCTGCCGGCCCGCCGCCAGCCGCCGGGCAAACCCCGGTTCAGCCTCCCGAGAACAGGCCGACAAAGCGGAGGCGATGAGCGAAGCGGCCTCAACGAGCCCGTGCACAGCAGACACGCGAGACCAGGCGCGGGCGAACGGCGGCACTACCGGCGGTGCCCTCAGCGGCGCCGACCGCACCCGCTCTTGCGCAGCGACCGCACCGACTACCTGCCGAAGTTCACCCGCGAGTTCTGGCATCCGGAGGCCCCCGGGCTCGTGACGTGCCAGGGGGCCGACGCGGCCGGGGGCAACGGTGACCGTGTGCCGCAGGACGTCGTCCTCGGAATCATGGAAGACGTGCTCAATCTCCGGTTCTCCATGCTGTTTCGGCTTGCTCCGGGTTCCGTCTCGGTAGCGTGCCACGCCTGTTTCTCGTGGTGGCCCGGTGAACGCCGTCGCGCCGTCGCTTCCAGCAGGAGCAGTGAGGTCGGGCCGGATTCCGGGGCCGCGTCGTGAACCGATGCGGGGGGGGGATGTGCCGCAGCAAGCAGGCCCGGGCCCGGTCCGAGGGCCCCGGGCCGTCCGGCAGTCGGTCAGGGAAACAGAAAGCGCCCATACAGGCGGCTTCACATGGAACGGGAAGGGATGAACCATGCCGAATGAATATTCCGACGAGGAATACGCGGCCACACTGGACCTCTGGAATCCGGTAGACCTGCCCCATCAGCCGGACATGCAGTGGGAGATCGACGGCAGACTCGCCGATCTCCTCCCATTTGGAGCCGAGCCGACAGCGGCGCTACAACAGCATGACCTGCCACCCGAGCAACGACCAGACGACTGGAGGACAGTTCCGCAGACCCGGAAAAAAACCACGTGGAGGGACGAGGATTACGCGGCCGCGCTAAACGCCCGGGAGGAAGGAAACCTGCCCGGATCCACAGAGAAACAGGAGGTGATGATCGGCGACCAACGCCTCGTCGTCCCCATCGGCCAATTCCTGCACAATCTGCGGAACAAAGGGCGCAAAAAGGCGTTGGGGGACGTGCTGAAAAATGCGCTGTCAAAGCATGACCTGTCGCCCCTGGAAGGAGACGGCTGGTGGAAGCTCCCGCAGGTCCCGAAAAGAACCAGGTGGAGGGACGAGGATTACGCGGCCGCGCTGAACGCCTGGGAGAAGGAAAACCTGCCCGGGTCCAAGGAGACACAGGAGGTGATGATCGGATCCCGCCTCGAGAAAGTCCCCATCGGACAATTCCTGCACACGCTGCGAAACGAAGGGCGCGTAAATCCGTTGAGAGAAGTACTGACACAGGCACTGACAGATCATGGCCTGCCGCCCGGACAAATACTAGGCGGCCGGTGGACGATCCCGCAGGTCCCGCAAAAAACCATGTGGAGGGACGAGGATTACGCGGCCGCACTGAACGCCTGGGAGAAGGAAAACCTGCCCGGGCCCACAGAGAAACAGAAGGTGATGATCGGCGGCCGTCCCCAGAACGTCCCCATCGGCCAATGCCTGCACAATCTGCGAACCAGAGGGCGCAAAAAGGCGTTGGAAGACGTGCTGACAAATGCGCTGTCAAAGCATGACCAGTGGCCCCGGGAAGTAGACGGCCGGTGGAAGCTCCCGCAGGTCCCGCAAAAAACCATGTGGAGGGACGAGGATTACGCGGCCGCACTGAACGCCTGGGAGAAGGAAAACCTGCCCGGGCCCACAGAGAAACAGAAGGTGATGATTGACGGCCGTCCCCAGAACGTCCCCATCGGCAAATGCCTGCACAACCTGCGAAACAATGGGCGCAAAAGGGCGTTGGAAGAGGTGCTGACAAACGCGCTGAAACAGCATGACCTGTCGCCCACCTTGCAGGAGGGCACATGGAAGATCGTCACCACCGCGCAAGCAGAAAGCGCCGGACGGTCCGCCAACGAGCAGGCGCCCTCGCAGTCGTTCACTGCTCCAGTGGCTCCGCCCGCCTGGAACGCTTCTGCCGCGCGGGGAACGACCACCCTGAGCGGTGACTATCCCGACCGGAGTGCACATCTGGTGAATCCGGTGCCAGCATGGGCCAACCTCCCCGACGGCCACCGGCACTGGCCCGCCGCCCCGACGCGGACCACCGAGCCAACTCCGCACCAGCCCCCCAACAGCCCGAGAAAGCGGAAACGGACATGAGCGAATTCACAGCGGCTAACGCAATGAGTTGAGTTGTCAATGGGTGAGGTGGCAGCAGCTGAGTCTGAGCGGTGCTTCATGGAGGCCGGCTCGCCGTTTCCACCGACTCCGCAGTCGGCGGGCGTGCTCAAGCTCCAGCCCCCCAAGCTTCTTCGGCTTGCTCCGGATTCCGCCTTGGCAGCGTGCCACGTCTATTTCTCGTGGTGGCCCGGTGAGCGCCGTCGCGCCGTCGCTTCCGGCAGGAGCAGTGAGGTCGGGCCGGATTCCGGGGCCGCGTCGTGAACGGATGCGGGGGGGATGTGCCGCAGCAAGCAGGCCCGGGCCCGGCCCGAAGGCCCCCGAGCTGCCCGGCAGTCGGTCAGGTGAACAGAAAGCGCCCATACAGGCGGCTTCACATGGAACGGGAAGGGATGAACCATGCCGAATGAATATTCCGACGAGGAATACGCGGCCGCACTGAACCTCTGGAATCCAGTAGACCTGCCCGATCAGCCGGACACGCAGTGGGAGATCGGCGGCAGACTCGCCGATGTCCCCCCATTTGGAGCCGAGCCGGCAGCGGCGCTACAACAGCATGGCCTGCCGCCCGAGCAACAACCAGACGACCGGTGGACGATTCCACAGATCCAGAAAAAAACCACGTGGAGGGACGAGGATTACGCGGCCGCACTGAACGCCCGGGAGAAGGGAAACCCGCCTGGGTCCACGGAGAAACAGGAGGTGATGATCGGCGAACGCCTCGAGAACGTCCCCATCGGCATCTTCCTGAACACACTGCGAAGCAAGGGGCGCGTAAATCCGTTGGGAGACGTGCTGAAAGAGGCGCTGTCAAAGCATGACCTGTCGCCCCAGGAAGTAAACGGCCGGTGGTTCATCCCCCAGGCCGGAACACAAATCATGTGGAAGGACGAGCACTACGCAGCCGCGCTGGACGCCAGGCAAGAGGGACACCTGCCCAAGCAGGGGGAGAAGGAGCAGGTGGAAATCGACGGCCGCACCGCCGACGTCCCCATCGGCCAATTCCTGGACACCCTGCGAAGGAGCACGCGCGTAAATACGTTGGCAGACGTGCTGACAAAGGCGACGGTCCCGGTGGGGGCGCCGGTGGCCAGCCGGTGCAAGGCGCCCAGCAGCCGCTCCAACTGCCCCGCGTACGCGTATTCGCGGGCCAGGGTGCCCGACAGCCAGCTCAGTTCGCCGCGCAACTGGTCGGCCCAGGACGGATCCAGCAGCGGACGGTAGGTGTGCAGGGCTCCGTTCAGCCTGCGAGCGGCGGCGCGCAACGAGTCCACCGCCTCGGCGGCCCGTGCCGCCCCCTCCGCGCTGCCCGCGCTCTCCGCGTGTACGCGCAGTCCGCGCAGGAATTCGGCCGCACGGGCCCGGAGGTAGTCGCCGAGCACGTCGGAGGCCGTGTCCGCCGCCCGCATCGCCGTCATCGTCGCCGTGGCCTCCGTCCCGTGCCCGGACTCGACAACCGAGTCCCGGCTCCGCCCCGCCATCACAGCCCCTTTGCCGCCCAGTTCATGCGTTCTCCGCGTTCCCCGCCCTCTGAGCGCTCTGTCCGCCCCGGGCGCCCTGTCCGCCCTGAGCGCCCTGTCCGCCCCGGGCGCTCCGCGCCACCGGCGCGCGTCTCATGTCGCCGGTCCACGCCTGCGCCGCCCCTCGATGAGCATTTCCTGGACATTGGGCAGGCGCCGGCCCGCCGTGACCCGCCCGGTTGATGTTGACGTGCAGGGCGTCACGTTGCCCCGTACTCCGAAATTCCAGAGGGAGAGTGGCACTCATGCCTGATCAGCAGGACCCGGGGCAGCCCAGTCGACTGGTAACAGACGAGTATTTGGACAGGAGGTACAGCAGGGCGAATGACTTTATACAGTCGCCCACTATGGGGTCCTCGACCTCTGTTTTCACTTCCCCGACCCGGCAGTATCCAGATGACTTGCGAAACGCTCCGTCAGAGGCACAGCCCGGCCGACAGCCGCAGGGACCTGCCGCAGACCCGGTCCCGCAATACACGCAGGGGACAGGAACGGTGGCGCAAGGGACTGCACCTCGGCCGCCCCTCAGGCACAAGAGGGGCTCGGTCGGCGACCATGGCGCACCGATAGCTGACCGTAGTACGCAGCCCACTAGCCCGTACACCACGTCAGACACGACCGTGCGATCGTCCACCACAGGCGGCAGCTACTCCGAGCGCGTCGCTGCCCTGAAGAAGTCCGGAAGGAAGCAGTAGCCGGTCGAAAACCCCGAGGGGGACGAGGCAGGCCCCTGGCAGGCAGCGCCGAGTGAGAACGTCAGCACCGGCCGATTCCCAACCGAACTGCTCGATGCGGGGGGCACTGCCCACGTGAGGGTGGACAGCGCCCCCGCACTCTCCTATCGCAGCGCGTTGACGAACGAGGACCACGCAGCAGCCCCGAAGACGAGTGCGGGCCCGTGCGGATCCTTCGAATCCCGCACCGGAACACCGAAGTCGTGGCCGTCGGCGACCTCCAGGCAACTTCCGTTGCTACCCCCGCTGTAGCTGGACTTGCGCCAGCCGCCCAACCCGGCGGCCTCACGGATGCTGTACTCGTTCACCATGTTCGTGCTCCCTTGCTGCGGCCCTGACCAGGGCCAGAGATTGCCGATGTGACAAGGCGTCGCCCAGTGCAAGGTAATAGGCGGCCTGGCAGTTGCGCACGCGAGATGGTTCGTCCATGAGCTGGCCGGTGAGCAGTCCCTCGACGTACGCCGCAGGCGCCATGTCGGCGAAGGTCATGAGCGAGACCATGCTCTCCATCAGCGCATGGGCACCGGTGGAGAAGGGGATGACGTGCAGCCGGATGCGGCCGGCTTCGGCATGGTCTGCGATCTCGCCCAGCTGATGGGCCATGGCAGCCCCTCCACCGACGCGCCTCCGTAGCACGCCTTCACAGAGCACCGTCCACACGACAGGAGACGCCGGGTTGTCCAGAACTCGGGCTCGCTCTATGCGATTGACAACCCGCCGTTCGAGCTCCTCCGCACGGTAGTTCGGGCTGAACGCCCGGAAGACCGCCCGCGCGTATGTCTCGGTCTGGAGCAGACCCGGCACCAGGGTCGCCGCGTATTCCTTGATCTCGACCGCCTGCTGCTCCAGCTCAGCCGCTTCCGCGAAGTGGTCGGCGTAGCGGTTCTCCAGATCCAACAGCCAACGCTCGAACCACCCGTCCGCCCCCAGCACCTGATCCAGCCGCCGCGCGTCCTCCGGCTGCGGCAGCCTGCGGCCGGCTTCGATGTGACTGATGAGCGTGTGGGAGCAGATGACCTTTTCGGCCAGCTCCTGCTGTGTCATCCCGGCGGCGAGCCGCCTGCGACGCAGTTCCTCGCCGTACTTCTGGCGCGGCGTCAGGTGGGTCCGTTCGGCCATGCCCCCAACTCCTCTGGTTGATCCGGCGTTTGTCAAGCCCTCCCCCCCTGGAAGCCTAGCGATCCCATGCGCACGCTGTAAGCGGATCGATACACAGCGGAGCAGTGGAGAGGTGTGAGGACATGGGCGTGGACGCGCGGACGCGGGCGCACAGGAAGATCGGCGAAGCGACGGACGCCAGACTGGAGCTCGCGGCAGCCCTCAAGGTGGCCGGGATTCAGTTTCCGGCGATGGACATGCGGCGCACCTCCACGCACGGGCTGGTGGTGCTGGGCGAGATCTCCGCGCCCGTCGCCCGGGACCTGGCGGCCGTGCTGCTGAGGGGAGCGGCGGCGCGATGACGGACGTGGCGGCTCTCCAGCGGTGGCGGGGAGCGATGGTGCGGGATGTGGAGTCCGGGATCGTCGGGATCCTGATGGATGTGGTGGTGGATTACGTCGATCCCCAACTGTCCCGCGACGCGTACGGCGGCGCGTGCGGGAGCGCGTTCGGCGCTTCCGCCCCGAAGGGCGCGGTGGCGGTGTTCATCCGGCCGCAGGGCGGCGGTCTGGAGTACGTCGCCGCACCGGAGTCGGTGCGGCTCGTGGAGCCGCCGGGCGCGCGCGGGGCCTCCCCCGGCTGCCCGCATCAGGTGACGGTGGTGCGCAACGGCCGTACGCACTGCGGCACTTGCGGGGTGCGGCTCTACCTGTGAGAGCAGGTCCGGCTGAGGGCGGCCAGCAGGTCGGTTCCCAGGTCGCGGTCCTGGTCGTGGGTGAGGCGGTCGCGGGCGCGTGCGGGGCCGGGAAAGCCAGAGGAGGGCGTCCTCCTGGTCGTTGGCGGTGAACGGGCCGCACCGCCGCCCCGGGGGACAGTAGTTGACCTGTTTGAGAAGCCGTTGTCTTTCCGGATGTGAGCGTTGAGTTCCCGTTGTTCGGGCATGGTTTCGGTGTGGTCGCGGGAGAGTTCGGACAATCAGTTCGTTCTCGGCGGTGCGGAGGTGACGATGCCACCGGTGAGGGGGTTGCTGGAGGAGCGGGTGGCGGCTGCCGGGTGAGGGCGGAGGAGCTTCGCGCGGAGAAGGAGCGGATCGCTGCCGAACTCGCGGCGGCAGAGGCCGCCCACCCGCCGCAGGACCGGCTTCTTGGAACCGAGTCTGAGACCGTCCGCGTCCAGGCCGGCGGACACGCCCTCCCAGCAGCCCTAGGGGGTACGGACAATCCCATGGTTGCGGTCACGCCGGAAGCTACGGCGGCTTTGGCCAGCCCGGCACGGCCGGACGATTCGCACCGCCCGCCCAGGGCCGGAGCGCGCCCGTATGTGCCCCTCCACCGAGGCCGTCAGCCATCATCGACCAGAACCACGCCGGCAATAACCACCCCACCCGCTTCGCTTATGCGGACTGTCCGGCAGACGGCCAGGTAAACAGAAAGCACCCCGTACAGGCAGTTTTTAATGGAACTGGAAGGAATTGAACCGTGCCGAAAATATGTACCGACGAGCACTACGCAGCCGCGCTGAACGCCCTGGAGCCGGGACACCTGCCCCAGCAGACGGGCAAGGTGGAGCTAGACATCGGCGGCCGCACCGTCGACGTCCCCCTCGGCACATTCCTGAGCCAGCTGCGAAGCCGGGGGCGCAAGACGTTGGGGCGGGGCCTGATAGAGGCGCTGAAACGGCATGACCTGGAGCCCTGGAAAAACTCAGACGACCGGTGGAAGATCCCGCAGACCGGAAAAAGGACCAGGTGGAGCGACGAGCAATACGCCGCCGCGCTGAACGCCCTGGAGCCGGGAGACCTGCCCAAGAAGAACGAGACGGTAGACATCGGCGGCGGCAGCGCCAACGTCCGCCTCGGCCAATTCCTCCACTCGCTGCGACACCAGGGACGCGGAACGGCATTGAAGGCGGTCCTGATCGAGGCGCTGGAACTGCATGGCCTGCAGCCCTGGAAAAACTCAGAAGGTCTGTGGAAGATCCCGCAGACCGGAAAAAGGACCACGTGGAGGGACGAGGATTACGCGGCCGCCCTGAACGCCCGGGAACCGGGAAACCCACCCAAGCACAGGGACTGTCAGCAGATAGTGGTCGACGACACATTCACCTTCAATGTCCCCATCGGCCAATTCCTGCACGCGATGCGAAACCGGGGGCGCAAAGAGGCGTTGGAGGCCGGACTGAGAGAGGCGCTGAAACTGCATGGCCTGCAACCCGTCCGGCGGGGGGACAAATGGATGATCGAGGGCACCACCACGCAAGCAGAAAGCGCCGGGTGGGCCGAAAGGGCCGACAACGAGCAGGCGCACCCGTGGCACCCCATGGAAATCCCTGAGCACTATGCCCCGTTCACCGATCCGCCGCTGGGGTATCCCTGCGAGCCTGCTGCGATACCCCAGGGCATGGGGGGACTGCCAGTCACTGCTCCGATGGCCCCGCCCCCCTTGGATGCTCCTGCTGCGCACAGGACGACCGACCCGGGCGGTGGCTACTACGGCGCGGATGGATACCCGTATCTGGTGAATCCGGTGCCGGCATGGGCCAACCTCCCCACCGGTCCCCAGTACTGGCCTGCCGGCCCGTCGGGAGCCGCCGAGCAAACCCCGTTCCAGCCTCCGGCAACGTTCCAGCCTCCCGGAACCAGGGAGAAAAAGCAGAGGCGATGAGCGAAGCCGACTCAACGAGCCCGTACACGGCAGACCAGGCACGGATCGGCTCTTTCTCCGCGCGAAGCTCCTCCGCCCTCACCCGGGAAGCCGCCTCCCGCACCTCCAGCAACCCCCCTCACCGAGGCATCGGTCACTCCGCATCCGCCCTGATCACGAGGCCCGCCCCTCCTCGCGCGGCTCCCGCGCACAAGGCGCGGGCGGCGGGGGCGGCGTAGGTGACGTGTGCGACTGGCCCCAGAGGCGGCCGAAGACGAAGCGGGCCGCCTCCACCTCGTGCCGCTGGTCGGCGTGGAGGACGCCGAGCGCGTACGCGGTGGCGGGCGCGATACGCGGGGTCCCGGCGGCCGATGCCGCCGCTGCCGCCGCCTCGGCCGCGTCCCGGTGCCTCTCCAGCGCCGCTCCGGCGGGCAGCAGGCGCGGGTCGGCGTCGGCGGGCTGCCCCAGCACCTCCCGCGCGTAACGGTGCAGCCGCAGCATGACCCGCACCTGGTGCCAGGCGGCGTCCTGCCGTGCCTCGGTGGCCAGGGAACGGGTCAGCGCGTCCGCGTTGTACGGCGCTCCCGCGCGGGTCAGCGGCAAGGCTCCCACCGCCTCGGACAGGTGCGCGCGGGCCTGTTCGGCCAACGGGGGCAGCACGGTGGCGGCCGACTGGTCGGCCGCCACCTTGGCGTCGGTGCGGAAGGGCACCTCGGAGGCGAGCACCGCCACCGCGTCGGCGACAGCGTGGAAGCGGGCCGAGCCAAGCGCCTGGAGCGCGGCCGAGTGGGCGCGGGTGCGGGAGAGCGTCAGGCGCCGGTCCAGCAGCGCGCCCGCACGGGCGGCCCCTACCGGCAGCGGACCGTCCCCGGTGGGGGCGCCGTCCCCGGTGGGGGCGCCGTCCCCGGTGGGGGCGACGGTCCCGGTGGGGGCGCCGGTGGCCAGCCGGTGCAAGGCGCCCAGCAGCCGCTCCAACTGCCCCGCGTACGCGTATTCGCGGGCCAGGGTGCCCGAGAGCCAGCTCAGTTCGCCGCGCAACTGGTCGGCCCAGGACGGATCCAGCAGCGGACGGTAGGTGTGCAGGGCTCCGTTCAGCCTGCGAGCGGCGGCGCGCAACGAGTCCACCGCCTCGGCGGCCCGTGCCGCCCCTTCCGCACTGCCCGCGCTCTCCGCGTGTACGCGCAGTCCGCGCAGGAATTCGGCCGCACGGGCCCGGAGGTAGTCGCCGAGCACGTCGGAGGCCGTGTCCGCCGCCCGCATCGCCGTCATCGTCGCCGTGGCCTCCGTCCCGTGCCCGGACTCGACAACCGAGTCCCGGCTCCGCCCCGCCATCACAGCCCCTTTGCCGCGGAATTGATGTTGTCTGTGTTGTCTGTGCTGTCTGCGTGCTCCACGCGCGCCGCGTCACCGTGCGTGCCGCGGACGCGCTTCTCATGTCGCTGGTCCACGCCTGCGCCGCCGCCCCTCGATGAGCATTTCCTGGACGTTGGGCAGGCGCTGCCCCGCCGTGACCCGCCCGCCGGTCCCGTCGGCCGCGCCACCACCGGTCCCTGCCGCCCCGTCGGTTCCGTCCGCTCCATCGGTTCCGTCCGCTCCGTCGGCCGTCTCGGCGTACGCGTGCCGCGTCCAGTCGCCGTCCGGGCCCAGATGCCAGGAGTCGGTGGCCTCGGACATGCCGGTCTCCAGCATCCGGTTGAGCGAGGCGCGGTGTGCCGGGTCGGTGACCCGTACCAGCGCCTCGATCCTGCGGTCCAGATTGCGGTGCATCATGTCCGCGCTGCCCAGCCACACCTCGGACTCGCCGCCGTTGCCGAAACAGAAGACCCGCGAGTGCTCCAGGAAGCGGCCCAGCACACTGCGCACCCTTATGTTGTCGCTCAGCCCCGGCACGCCCGGCCGCAGCGCGCAGATGCCGCGCACCCACACATCCACGGGGACGCCCGCCATGGAGGCGCGGTAGAGCGCGTCGCAGATCCGCTCGTCCACTATCGAGTTGACCTTGATGCGCACATACGCGGGGCGGCCCGCCCTGTGGTGGGTGACCTCCTTCTGGATACGGGAGACCAGCCCGTCCCGCAGCGAACGGGGCGCGACCAGCAGGCGGCGGTAGGTCTCCCGGCGGGAATATCCGGACAGCCGGTTGAACAGGTCGGACAGGTCGGCGCCCACCTGCTGGTCGGCCGTCAGCAGCCCCAGGTCCTCATACAGGCGTGCCGTCTTGGGGTGGTAGTTGCCGGTGCCGACATGCGCGTAGCGGCGCAGCGTCTCGCCCTCCTGGCGCACCACCAGCGACAGCTTGCAGTGCGTCTTGAGCCCCACCAGCCCGTAGACCACATGGCAGCCCGACTCCTCCAGCTTCCGGGCCCACTTGATGTTGGCCTGCTCGTCGAAGCGCGCCTTGATCTCCACCAGCACCAGCACCTGCTTGCCGGATTCCGCCGCGTCTATCAGCGCATCGACGATCGGCGAGTCTCCGGACGTCCGGTACAGCGTCTGCTTGATGGCCAGCACATCCGGGTCGGCCGCGGCCTGCTCCAAGAACGCCTGTACGGAAGTGGAGAACGAGTCGTACGGATGGTGCAGCAGAACGTCGCGCTCGCGCAGCGCCGCGAAGATGTCGGGCGCCGAGGCGGACTCGACCTCCGCCAGGTCGCGGTGGGTGCCCGCCACGAACTTGGGGTACTTCAGCTCCGGCCGGTCCAGTGCCGAGGCGACCCCCGACAGGCCCGTCAGGTCCAGCGGACCCGGCAGCGGATACACCTCCGCCTCGCTCACCTTCAGCTCGCGCACCAGCAGATCCAGCACGTACGGGTCGATCGACTCCTCGACCTCCAGCCGCACCGGAGGCCCGAAACGGCGCCGCATCAACTCCTTCTCCAGGGCTTGGAGAAGGTTCTCTGCGTCGTCCTCCTCCACCTCCAGGTCCTCGTTGCGCGTCACCCGGAACATGTGGTGCGCCAGCACCTCCATGCCGGGGAACAGCTCCTCCAGATGCGCCGCGATGACGTCCTCCAGCGGGACGTAGCGGTGCGGCGACGCCTCCAGGAAGCGCGGCAGCAGCGGGGGGACCTTCACCCGCGCGAAGTGGTTGTGCCCGCTGACGGGATTGCGGACGACCACCGCGAGGTTGAGCGACAGCCCGGAGATGTACGGGAACGGGTGCGCGGGATCGACGGCCAGCGGGGTGAGCACGGGATAGACCTGCTGCCGGAAGAGCGTGAACAGGCGGGCCTGCTCCTGCTCCGTCAGCTCGTGCCACCGCAGCAGATGCAGACCCTCGTCGGCCAGCGCGGGCGCGATGTCCTGCTGGTAGCACGCCGCGTGACGGGCCATCAGTTCACGCGAACGGTTCCAGATCAGGTCCAGGACCTCGCGCGGCTGAAGGCCGGAGGCGCTGCGGGTGGCGACACCGGTCGCGATCCGGCGCTTGAGACCGGCGACCCGCACCATGAAGAATTCATCCAGATTGCTGGCGAAGATCGCCAGAAAGTTGGCCCTTTCGAGAAGCGGGGTCTCGGCGTCCTCGGCGAGTTCGAGAACACGTTCGTTGAAGGCGAGCCAGCTGCGCTCGCGGTCCAGGAACCGGTCGGCGGGCAGATCCCCGGCGGCCTCCCTGGGCCCCTGGCCCTCCTCGTAGAGATCCACATCGGAGTCGATGTCCGGCTCCAGACCCAGGCCCGCACCCAGGTGCGGGCCGGCGCCGGGCACACCGCCGGTGCCCGTGCCGGTGCGGTGTGCCGCGATCGAACCGACCGAGGGCTGGGGAACGGGGGCACCCTGCGAGGCGGGCGTACTGCGCGGAGCGTGCTGGCTCATGCCTCCATTGTTCCGCGTGCCGGTGACACGGAGCGGGTTCCGTGCACCGGGGGGTGGGGGGTCGAAGCTCTCTGTCGCGAGGGAGCGGGCCATTGGGTGAGCGTCGCAAGCGAGGTTGAATCGCCGGTTACGCGCACATGGCATCCCGGGGGTCCCCAGGTTGCCGCCTCGTCCGGGCGGGCACGGCCTCCCGGCCTACCGGTTCCCCCACCCCTTCGGGGCCGCACCCCGCCGCGGGGGCCGACCCCGCCCCCTGTCTGCGGCCCGTACCCGCCTGAGCGCGCCGTTCCCCGCGCCCCTCAAACCGGGGCCCGCCCCGAAAGGGGCGCGGGGAACGGCGCGAGCGACCACGGCGCACCCCGCGAACGGCAACAAACAAAAGGCCCCACGGCGGGGCGCCGTGCACAGGTAGAAGCGGACCGCTCAGGTCTCCGTGCGGTACATCAGGTCCACCTCGTGGGTGCGGAAGCCGAGGCGCTCGTAGACCCGTACGGCGGCCGTGTTGTCCGCGTCCACGTACAGCATCGCCGTGGGCAGGCCCCGCTCGAAGGACAGGTAGCGCAGGCCGACGGCGGTGAGGGCCCTGCCCAGGCCGCCGCCCTGCTCGCGGGGGCTGACGCCGACGACGTAGACCTCGCCGAGGTCCGCCTCCTCGTGCACCTTCGTCCAGTGGAAGCCGACCAGTTCGCCGTCCCGCTCGGCGAGGAAGAACCCGGCGGGGTCGAACCAGGGTTCGGCCTTGCGGTCGTCCAGGTCGCGCTGGGTGAGGCCGCCCTGTTCGGGGTGGTGCGCGAACGCCTCGGCGTTGAGGGCGAGCCAGGCCGCGTCGTCCTCGCCGGGGCGGAAGGTGCGCACCTTCACCCCGTCGGGTACGACGGGCTCGGGCAGGTCCAGGCCCGTCAGCGGGCGCCGCAGCTGACGCAGCTCGCGGAAGAGGGTCAGCCCCAGGGTCCGGGTCAGGTGCCGGGCCGCCGGGTGCCCACCGTGCGCCCACACGCGCAGCCGCTTGCCGGACAGGTCGAGCAGGCTCTGGCCGAGCCGCCGGCCGTAGCCGTTGCCCCGGTGGTCGGGCGCGACGACCAGCTCGCCGACGGGCGCTTCGACCGGGTCGGTGTCCTCCAGCTGGGCGTAACCGGCCAGGGCGCCGTCCCCGGCGTGCAGCAGGAGGTGGCGCACGCCCTCCCGGGGGCCGCCGCGCAGTTGGAGCCTGCCCTGTTCGGAGACGGCGGGCTGGCCGTCCTCGCGGGCCGCGGTATCGATCAGCGCGAGGACTTCGCGTACGACCTCCGCGGGCACCTCGTCCACAACATCCACGTCACTCATGGGGACGACCCTACGGCCGCGGCGGCGCGGGCGGTGCTGCCGGGCGCCCCGGCGCCGGAAGCCCCTGCTCTCAGCCCGCTCCCGGGTGCTTCGCGTCCGGACCGGACGAGGGCTCGGGCGGCGGCCCTGGCGGGTCCGACAGGTCGGGCGGGGCCGTGGGGGCGCCCGGCAGGTGCAGTACGGCCTCGGTACCGGGGCGGCCGTCCCGGGGCAGCCGCAGTTCGACCTCGCCGCCGGCCTGCCGCACCGTACGGGCCACGATCGACAGGCCGAGCCCCGAGCCGGGCATGCTCCGCGCGGACGGGGAGCGCCAGAACCGGTCGAAGACGTACGGGAGTTCCTCGGCGGGCACACCGGGACCCTCGTCGCGCACGCTCAGCCACCCCTGCCGCAGCGTGACCCGCACCGTGCCGCCCGCCGGGCTGAACTTGACCGCGTTGTCCAGCAGGTTGACCACGGAGCGCTCCAGCGCCGCCGGGTCGGCACGCACGTACCAGGGCGACAGCTCCGTCGTCAGCGTCACCCGCGGCCCGCGCGGACGCACCCGTTCCACGGCCCGCGCCACCGTGTCGTGCAGCCCCACGATCTGGGCCCGCTCCTGCTCGGCGGGCCCGGCCTGGGGGCGGGACAGCTCCTGGATGTCGCCGATCAGCTCCCCGAGTTCGGCCATCTGCGCCTTGACGGAGGCGAGCAGTTCCCTGCGGTCCTGCTCGGGCAGCGGGCGGCCGGTCTCCTCGCTGCGCACCAGCAGATCGACGTTGGTGCGCAGCGAGGTCAGCGGGGTGCGCAGCTCGTGCCCGGCGTCCGCGATGAGCTGCTGCTGAAGCTCCCGCGAGGAGGCCAGCGCCTCGGTCATGGCGTTGAACGAGCGGGAGAGCCGCGCGATCTCGTCGTCCCCCTCGGCGGGGATACGGACGGCCAGGTCCTCGGTGCGCGCGATGTGTTCGACGGCCTCCGTCAGCCGGTCCACGGGGCGCAGCCCGGCGCGGGCCAGCGCCACCCCGGCCCCGGCGGCGCCCAGCACGCCCGCGCCGCCGACCAGGCTGAGGATGAGCGCGAGCTTGCGCAGCGACTCCTCGATCTCCGTCATCGGCCTGGCCAGCGACACCGCGAGCCCGGTGCCCGCCACAGGCGTGGTGCGCACCCGGTACCCGGTGCCGTTGGCGGCCTGCGTCTCATGGATGACCTCGCGGCGCTCCCGCTTGGCGACGGCGATGTCCGCGTCCTTGACGTCCAGCTTGTTGCCGACGATCACGCAGTTGGTGCCGGAGGCGTCCACGACCTGCACGGTGGCACCGAAGGGGTTGGGCGACGGCTGGTCGGGCGGCGAGCACTGCCCGGACTGCACCCGGTCCACGACGGTGCTCGGCGGCACGGAGTTGTCACGCAGCGAGTCGTCCAGCGAGTTCAGCAGCTGCGCGCGGACGAGGAACCAGCAGGCCACCGCGCAGGCGGCCACCGCCAGCGCCACCGTGGCAGCGGCCAGCAGCGCCAGCCTGCCGCGCAGCGGCATGGAGACGGCGCGCCCGCCCCCGCCCCCGCCGCCAGGGCCGGGACCGCGACCGCGACCGCGACCGCGCAGGAAGCGGTCCGGGAACGTACGCCGGTCCTCGGACGAGGGCGGGGGCGAAGACGAAGACGGAGACGAAGACGGAGACGAAGACGGGGGCGGATCAGAGGTCACGCGTCGTCCCGCAGCACATAGCCCACCCCGCGCACCGTGTGCACCAGCCGCCCCTCGCCCCCGGCCTCGGTCTTGCGCCGCAGATACATCACGTAGACGTCCAGGGAGTTGGACGAGGGCTCGAAGTCGAAGCCCCACACCGCCTTGAGGATCTGCTCCCGGGTGAGCACCTGCCGGGGGTGGGCGAGGAACATCTCCAGCAGCGTGTACTCGGTACGCGTCAGCTCCACCTGCCGCGTGCCCCGGGTCACCTCGCGGGTGCGCAGATCCATCCGCAGATCGGCGAAGGACAGCGTCTCCGGCCCCTCCTCGGCCTCGGCCAGCGCCTGGGCCCGCGCGTAGGAGCTGCGCCGCAGCAGGGCGCGGACCCGGGCGAGGAGTTCGTCCAGCTCGAACGGCTTGACAAGGTAGTCGTCCGCCCCCGCGTCCAGTCCGGTCACACGGTCGCCGACCGTGTCCCGGGCGGTCAGCATCAGCACCGGCACCCGCTGCCCGGCCGCGCGCAGCCGCCGGGCGGCGGTGAGGCCGTCCATCCGGGGCATGAGGACGTCCAGCACGATCAGGTCGGGCTGGTACTCCTCGGCCTTCTCCAACGCCTCGGCGCCGTCCGCCGCCTGCTCGGTGGCGTACCCCTCGAAGCTGAGGCTGCGGCGCAGCGCGTCGCGCACGGCGGGCTCGTCATCGACGATGAGGATCTTCCGGGACTCGGGCGAGGGCATGGACTCAGCGGGCATGGCCCCAAGCTTGGCACCCTCGCCGCCCGCTTCGGCCCAGGCCGGTACGGCGGGTGCGGTGGCCGGCGGGTCCGGGTCCGGGGCGTGGTCCGGGTGCGGACCCGGACCCGGATGTGCGTGCGGATACGTGTCCGGAGGCGGTGGCGCGTACGGGGGCGGGGACGCGTCCGGACTCACATTCGGGAACGGGCCCGGGCCCGGGAACGGACCCGGGGACGAGTCCGGAGGCGGGGGCGCGTACGGACGCGGGGACACGTCCGGCCCGGGGGACGATTCCGGACGCGCGCCCGGGAGCGCGCGGGGCGAGGCCGCCTCACGCATTCCCGTCCCGCAGGGTGTCCAGGTCCTTCTTCAGGTCGTTGACGGGGATCGCGAAGCCGAGGCCCACACTGCCCGAACTGGACTGGGCGGCCTGCCCGCCGCCCGAACCCGCGGGCAGCATCGCGGAGTTGATGCCGATGACCTGCCCGGCCATGTTGACCAGTGCACCTCCGGAGTTGCCCGGGTTGAGGGAGGCATCGGTCTGGATGGCCTTGTAGGTGGTGGTCTCCCCGCTCACCCCACCGTTGTACTGGCCGCCGTCGAACTCGAACGGCCAGTCGCCCGAGCCCCCGCTGCCGCCGTTGCCGCCGTCGCCACCGTCCTGCGACTGGCCGCCGGAATTGCCGTCCTCCTTCTGGACCTTCACGTTCCGGTCCTTGGCCGAGACGATGCCGCTGGTGACCGTCCCCGACAGGCCCTCGGGCGAACCGATGGCGACCACCCCGTCCCCGACGCCCACCGAGTCCGAGTCGCCCAGCGTGGCCGGCTTGAGCCCGTCGGTGTCGCCGACCTTGACCAGGGCGAGGTCCTTGTCCGGATCGGTGCCCGTGACCTTCCCCGTCACCTTCTTGCCGTTGCTGAAGGAGACCTGCACGGTGTCGGCGCCGGACACGACGTGGTTGTTGGTGACGATCTCGCCGCCCTTGGTGATCACGACACCCGAACCGGTGGACTCACCCGACCCGCTGGACGCGTTGATCTCCACCACGCTCGGGCTCACCTCCTGCGCCACCCGGGCTGCCGTGCCCTTCGCCGCCGTACTGCTGCTCTGCGCCGCCGAAACGGAGGACGAGGAGCCCGCGCCGCCGCCCAGCAGCTTCTCCATGCTGAAGGCGGTGCCGCCTCCGATGACCGCCGCGCCCACGGCCACCGCCGTGATAAGCGCCGCCGGCCTGCGCATCCGCCGCCGCCCGCCCGCGTGCGACGCGTACTGCCCACCCGGCTCGGCGCCGTACCCCGGCCCCTCCCCCGGGAACGCCGCGTACGGGGGAAGCGGCGGCGGGGGCGGCACGGGCGGGCCGGACACGGCGTCGGGGCCAGGGGCCCCGGTGCCGGGTGCGACGGCGGGGAACGCGGCGGTCTCGGCGGCGCCACGGCCGGACGCGGCCGGGCCGGACGCGGCAGTGCCGAACTCCGGGGTGGCGGGCGCGGCGGTGCCGAACGCCGGGGTGGCGTCTCCCGTCGGCTCCGCGCCGCCACCACCCTGGCCACCGGGCGGCACCTGCGGGCCGCCCACCTCGGCCGCCGCCGCGCTGTCCACCATGCCGTCCGCCCCGTGGCCCGTCCCGCTGTCCCTGCCGCTGTCCCTGCTGCTGTCCCTGCTGCTGTCCCTCGTGTTGTCCATGCCACTGACAGTGGCGCGCCAACATGAGAGGGCTCTGAGGAGGCGCTGAGAAAGCCCGAAGTTATCTTCGGCTTACATCGACCAGGCCAATCCGCAGAAGTGGCTTTCTGCCGCCCGCGTTCCGGGAAGCCCTGCCGGTCACACCCCCGGCACCCCGCCGGATCGTCCGTCAGCGGTTGACCCGAGGTTGATCAGGAGGAGCAGGGCGCGCCGTGGCTGGTGCGCACGTGGGCACAGACCCCGGTCCCGGCCCCGCCTGGGAGGACATGCCGCCGCTGCCGGCCGCCGTATGCCCAGGACCGCCGAACTTGGTGTACGGGCTGTCAATCGGTGCGGAAGCCGGCCATGATCGAGGCCGGGTAGCGGCTGCCTGCGGAGCCCTGGGGGAGGACCTCCCGGATACGGGCCAGGTCGGCCTCGGTGAGTTCCGCGTCGGCGGCGCCGACGTTCTCCTCCAGACGTGTGGCGCTGCGGGTGCCCGGGATCGGGATGACGTCCTCACCCTGGGCGAGCAGCCAGGCCAGGGCGAGCTGGGCGGGGGTGATGCCCTTGGCGGCGGCAAGCTTTCGGAGCTGCTCGGCGGCGTTCAGGTTGTAGGCGTAGTTCTCGCCCTGCCAGCGCTCGTCCCAGCGGCGCATGTCGCCCTCGGGGTACTCGTCAGCGGGCTTGACCACGCCGGAGAGGAAGCCGCGGCCGAGCGGCGAGTACGGCACCAGGCCGATCCCCAATTCCCGCAGGACCGGCAGGATCTCGTCCTCTGCTTCGCGTTCGAAGACCGAGTACTCGTACTGAAGGGCTGTGACCGGGGTGACGGCGTGGGCGCGGCGGATGTACCGCGGGCCGACGTTGCTCAGGCCGAAGTGCTGCACCTTGCCCTCGGCGATCAGGTCGCCGACAGTGCCGGCGACCTCCTCGGCCGGTACGTCGGGGTCGGAGATGTGCTGGTAGAAGAGGTCGATGCGGTCGGTCTGGAGGTAGCGCAGGCTGTTCTCGGCGACCTTGCGGATGTTGTCCGGGCGGCTGTTGACGCCGCTCCCCGGCGTCTTGTCGGCCATGTCGAAGCCGAACTTGGTGGCCAGGACGACCTCGTCGCGGAAGTCCTTGACCGCGCTGCCGAGCAGCGTCTCGTTGCTGCCGGTGCCTTGGCCGTACAGCTCGGCGGTGTCGAAGAAGTCGACTCCGAGTTCGTGGGCGCGGCGGATGGTGGAGATGCCGTCCTCGTCGTTCGAGGGGCCGTAGGCCATGGTCATCCCCATCACGCCCAGTCCCAGCGCGGAGACGCGCAGTCCCGGCTGTCCCAGAGTGCGGTGCTGCATGAGATCGCTCCTCGTGTCATGGCGGCAGCCCCTAGCTGACCAAACCAAACTGTTCGGTGTGAACCTACGCCTGCCCGGAGCGCAAAGCAAACCGAACGGTTCGGTCGCCTATCCTGGGCTCATGCCTCGCTCCACCAACCCTGGCCAGACCTCGGACGCCGCCGTCGCGGGCGAGTCCGCCGACTCCACGCGCCAGCGGATCGTCGCCGCGGCCAAGGAGGAGTTCGCCCGGCACGGGATCGCCGGCGCCCGCGTGGACCGCATCGCCAAACAGGCCAGGACGAGCAAGGAACGCGTCTACGCCTACTTCCGCAGCAAGGAAGCCCTGTACGCGCACGTCGCCGAACGCGAGACGACCGCACTCATCGAGGCCACTCGGCTGGACCCGGCCGACCTGCCCGGATATGCCGGCATCCTCTTCGACCACTTCACGGCACGTCCGGACCACTACCGCCTGATCATGTGGGGCCGCCTGGAGCTGACCGAGCCCGCGGACAACACCGCCGGCCCCCTCCAGGCCACGATCACCGGCAAGCTCGACCAACTCCGCGACGCACAGCGCATCGGACTGCTCGACCCGGCCTGGGACCCGGTCGACGTCCTCGCCCTGATCAACCAGATCGCCATGACCTGGGCAGGTCAGCCCGAAATCGCCGCCGCTGCCGCAGGCCAGGCCGTGGACCCCTCCATCGCCGCCCGCCGCGCCGCGCTGGTGGCCGCCGTCGAGCGCATGTTCCCTCGCTCGGACTGAGAACAACGCCCAAACCGTTTGGTTCGACGCACACTTCCGGCTGTGTCCATTGAAGATGACCTGGTGGACGAACGCGCGGTCCGCCGGCGCGGGAGTGATGACGTCGAGCCCGCGGCCGGCCAGGCGGTCGTGAGGGCCGTGGACATCCCTGCGCACCCGAGCTGAACCCGGTGGAACTGCTGCGGTCCTCGCTCAAGAAGCGTGAACTCGCCAACCCCGCAGGCGACCACCTCGCGATGTCGCCGACGCCACCGAGCAAGGCATCCACCGCATCAACACCAACCCCCGACTGCCATGGTCATTCCTCACCCATACCGGCCTGACCATCCACCCACCACACCCACCGAACTTACGAAAAGATCAGTAAGGCTTCGGCGGGTGACACCCGCACGAGCGCCGGATGACCAGGCCCGAAGGGAACTGCCGTACCCGGCCCTTGCCCCCCTGCACGCCCCCGTTGCGCGTACTGGAGACGCGCAGCGAATCGTCCAGCACCAGGTCCACGGCGGCCTTGGCCATCGCCTCGCGGTCCGAGCCGACCGTCGTCAGCGGCGGATCCGTCAACGCCGCCTCCTTCACGTCGTCGAAACCGACCACCGCCAACTCGCCGGGTACGTCCAGATCCAGCTCCCGCGCCGCCCGCAGCACCCCGATGGCCTGGTCGTCCGTGGCGCAGAACAGCGCGGTCGGCCGGTCCGGGCCCGCCAGCAGATCCAGCGCGACACGGTAGGTGTCGTAGCGGTTGTACGGCGACTGGAACAGCCGGCCCTCCGTCGAGCGGCCGGCCTCCCGCATGGCCCGGCTCCAGCCCTCGATGTGATCGGTCACCGGGTCGCCCTGCTCGGGCGTCGATTCCACCCCGCCCAGGCACGCCACGTACTCGTGCCCGTGCTCCAGCAGGTGACGGGTCGCCAGCTGCGCGCCGCCCGTGTCGTCCAGCACGACGGCCACGTCGTCGATGGCCTCGGGCCGACGGTGCATCAGCACGACGCGGGCCTCCCACGCGTCGATCTCCGCCGCCGCGTGCTCGCTGGGGCCCGCGCTGATCAGGATGAGACCCGAGACCCGCATCCCCAAGAACGCCCGCAGATAGTGGACCTCGCGCTCGTCGAGATAGTCGGAGTTGCCGACCAGCACCATCTGTCCGCGCTCCGCCGCCGCCTGTTCGATGGCGTGCGCCATCTCCCCGAAGAACGGCTGCCGGGCGTCGGGAACGATCAGACCTATGAGATCCGTCCGCCGCGAGGCCATCGCCTGGGCGACGCGGTCGGGGCGGTACCCCAACTCCTTGATCGCGGCGAGCACCCGCTCCTTGGTGGCCGGTGCGACCGGCCGGGGGCCGTTGTTGATCACATAACTGACCACGGCCGTCGAGGTCCCCGCCAGTCTTGCCACGTCGTCGCGCGTCACCTTGGCCACGCGCGGAAGTCTACGCGTGTCCCCCTCGCGGGGTGCCGTCCACTCATACGGTGCCCGGTTCCGCCCGGTGCCGGCCCCCACGGGGCGGCAACCCACCGCCAGGGTCAGGCTTTCACCCCGCCTGCCGCCCGGCGACCGGCTGAGCGCGCAGTTCCCCGCGCCCCTGTCGGGGCGCCCCGACAGGGGCGCGGGGAACTGCGCGAGCGACCACAGCGCCGCTCGCAGACCGCGACGCACACCAGCCCCAGCGGCGAGGCCGCCCCTCCGATGGGGAGGTCTCAGCGGGAGTCGGGGCGGCGGGAGGCGCCGGCCTCCACAGCCGCCGCCCGGGCAACCCGCGTCGCCTCGTCCGCGACGGACCTCTCCTCCGCCGAGGGGCGGCCCTCGCCGCCCTTCCGCGCGTCCCCCTTCTCGGGAGAGACAAAGCGGTAGCCCACGTTGCGCACGGTCCCGATCAGGGCCTCGTGTTCGGGGCCGAGTTTCGCGCGGAGCCGCCGTACGTGGACGTCCACGGTGCGGGTGCCGCCGAAGTAGTCGTACCCCCACACTTCCTGGAGCAGTTGGGCGCGGGTGAACACGCGGCCGGGGTGCTGGGCCAGGAACTTCAAAAGTTCGAACTCCTTGAACGTCAGGTCCAGGACCCGGCCCTTCAGCTTGGCGCTGTAGGTGGCCTCGTCCACCGACAGGTCTCCGTTGCGGATCTCCATGGGGCTGTCGTCGGCGGCGAGCTGCCGACGGCCGGTGGCGAGGCGGAGCCGGGCCTCGACCTCGGCGGGGCCGGCCGAGTCGAGGAGGACGTCGTCCACGCCCCACTCGGCGGTGACGGCGGCGAGCCCGCCCTCCGTCACGATCAGCATCAGCGGGCAGCCGGGCCCGGTGGAGCGCAGGAGCTGGCACAGCGAGCGGACCTGCGGCAGGTCGCGGCGCCCGTCGACGAGGATCACGTCGGAGGGCGGCGCGTCCACGAGCGCGGCGGCTTCGGCGGGTGCGACGCGCACGTTGTGCAGGAGCAGGCCCAGTGCGGGGAGCACCTCGGTGGACGGCTGGAGCGCGTTGGTGAGAAGAAGCAGCGAACTCATGCGCGGCCGGCCCCCTTCGCCGGGAGGGCGTGCGGCGGAGTCGGATGGTGTGCTTTCGAGCGGTCTCGGTTCTGCACGTTTCGCTTTCGCTTGCCCATGACGTCGAGTTCCCTCCTGGCACCCCGCTGCGGGGTGCCACCCGGGCCGGGTGCCCGGGGGAAGTGTCGGCACTGCTTCGTACGGCGCTGCCCGGTGGCCGGTTCCTCCCGCAGGAGCGGCCTCCGGAAAGCACAAAAGGACCCGGGGGCGACGCTGCCCGGATCCTCCTTGCCGAGCAGAATACCCACATGACCGACCGCCCGGCATGTGACCTCGCTCGCGCTTCCCGTCCGCACGCCCCCACACCCGTCACGGAGAGTGGTGAAGTGGGGGCGGTGCGCAAGGAGTTGCGGGCAGCGGACGGCGTCCGCATCGAGGCGCTGTACGAGCCGTACGCGGGCCCGCGCGGACGGGGGCCGCGGGGCGGCGCCGAGGTGGGTGCGATCGTGCTCGCGCACGGTTTCACCGGGCACCTGGACCGCCCCGCGCTGCGCTGCGCGGCGACCGCGTTCACCGAGCACGCGGCGGTGATCACCTTCTCGTTCCGGGGCCATGGCGGCTCCGGGGGACGTTCGACGGTGGGTGACCTGGAGGTGCTCGATCTGGCGGCGGCCGTCGCCTGGGCCCGTTCGCTGGGGCACCGCGAGGTGGCCACCGTGGGCTTCTCGATGGGCGGCTCGGTGGTCCTGCGACACGGTGCGCTGTACGGCCCGCATACGGCGGATGGTCACGCACGGTCGTCGTCCGCCGCTGCGGGGCATGGGGGGCGCACGGGTGCGTGCGCTCCCGGCGCCGGGCCGGCGGCGGACGCCGGTGCCGACGCCGTCGTCGCGGTGAGCGCACCCGCGCGCTGGTACTACCGGGGAACCGCGCCCATGCGGCGGCTGCACTGGGCGGTGCAGCGTCCGCTCGGCCGGCTGGTGGCCCGCTATGGGCTCCGTACCCGCATCCACCCCGAGGACTGGGATCCGGTGCCGCTGTCCCCGGTCGCCGCCGCGCCGCTCATCGCCCCGGTACCGCTGCTGGTGGTGCACGGCGACCGCGACCCGTACTTCCCCCTGGACCACCCGCGCTCCCTCGCGCAGGCGGCGGGCCCCGAGGGGTGCGAGCTGTGGGTGGTGCCCGGTTTCGGGCACGCGGAGAACGCCGCCGCGATGCCGCTGCTGCACCGGATCGGGGACTGGGTGGGTGAGCGGCTCCGCGACAGCGCACCGGCCCGTGCACGGACATCCGGCGCGAGGCGCCATCATGGGAGCCGCGCCGCCGACGGCCCACGCGGCGCGGGCGGCCCGCGCGAAACCGGCGGCGCCGACAGCACAGCGGGCGACGAGAGCACGGACGGCTGAGAGGGAGCCCCACCATGGCGAGCGGCACGATCCGCTACTGGGCCGCGGCGAAGGCCGCCGCCGGTACGGCGGAGGAGCCATACGAAGCCAGCACGCTCGCCGAGGCGCTCCACCGCGCCCGCGAGACGCACACCCAGCGCCCGGAGTTCGCCCGGGTGCTGCTGCGCTGCTCGTTCCTCGTGGACGGCGACCCGGTCGGTGCGCGCGAGCACGCGGCGGTTCCGCTGCGCGAGGGCGGCACCGTCGAGGTGCTCCCGCCGTTCGCAGGGGGTGCGCTGTGACGGGCGGCCAGGGCCGGTACGAGTACGGGGACGGACACGGACGCGGACACGGACGCGGACACGGGGACGGCCACGGGGCGCACCGCGACTCCGGCAGCCCCGGCACCCCCGATGACCAGTCCCCACCACTGCCCCCGCAGCAGCCGTGGCCGTACGACGACCCCGGCGCCGACCGGTACGGGTCCGAGGCGTACGGCCCGGACGCGTACGGGGCAGTCGGCCAGGGCGGGCCCCAGGGCGGATACCAGGACCCGTACGGCGCCTACGGACAGCAGGGGCAGCACAGCGCTTATGGGGGGCACGGCGCTTACGGGGGGCAGGGGGCCTACGGGATGCCGTACGAAGCACCCTGTCCGCAACAGTCGTTCGAGCCGACGTACGAAGTCACGCGGGACACCGGCCCCGCACCGTACGAGTCGCAGTCCCCGTCGCAGGCGCAGCCCTACCCGCACGAGCTCCCGGCCCGTCCGGGCGCCGGCCCGCTCCCTCCCGAACACACCGCCCAGCCCCAGCCGTACGCCCAGCCCCAGCCCCAGCCATACGGCCAGTCCCAGCCACAACCGCAGCCGCACCCGGAACCGCAGCCCTACGAGCGGCACCGGCAGGCGCAGCCGTACGCCCAGCCGCCGCAGGCGTACGAGCAGCCGCAGGCACACCCCTACGCACAACCGCAGCCCCACCCGCAATCACACCCGCACCCGCAGCCGCATCGCCCGCAGCCGCATCAGGCGCAGCCACAACCGCGTCAGGCGCAACCCCAGCCCCGGCCCGCGCCCGCGGGAACATCCACGCCCGCACCGTCCTCCCCGGGTCCGGCCCCGCAGGCGTCCGCGCCCGAGGGGGATCCGCGGCGCACCGGGTCGCCGATCATCGCGCCGGGGATCCGGCCCGCGGCGGTCACGGCCGTGCTCGCCGCGCTGCTGGCGGGGGCCGCGCAGCTGGGACACGGCGCGCTGACCGGCCCCGTGGTGCTGCTCCAGGCCCTCACGGCGGCCGGCTGGTACCGCCTCAACGGGATGTGGCCCGCACGGCAGGGCATCGCACTGGCATTCCTCGCGGGTATCGCCGCCGATGTGGGGCTGCTCCTCACCGAGGGCGACCGGGCGCCGACGGTGCTGATCGGGACCGTCGGCGTCTGGTGCGTCCTGTCCCTGGTGCTCCAGTTGCGCAACCACTCCAGCCCCGACGAACGCCTCTACGCCCTCACGGCGGGGCTGGCCTCGACGGCGCTCACGGTGCTGGCCGCCGGAATGATCCCCTCGGAGGCCGACGCGGTGACGGTGGGCGCGGGCGCGGTGGCCGTCGCCGCGCTGGCGCGTGCCCTGCCGCTGCCCGCGTACGTCTCGCCGCTGGTGGCGCTGGCCGCCGCATCAGGCGCGGGCCTGGCCCTCGGCCAGCTCACCGGAACGGGCCCCTCCGCCGCGTTGTCCGGCCTGGCGGCCGGGGTGTGCGCGCTGATCGGGCTGCGGGTCGCCGGCTACGACTTCCCCTCCCGCTTCGTCCACATGACCGCGGGCGTGGCCCTCCCGCTGACCCTGGCCACCCCGGCCCTCTGGCTTCTGGGCCGCGCCCTGATGTGAGCGGCGGCCGTGAGGGCCGGCCCGGCAACCGGCGGACCGGCCCGGCAGGAGGTACGTACGTGCGAGTGCGCGGGGGGAGTGGAACCTGTGTGCGGGCGCGGTGCGTGTAGCGGGTTACGCTCACGGTCAGCCAACTCATAGGGGAACCGAGGAAATGCGCGCACTCCGCATAGGACTTGTGGTCCTGGTGGTCCTTGCCGGGCTCTTCGTCGCGGCCGACAGGATCGCGGTGGGCATGGCGGAGGACGAGGCTGCCGACCGGCTCAAGAACGAGCTGGACCTGCCCGCCTCCACCAAAGCCTCCGTCTCGATCGGCGGGTTCCCCTTCCTGACCCAGGCCGCCTTCGGCAACCTCGACAAGGTCAGCGTGGACGTGGGCAGCATCACCGCGTCCACGGGCGGCCGGCAGGTGCGGCTGACCGACATCACGATGGAGGCCCGCGAGGTGGCCTTCGCCAGCGACCTCAGCTCCGCCGTCGCCGACCACGTCACCGGCAGCGTCCACATCTCCTACGCCGACTTGTCGAAGGCGGCGGACGAGGGCGTGCGCGTCGGCTACGGCGGCAAGAACAAGTCCGGCAAGGACCGGGTGAAGGTGACCGCCAGCGTGATGGTGCCGCTGGTGGACCACCCCATCGAGCGCAGCGTCCTCAGCACGGTCAGCGTGGCCGGCGGCGACACGCTGCGGCTGCACGCCCGCGAGGTGCCCGGCCACAAGATCCCCGGGGTCGAGAGCACCATCCGCAGGAAGATCGACTTCGAGCGCCGTATCGACCAGCTGCCCGAGGGCCTGAAGCTGGAGAAGGTCAAGACCACCAGGACCGGCATCGACCTGTCCATGACGGGCAGCGACATCAGCCTGGCGCGCTGAGCGCCCCTCACCTCCCACCGCAACGGCGCCCGACCACCACGCACCTGCCCGGCGGTGCCGGAACACCGCTCCCGCGGGGGCCCGCCGGACCGGCCGCCGCCTTCCGGCTTCCGCCGGACCGGGCCGCCCTGGCCGAACACCGTCCGACACAGTCCAACACCGCCGCTGAACACCACCGCGAGGGCGACCCGCTCTCCGGCGACGCACGCGCGAGGACACCGGGCCTCGCCCGTGACGACACGCGCTGCGGGCCGAGGGGCGACAAGCCCCTCCCTTCCCGCCGCGACGGCGCCCGGCCACGAGGCACCCGCCCGGTGGTGCCGGAGGACCGCACCCCCACGGACCGCCCTCCGCCTTCGCGCCCCGTGCGCCCCGCGCGGCCACCGCGTCCGAGGGGCGAGACCTTCAGGACCGCAGGGCAGAAATCCGCAGGCGGACAGCCGCACCGCGGCACGGATCCCGGGGCACGCCTTTCATCGCTTCTCGCATCGCGGACAAATGCGTCTCAGAGTGCGGATCGGCGGTGACACGGCCCCGTACTCGTCCTTACGATCGAGCCCATGAAGCGACAGGCGGATCTCACGAAGCGCCGGGCAGTGGACCTGTGCCGCATCGCCGCCATGCTCTGTCGCGGCTCCCGCTGACGGGGCGCACGCCCGGCATCTCCGCCGCCGCGAGGCAGTCCGTACGCCTCCCCGCGCCCGATGGCGCGGCATCGCACGCAACCGCGCAGCCACGCACCCGCACCGCCGCGTCACCGCCGCACAGCGCCGTGCACGGGGTGCCGCATCCGCACGCGAGCACCCTCGCGCAGCCGCGCGACCGCACCGCCGCGTACTCGTGCATCCGCGCACCCGGCCGGCAGTGCGAGCGCGCACCCGTTCCCCTCCAGCCGTTCCGCCGTATCCACCCACCCCATGAGGAGACACAGCATGAGCCGCAGCGACGTCCTCGTCGATGCCGACTGGGTCGAGGCCCGTATCGACGACCCCAAGACCGTCATCGTCGAGGTGGACGAGGACACCTCGGCCTACGACAAGAACCACATCAAGAACGCCGTCCGCATCGACTGGAAGCAGGACCTCCAGGACCCGGTGCGCCGCGACTTCGTGGACCAGGAGGGCTTCGAGAAGCTGCTCTCCGCCAAGGGCATCGCCAACGACGACACCGTCGTGCTCTACGGCGGCAACAACAACTGGTTCGCCGCCTACGCGTACTGGTACTTCAAGCTCTACGGCCACCAGGACGTCAAGCTCCTCGACGGCGGTCGCAAGAAGTGGGAACTGGACTCCCGCGACCTGGTCGACGGCTCCGAGGTCCCCGAGCGCGCGGCCACCGACTACAAGGCCAAGCCGCAGGACACCTCCCTCCGCGCCTTCCGCGAGGAGGTCGTGGCGGCCATCGGCTCCCTCAACCTGGTCGATGTGCGCTCCCCCGACGAGTTCAGCGGCAAGCTGCTCGCCCCGGCCCACCTGCCGCAGGAGCAGTCGCAGCGCCCCGGGCACGTGCCCAGCGCGCGCAACATCCCGTGGTCGAAGTCGGCCAACGACGACGGCACCTTCAAGTCGGACGACGAGCTGAAGGCGCTGTACGAGGGCGAGGGTGTCGATCTCGGCAAGGACACCATCGCCTACTGCCGCATCGGCGAGCGCTCCGCTCACACCTGGTTCGTGCTGCACGAGCTGCTCGGCCAGCAGAACGTGAAGAACTACGACGGCTCCTGGACCGAGTACGGCTCCCTCGTGGGCGTGCCGGTCGAACTGGGCTCGAACTGACCCCGGGGCCCCGCTGTCTCCTGTCCCTGACCCATTCCCCGAGCCCGCGAACCACTGAGGGAGAACACCATGTGCGGAGCACAGGCCGGCGGCCCGGACGCCGCCACGATCAAGCCCGGCGAGACCACCATCCAAGGCAGCGTCACCCGTGACGGCGAGCCCGTCACCGGCTACGTCCGGCTGCTGGATGCGACCGGCGAGTTCACGGCGGAGGTCCCCACCTCCGCGACCGGCCAGTTCCGCTTCTACGCGGCCGAGGGCACGTGGACCCTCCGGGCGCTGGTCCCCGGCGGGACGGCCGACCGGAAGGTCGTCGCCCAGCAGGGCGGCGTCGCCGAGGTGGCCATCGCCGTCTGACCGGCCGCCCGTCCGACTGACCGGCCGGCTGACCGCACGGGTCGGGCGGGCGGGCGTTCCGCGAGGGCGGAGCGCCCGCCCGCCGGACCGTAAGGTGGGGGCATGGCAGCCCACAGCACGCTGGTCATCAAGGTCACCGCGGGCGCCGACGTGCCCGAGCGGTGTTCGCAGGCGTTCACCGTCGCCTCCGTGGCGGCGGCGAGCGGCGTACCGGTGAGCCTGTGGCTGACCGGCGAGTCCGCGTGGTTCGCGCTCCCCGGCAAGGCGGCCGAGTTCACGCTGCCGCACGCGGCGCCGCTGCCGGATCTCATGGCCGCCGTGCGGGCGAACGGCCGGATCACGCTGTGCACCCAGTGCGCCGCCCGCCGGGAGATCGGCGCCGAGGACGTCATCGAGGGTGTCCGTATCGCGGGAGCGCCCGTCTTCGTCAGCGAGATCATGGCCGAGGGCGCCCAGGCCCTCGTCTACTGATCCCCGGACCTCGTCCGCTGATGAGGGCCCTTTCCGGGCTCTGACCTCCGCCGAGGTCCCGGGGCGGGGCCTCGGGAAGCCGGCTTTCCGCATGGCGATTAGACTCGGCCGCGTCCGAGTACACCGCACAAGGAGAGCCCCCGTGCTTGAGGCATTCTTCACCGCCCTGATGGTCCTGGTCTGCGTCGGCACCGTGGCCTTCGCCGGTCTCACCTTCAAGAAGCTCTACGAGGGCCAGCGCTGACATGATCGAGATCCCGTCCGACCTCCACCCGGACCTTGTCCCCCTCGCCTTCCTGCTCGGCAGGTGGACCGGCGCGGGCGTCGCAGCCCTCGACAATGAGCAGGGCGAGGGCCAGGACAAGTGCAACTTCGGCCAGGAGGTCTCCTTCAGCCACGACGGCCGTGACTTCCTGGAGTACGTCTCCCACTCCTGGGAGCTGGACCAGGAGGGCAAAAAGGTCCGCCCGCTGGAGACCGAGACGGGTTACTGGCGGATCGACAAGGACCGCAAGGTCGAGGTCGTCATGATCCGCGACCAGGGCATCGCCGAGATCTGGTACGGCGAACTGGCCGATCAGAAGCCGCAGATCGACCTGGTGACCGACGCCGTGGCGCGTACCGCGTCCGCCGGTGAGTACAGCGGCGGCAAGCGGCTGTACGGGTATGTGAACAGCGATCTGATGTGGGTCGGCGAGAAGTCCACCCCGCAGGTGCCGCTTCAGCCCTACATGTCGGCGCACCTGAAGAAGGTCGTCGATCCGAGCGAGTGGGCAAAGGACATCGTGGACCTGCCCGACGACGGCATCGCCTTCTTCAAGTAGCCCCGAGCGGCGGCTCGTACCGGCCCCGAGGGGTCCGGTCCCCCGTCCCGGCGCCCCGGCAGCGGCTCATCGCGGCGGCCCCGGCACCCCTTTTTTCCCGACGCTTCCAGGCGGTCGGCGGTCACCGCCGGCCGCCTTCTCATGTTCTCGCCTTCACGCCTTCTCGCCTTCACGCGCCCTCCCGGCGGAGGCCCGCACTCCGCGTATCGGGGCGGTCACGAATGTGGAGAGCATGCGAGAGACCGTCGACAGATCTGAACGTTCCCTACCACCACGGGCGTCCTGTCCGCGTAAAGTTGCAGGTCAAGGGCGCATGGGCACGCTACTGAGCCGTCGGGCGGCTGTCGGTACGACTACTAATGCGTGCCACCGAGTGATAAGAATGGCCCATTCATTCACCCGACACGAGTGCGGTCGCGCTTCTGCAACGCGTACCACCTCGCCACTCGGCTGTCCCAACGGGGAAAAGGCTCTTCTGTGAATCGTTCACGCATCACCGCCGCCGCCGCAACCGTCGCACTCCTCGGCGGCCTGACGGCTACTCAGTTCGCCGCCGCGGGTTCCGCCTTCGCCGCAGGCGGCGCCAACCTGAACGCCGGCCCCGCGACCGGATTCCTCTACAACAAGGCGAACGGCGAGGTCAAGGACGGCTTCGGCATCGTCGTGGGCAACACCGGCCCCGAGAGCACCCGGGCCACGCTCACCGTGACCGGCGCCAAGAACATCCACTTCGACACCCGCAAGGGCGGCAACAAGCCGTCCTTCAAGCGCGACGTCGAAGACGGCAAGGCGTACAACCACCACCTCACCGTCCAGTCCGTCTCGGACAAGCAGGTCGTCGTCTCGTTCGACCTGAAGGGCGACCAGGACGAGGCCGAGACGGTCAACATCCCGGGCTTCATCTCCGGCAAGAAGCAGACGCTGCGCACCAGCATCAAGGGCGACAAGACCGACCCGGACACCACCAACAACGACAAGACCATGAACTACTCGGTCGACGCACCTGATTGGGACGGCGGCAAGCCCACCAGCAAGCCGAAGCCCCCGGAGCCGACCGAGAAGCCCACCACCAAGCCGACCGGCAAGCCCTCCGAGAAGCCCACGGAGAAGCCCACCGCGAAGCCCTCGGAGAAGCCCACCGAGAAGCCCTCCGACGACTCCAACACCCCGGCACCCAACGGCGGTTCGGACAAGGGCGGCTCCGGCGGCGGCGGTGACCTGGCCGAGACCGGCAGCAACTCCAACACCCCGCTGCTGCTCGGCGGGGCCGGCGCCCTCGTCGTGGTCGGCGGCGCGGCCGTCTTCCTGGCACAGCGCCGCAAGACCGCCAAGGACTGAAACCCCCGGCTGCCGCCCTCGCGGTCGCGGCAGCCGCGGTGACCGGGAGGGGCGACCGGTCGCAGTGACAGGAGGGGAGGGGCGGCGGCCCCTCCCCTCCTGTCCCCCTCCCGCCCCCTCCCGGCGTACGGGCTCCTGGAGCGCGGCAGGGCCGGGCGCGGGGCAGCCGCCGCTCGGGAGCGTCCGCCGGGGCCGCGCTCTCCTACACTGGAGCCGTGGCTACCACCGACTGGCAGAGCGATCTGAGGGCGCGCGGATACCGGCTGACTCCGCAGCGTCAGCTCGTCCTGAAGGCCGTGGACAAGCTGGAGCACTCCACGCCGGACGACATCCTCGCCGAAGTGCGCCGCACGGCCGACAGCGTGAACATCTCGACCGTCTACCGCACCCTTGAGCTGCTCGAAGAGCTGGGCCTGGTCTCCCACGCCCACCTGGGCCACGGCGCCCCCACCTACCACCTCGCCGACCGGCACCACCACATGCACCTGGTGTGCAGGGACTGCACCGAGGTGATCGAGGCCGACTTGTCGGTGGCCGAACCCTTCACCGCCACCCTGCGCGAACGCTTCGGCTTCGAGACCGACATGAAGCACTTCGCGATCTTCGGCCGCTGCGGAAACTGCGTCTCGAAGGCCCCCGACGAGGCGTCGTAGGCTGGACGCATGTCCTCCAGCAGCTCCTCCAGCCCCAGCGCCGGCCCCGTCGCCAGTCCCCTGCTGACCCTGCCGGGCGCGGTGGCGGCCGAGGCCCCGGACGAGGGGGTCGCGGCACACTACGGCGACCTGTTCAAGGAGCAGCGCGCCCTCGCCGACGGCACCGGCTTCGTGGACCTCTCCCACCGCGGCGTGGTCACCGTCTCCGGCGCCGACCGGCTCTCCTGGCTGCACCTCCTGCTCACCCAGCACGTGGAGAAGCTCCCGGCCGGAGAGGCCACCGAGGCGCTGATCCTCTCCGCCAACGGGCACATCGAGCAGGCGCTCCAGCTCGTGGACGACGGGGAGACGGTGTGGATGCACACCGAGCCCGGCAAACAGCGGGAACTCATCTCCTACCTGGAGAGCATGCGGTTCTTCTACCGCGTGGAGATCGCCGACCGCACGGCCGAGTTCGCGGTGGTCCACCTGCCGGCCGGCTCCATCGCCACCGTCCCCGAGGACACCGCCGCCGTACGGGAGGCGGCACACGGGCGGGATGTGTTCCTGCCGCGCGGCTCGCTCGGGGGCTTCGCCGACAGCCACGCCCCCGCGATCGGCGTACTCGCCTACGAGGCCCTGCGCGTCGAGGCGCACCGGCCGCGCCTCGGCATGGAGACCGACCACCGCACGATCCCCCACGAGGTGGGCTGGATCGGCTCGGCCGTCCACCTCCAGAAGGGCTGCTACCGGGGCCAGGAGACCGTCGCCCGCGTCCACAACCTGGGGAAACCTCCGCGCCGTCTGGTCTTCCTGCACCTGGACGGCAGCGAGGTGCGGCTGCCGGTGCACGGCGACGCGGTGCGGCTCGCCGCCGACGGCGCCGAGGGGCGCGCGATCGGCTTCATCACGACCTCGGCGCGCCACCACGAGCTGGGTCCGATCGCACTCGCCCTGGTGAAGCGGAACGTGCCGGTGGACGCCGCGCTGATCGCCGGGGAGGAAGCCACCGCGGCGGCGCAGGAGGTCGTCGTCGCGCCGTAGCGGCCCCCGACTGTCGGACCCCGTCCACCCCGTCCGCCCCGTCCAGGAATCGCGCTGGGGGCACCTCCCGGCCGGAGGCTCTCGGGGGCACCTCCCGGCCGGAGGCGGGGGAGCTCGTCCTCGATAGCCGGGCGGGCTGCATCCCGCCCGCCCGGCGGGCGGGCTGCATCCCGCCCGCCCGGCGCCCTCAGACCTCCACCGAAACGGTGAACGGGCCGTCGTTCGTGAGGGAGACCTTCATGTCGGCGCCGAAGACCCCCGTCTCGACCTCCGCGCCCAGCGCGCGGAGTTGGGCGACCACCTCATCGACCAGCGGCTCGGCGATCTCGCCCGGCGCGGCCCCGCTCCAGGTGGGCCGCCGCCCCTTGCGCGCGTCACCGTAGAGAGTGAACTGGCTGATGACCAGCAGCGGCGCGCCCGTGTCCGAACAGGACTTCTCCCCGTGGAGAATCCGCACGGACCACAGTTTGCGTGCCAGCTGCGCCGCCTTGGCCGCCGTGTCATCGTGGGTGACTCCCACCAGCACGCACAGACCTTCGCCGACTATCCGACCAACGGTCGCCCCGTCCACGACGACACTCGCCCCGTCCACTCTCTGCACCACAGCTCGCATCCCGCCATGATGCCGCGTCGCCATTCGCCACGCCGCGCTGCCGCCGTATGGGTGCCGGGCCGCTGCACGCGGACGCCACACAGTGGCACGATGCGCACACGCGGTGCGTTCAGCAGTTACCGCGCGATGGGGATGAGGGGACACGCCCATGAGCACAACCGGAGCCGGCCGGACACCCGTACGTTGCCTGCCGCCACGGCAGCGGGGGGCACGGGAGGCGCTCCGCGAGGAGAGCGGGCCCGAACTGCACACACTGCGGCTGCCGGAGCTGCGCACCCTGCGGCGTGAGGCGCAGCAGGACGAGGCGGACCTCAGCTATGTGCGCCGGCTGCTCCAGGGGCGGATCGACATCCTCCGCGCGGAGCTGGCCCGCCGCACCTCGCCGGGCTCGCCGCTGCTGGACCTGCTGCCGGAGATCCTGGCCGACGGCCCCTCCAGCCACCGTTCCTCGGCGCGGCATGTGACGCTCGGCGCACCGCGCAGCGACGAGTACCGGCAGCTGGCCGAGGAGATGCTCGCCGAGGTCGAGCTGAGCGACCTCACGGCCCGCACGGACGAGGAACTGCACGACGCGATGGGCCGCCTGGTGCACTACGAGCAACAGGTCTCGCGCCACCGCCAGTCCCTCCAGCGCACCGCCGACGGATGCAGCACCGAGATCGCCCGCCGCTACCGCGAGGGCGAGGCGCAGGTGGACGACCTGCTGCCGTGACCGTGAAGCCGGTGACCGGTGACCGGTGACCGGTGGCCGGTGACCGGCGACGACGACAGTGACCGGTGGCCGGGGCCGGTGACGACGGTGGCCGGGACCGGTGACCGGTGACCGGCCCTCGTTGTCGCCGTACGGGACGGCCGGTCCGCTGACGCGAGGGATGGCGGTCGCGCTGCCGTGGCGGGCGGCCGGTCCGCCGCCCGCGCCGGGGCGGGTGGGGGGCGTCCGGATTCCGTACGGGGATGTCCGGTTACGGTGAAGGCTGTGCGCGTCCGCGCATGTGCCCGAATCGCCCCGAAAGGTCCCCATCCATGCCCGCTGTCATACCCCCCGTGCTCGCCGAGGTCGTCAGGTCCGGCTTCATCGAGGGGCAGCACAGGGGTTCGCTGGTGGCCCTGGCCGCCGACGGAAGTGTGACGTTCGCGCTGGGCGACCCGGAGGCCGCCGTCTACCCGCGCTCCGCGAACAAGCCCTTCCAGGCCGCCGGGGTCCTGCGCACCGGGCTCCCACTGTCCGGCGAACGGCTGGCGCTGGCCTCCGCGAGCCACTCGGGAGAGCCCTTCCAGCTCGACCTGGTCCACAAGATGCTCGCCGAGCACGGACTGGCCGCCTCCGACCTGCGCTGCCCCGCCGACCTGCCGCTGGACCCGGAAGAGGCGGAGTCCTATCTCGCCTCGGGGCACGCGCGCGAGCGTACGACGATGAACTGCTCGGGCAAGCACACCGCGATGCTCGCCGCCTGCAAGCTCAACGGCTGGCCGCTGGAGAGCTACCTCCACCCGGAACACCCGCTCCAGCAGGTCATCCGCACCACCTTGGAGGAGGCGACCGGCGACCCGGTGGCGCACACCGGGGTGGACGGCTGCGGGGCGCCGCTCATGGCCGTCTCGCTGACCGGGCTCGCACGCGGCTTCCGCACCCTGGCGCTGGCCTCGCCCGAGACGCCGGAGGGCAAGGTCGCCGAGGCGATGCGGGCGCACCCGGAGTACGTGGCGGGCAGCCGCCGGCACGACACCTGGCTGATGCGCGAGCTGCCCGGCACCGTCAGCAAGGTGGGCGCCGAGGGCGTACAGGGGCTGGCGCTGCCGGACGGCCGCGCGCTCGCCCTCAAGCTGGACGACGGCGCGCTCCGCGCTCTGGGTCCGGTGCTCGCGCGGGTACTGAAGGACGAACTGGGCGTGCGCTCCCCGGTCCTGGAACGGCTTGCCGCGGCACCGCTGCTGGGCGGCGGCGAGCCCGTCGGCGAGATCCGCGCGGCGTTCTGACCAGTCGGCGCAGGGCCCGGCGCGCTGACTCCCGCCCCCGGTCGCCGAGGGGAAACACACCCCCGGCCGCTGCCGGGGGGCGAAATACAGGTGCGGCGGCCGGTACCGGCTGCCTACGGTGTGCCGCATGCCGAACCCCGTCGAGATCCGCACGCTGGCCGGTCCCGAGGAACTTCCCGAGTGGCTGCGCGCCGTCTCCACCGGCTTCTACCGTGGCCCGACCGTCACCGACGAGGAAGTGGCGGTCCGCTCCGGCGGCGCCGACCCGGCCCGTACACAGGGGGCGTACGACGGGGCCCGCTGCGTGGGCACCTTCCGCACGATGCCGCAGCGGATGACCGTGCCCGGCGGCGCCGAACTGCCTGTGTGCGCCGTCACCAACGTCACCGTCACACCCACGCACCGGCGGCGCGGGCTGCTGAGCGGAATGATGGCCCACGCGCTGCGGGCGGCCAGGGAGCGCGGCGACGCCATGGCCTCCCTCATAGCCGCCGAATACCCCATATACGGACGCTTCGGGTTCGGTCCGGCGAGCTGGGTCACCGAGTGGGAGGTCACCGTCTCCCGTACCGGGCTGGACCGGCGCTACGCGGGCCCCGCCGACCTCGGTGACGGCGGCAGCGTGGAGATCGTGGACGCCGGAGACTTCCGGCGCCTGGCACCCGAGGCCCACGAGAGGTTCCGCGCGGGTGCGGGGCGACAGGGGGCCATCGACCGTACGGACCGCTGGTGGGACCTCCAGTGCGGCATCCTCCGCTTCGCCGAGCCCGTGGCTCCCCCCTTCCACGCGGTCTACCGGGACGCCGACGGCACGGTGGGCGGCGCCGTGACCTACAGCTCCGACGACGTGTGGCGGGCCAAACTGCCCGAGCAGACCGTCACGGTGGCGGACCTGTTCGCCACGGCCCCGGCGGGCGAGCGGGCGCTGTGGCGGTTCGTGCTCTCGATGGACTGGATCCAGCGCGTCCGCACCGGACTGCGCGCCCCCGACGACCTCCTGCCGCTGCTGCTGCCCGACCCGCGCGCGGCCCGCACGCTCACCCACGCCGACTTCCTGTGGCTGCGCCCCCTGGACGTACCGCGCATGCTGGCGGCGCGCACCTACCCGACGGCGGGCTCGCTGGTGCTGGAAGTACGCGACAAGGACGGCTACGCGGGCGGACGTTACCGCCTGGAGGCCGGACCGGAGGGCGCCGCGTGCGAGGCGACCCACGAGGAGCCCGGTCTGTCACTGGACGTGTCCGAACTGGGCGCGCTGTATCTGGGCGACGAGTCCGCGGTGCGGCTGCACGCACTGGGCCGGGTGACCGAGGAGCGGCCCGGCGCCGTGGCGGAGGCCGAACGGCTCTTCCGCACCGCCCGGCGGCCGTGGTGCCCCGACTCCTTCTGAGACCCGGCCTTCCGGGGGCCCGGCGCCCATCGGCGGTTGTTCGCGCCCCGAGGCCGTCCTCAAACCGCCTCCCCCGGGGGCGTGGGGCAAGAGAGGGGAAGGCGGCATGACGGCGGCCGGGCGGACTGGGCCGGGGCGGAACCGGGTTGGCGAAACCGGGTTGGCCGGACCGGAGCGGACCGGCCCGGAGGGGGTCCGCTTTCGGCAGGTGACCGCGACCTGTGCCTGTCGGACGCAGCCAGTGATCCGAGTCAGAGAGTCGTCGACAGTAAGCGGCGACCTTGTCGAGGATCTCTGAGTCAGAGCACTAGGTCTGGAGCAGCAGCGTCGCGAGCACGAGGGCTCCCGCGCAGCTGCACCCCACGTGCTTGGCCTTGAGACCGATGCTCAGGAGCAGGCAACCCACGAGGCCGAGCCCTCCGAAACGCATCTGGACGAGCTGTTCGAACGAGACGACGCCCGCTGCGGCGATGAGCGCGATCAATGGCATGGAGATCCCTCCTTCTCGGAACACGGGGGAAGGGTGAAACCGGATGCGGTGATGCCGGATACGCCGGTACTGCTGCGGCGGTACCGGGGGCGGTGATGCCGATGCGGTGATGCCGGATGCGGTGATGCCGGATGCGGGGCGCCCGTGCGGCGTTGGACGGGCGGGGATTGCGCGGCTCCGGCGCAGGGGGCGGCAGCGGAGACGGCGACCAATTGGCGAACTTGGTTGCGATATCGTGAAGTTGTCAGCCAACTTCACTCGGTATATTCCCAGTTATCAGCCATCTGAAAACACTTGGCCTACAACTCCCACCTCCTGGCCGGAAGTTGTAGGGTCTTGGCGTGACCAGTAAGCGCGCCTCCACAAACGGCCGCCGCCCGCGCGAGGTGGTCGCCGACACCCTCCGTGAGCGCATCCGGAGCGGCGAGTTCCAGCCCGGCGACCGGCTGCCCACCCAGCGCCGACTGGAGACCGAGTTCGGCGTCGGCCGCAGCGCCGTACGCGAGGCCCTCGCCGCCCTCGCCCAGGAGGGCCTCCTGGACAACGTGGGCAGAGGCGCCTCACCGACCGTGGCCGAGCCCCGTCATCAGGACGAGGCGCCGCGCATCGCAGGAGTCGAGCTGACGGACCGTCTCCATGCGGCATTTCAAGCCGAGCACGTCACCATTGACGCGTTCTCGCTCACCACCGAGACGCTGAACAACGCGCTGGCCTGGCCGGTGCGTCAGATCATGGACCGCCGGCTCGCCCCCCGCTCGGTCACCGCGCGCGTTCTCATCCCGAGCCTGGATGCCCACTTGGCGCTGCCCCGGCTCGTCGAGAACCCCGACGACCCGAAGCCGCGCAGGCGCCTGCACCGGATGCAGTCCACCTATGTGGCCGTCCTGCAGAGCACCTTGGCCTCACTGTCGCTGTACAACGTAGAGGTCTCCGTCACGGTCAGGACCGTTCCGCTCACCCCGACCCACAAGCTGTACCTGCTCAACGGCGACGAGGCGCTCATCGGCTACTACCAAGTCGTCCGCAACGAGGAGGCCGACTTCGAGGGCGAGCAGATGACGATCTACGACGTCCTCGGCCTCACCGCCAAGATCTTCCGCTCCACGCGGGGAGCGGAGGCCCGGGACGAACAGGAGTCGGTCTTCGTGGAGGAGTCGCAGCTGTTCTTCGACTCCCTGTGGAGCACGATCTCCGTCCCCTTCGCCTCGGAATGATCCGGAGCCGCCTCGGACCGAGTCCGCGTTTCTCCGGCGGAGCCGGGCTCCCTGGTGCGGCTCGTTTCCCCGGCGTACCCCATGTCCCCGACCGGGCCGGATTCCCCGACCGGGCCGGTCTTCCCGGCGGGGGCGCGCGCCTCCCCGCACGGGTGCCGTGGCGCGCCCTCCTTCGGGTGAAGGGCGAGCGCCCTGCGAGGGGATGCTCCGGGTACGGCGTTACAGTGCCGGGTCCGCGCCCCGCGCGCACCGCCCAGCCGACCGCCGAGGCCCTCGCATGACATCGACAGCGCTGCACAAGGCCACGGAAGTCGGCAGCGTGCACGGCCCGCTGCGGGGTTACCACCGCGAGTGGTACGTCGTCAGCCCCTCCGCCGACTTCCCCGGCACCGGCCGGGTGAAGGTCGGCGAACCCCGGGAGGACGCCCTGTGGTTCGACCGCCGCTGCTTCGCCTCCGAGGACGCCCTGCTCACCGAACTGGCCCGGCGCAGGCTGCCCCGTATCCCTCCGGTCCACCGTCTCGGCGAAGGCCCGTCACTGCACGGCTTCATCGAGGGCACCCCGCTCGACGCGCTCGCCCCCGCGGGCACGCCCCTCGGCGCGGGACACCTGGACCAGATCATGGAGACGTTCGCGCGGCTGGGCGCCATGCGGCCCGCCGGATTCCCCGTCCCCCGACTGTGCCGGGCCGAGGACCGCCCGGCCGACGGCGACAGCGCCGGCTTTCTGCGCTCGCTGATCCGCTTCACCCGCGAACGGGCCTACCGACGCCATCTGCCGCGCTACGGGCGGCTGTTCAACCAGCTCGGGCTGCCGCGCGGGGCGCTGGGCGCGCGCTCCCCCCTGGCCGCAGCCGCCGCCGCGCTCACCCCCCGGCCCTTCTGCCTGCTCCACGGCGACCTGCACCGCGCCAACTTCATCGTGGACGAGGCCGGGGACCTGTGGACCATCGACTGGGAGCTGGCCATGCTCGGCGACCCCCTCTACGACCTGGCCACACACCTCTACCTCACGCACTACCCGGCCCGCCAGCGTCGCGAGGTGATCCAGCGCTGGCAGGACGTCATGTCCCGCGTCCTGCCCGGGTCCACCGCCGGAACCGAGGCGGACCTGCCCCGCTACCTCGCCTACAAGCGCGCGCAGTCCGTCTACACCGACGTCGTCCGGCACGCCGGTGCGCTCCTCGGCGCACGCGGCGCAGGGGCAGATGCCGGTGCCGGTGCCGGCACCAGCACCGGCGCTGGTGCTGGTGCTGGTGTCGCGTCCGCGCGGCTCCGGCGAGAGCGGCTGCGTGCCTCCGCCAAGGAGGTGCACCAGGTGCTGGCACGCGGGGCCGAGGAGCTGGGGCTGCGCGAGGTGCCCACCCCGGCCGAAGTGGAGGACGCTTACGCGGCGTTCGGCGCTGTACGGCAGGTGCGCAGCTGGGGATAGTTGTCCCGGGCCATGACGCGTACGGCACACCCGGCCGCGTATGACCCGCGCACGGCCCGCATACGGCCCGCATACGGGCTGCGTATGACCTGTGCACGACATGTACGGCCCGTACGACCGGGAGGACGACCCCGATGCACGCACTTGTCGGCTCCGCGAAGTCCGTACTGCTCGACTTCGACGGACCCGTATGCGACCTCTTCCACAGCCGCCGTCCGGGCGGAATCGCCGCACGGCTGCGCTGCGCCTACGACATGGACGGGTCGCTGCCGCCCGACGACGACCCCCAGACCGTGCTCGCCGCCGCCTTCGAGAACCCCGCACTGGTGGCCGACGGCACCGCACTCCGCATCGAACAGGCGCTCACCCGCGAAGAGATGACCGCCGCCGAGGGGGCCTACCCCACCGGGTACGCGGACAGACTGATACGCACGCTGCACGCCACCGGGCGGGGCCTGGCCGTGACGACCAACAACTCGCGCGAGGCGGTCGAGCGGTACCTCGCGGCCCGGGACCTGCTGAAACCGTTCGAGGGCCATGTGCACGGCCGCCTCTACGACGGGGACGGGCTGCGGATGAAACCGGACCCCGACTGTCTGCTGCGGGCCCTGGCATCGACCGGGGTGGCGGCACAGGACTCCGTGATGATCGGGGACGCACCGCGCGACCTGGCGGCGGCACGGGCCGCAGGCGTCGCGTTCGTGGGATACGCGCCGCACGGGAAGCGCAAGGAACGGGAGCTGCGCGAGGCGGGGGCCGCGCACATCGTCTCCTCGCTGCGCGAGGTGCTGCTGGCCGTGGACCCGTGCGCGCATGTGTAGCGGGGCGGACGGGGGCCCGCCGGACAGCCGCAGCGGACGGCCGCAGCGGATGGAGGCGGGGCTCGGCGGATGGAGGCGGGGCTCGGCGGACGGAGGCGGGGCTCGGTTTGTTGCCTGGCGGCGGGCTCCTTCGCCTTCCGGCGGAGTGTGCTGGTCGGGGGTGCCCCTGTTTGTGCTTCGCAGGGTGCGGGTGCTCATGGGCTGGGCGCGCCGTTCCCCGCGCCCCTTCGGGGGCGCCCCCCGACTGTGCTTCACAAAGGTGCGGGTGCTTGTCGGCTGTGCGGCTCCCCCACCGCGGCGGCTCGGACGGGACCGGCCGTCTTGGGCAGGACCGGCATCGTGGACGGGACCGGCGTCGTAGACGGGCCCGGCGGCTTGGACGGGGCCGGTGGCTTGGACGGGGCCGGGCACGGCCTCGTGCGTAGGGTGGCCGCATGACCGACGCACCCACACCCGCCAGCGACGAGCCCGCACACGACCCCGAGGTCCTTGAGCTGGCCCAGAAGATCTTCGATCTCGCCCGGCACGGCGACACCGACACCGTCGGCGCCTACGTGGACGCGGGCGTTCCCGCCAATCTCACCAACGACAAGGGCGATTCCCTGCTGATGCTGGCCGCCTACCACGGCCACCCCGAGACGGTGCGCGCCCTCCTCTCCCGCGGCGCCGACCCGGAACGCGCCAACGACCGGGGCCAGACCCCGCTCGCGGGCGCGGTCTTCAAGGGCGAGGACGACGTGGTGCGGATCCTCTTCGAGGCCGGCGCCGATCCGCACGGCGGGACGCCCTCGGCCGTGGACTCCGCCCGGATGTTCGAGAAACGGGAACTGCTCGATCTCTTCGGCAGCGACACCTGAGCCGCCTGCTCCCCCCGCTCGCCCTGCCATGCCGTGTCATGTCATGTCATGCCCCGCCGCACCGTTGCTGTGCGGCGGGGAACGGGCATGACGGCGCGTCCTCGCCCGGCGCGACAGCGCGGCCGCGCGCGGTGCGCGGGCCAGGGTGACGCGCGTCGGTGCAACTAGGCGCCGTGGCCCTCACTGTGGCCGTTGCCGTGACCACCGTCATGGCCCCCGTCGTGACCACCGCCGTGACCCGCGTGGCCATGGTCGAACTTGAGGACCTCGCGCGGCATGACGACGAACGGCCGCATCATGCCCATGTCCTCGTGCTCCAGCAGATGGCAGTGGTACATGAACCGTCCGTGCGCCCCGTCGAAGCGGCCGAGGACGTTCACCATCTGGCCGGCCGGGACCTGGAAGACGTCCTTCCAGCCCGCCTCGTTCGGCGCGACGGGAACGGGCCTGGCCGGGTCGAAGACGACCGGCTTGTCCTCCTGGGTGCCGCCCGCCGCCGGGTCGAAGCCGGAGACGTCGAAGACATCCCTGCTCAGCACCTGGAAGTCGGCCAGATGGATGTGCATGGGGTGGGTGGGGCCGCCCAGATTGAGGAAGCTCCACTGCTCGTAGTCGTTCTGCGCGACCTTGAAGCCCAATGTGTCATCGAACGTCCGGGCGATGCGGCGGTAGGTCTTCAGCTTGCCGTCCCGGCCCTGTACCCGCACGACCCCTTCGGCCTGCGGGACCGGCCCTTCCCCGACCTCCTCGGTGATGTCGGTCATCTCCCAGATCTCCGGGTGACCGCCGCCGCCCACCGTGCCGGGCGGGCTGAGCACGATCAGCCGGTGGTTGTGCGGAATGTCGTGTGTGAGCCGCTCGAACGAACCGGAGAGGGTCCCCGGCAGCACGAACGGCTCCGCCACCGGCCCGGCACCCACCCGGAACTCCATGACCTGGGGATACGGGATGTTCCTCGCCGGATCCGGCTGCCCGAAGGGGGCGTTGCCCACGTTGACCAGCCGCAGCTTCTTGCCGCGCAGCGCACGGAAGTCGATCAGCAGGTCGAAGCGCTCGGCGGGCGCCGCGGACAACAGCTTGCGCTTCGCGGGGTCGGCGTCGTCGGCGAAGGTGATGTCCACCGGACGAGGCAGCAGGCCCCCGTCGCTGCCGATCTGCTTGACCGTTCCGTCCGGCACCGGGGTGCCCTTCTCGTCCACCAGGGCGAGGTTGTAGACGCGGGCGTTGGAGGCGTTGAGCAGGCGGAAGCGGTACCAGCGCGGCTCGACGTCCAGATAAGGCCAGATCGTGCCGTTGACCGTTGAGAAGGGCGCGGTAACCGGAAGGGTGACGTCCTTGCCGGACTCCGGATCGGGGCCCAGATTGCGGACCTTGTGGAGCAGCCGGCCGTTGAGCCGCCCGTCCTCGTCCTCGTCCAGATTGCGGTCGGCCAGCACCAGCGGGATCTCGTACGCGCCACGGGGCAGACCCAGCGCGTCCTCCTCCGCGTCCCGGATGAGATACGTGCCGACCAGGCCGGCGTAGACGTTCCACCGGGTGATGTTCATGCCATGGTCGTGATACCACCACTGGGTGGCCTGGTGGTCGTTCGGATACTCGGACAGCTGGGTGTCGCCGTAGGCGACCGCGTTCTCCGCCCAGCCGTCGTTGCCGCCGCCGGTCACGGCACCGTGCAGGTGGGTGACGCTCCAGCCGGGCAGCGCCGCGACATCCGGATCGGGCTTGACGCCGTCCCTGCCAGGGTGGTTGACCAGGGGATCCGCCGACGTGCCGGCGCCCACGGCGACATGGGTGACGGGGAACACCCCCGTCAGCCGGTTCGTCCAGGCCACCCGGATCCGCTGGCCCCGGCGCACCTCGAACGTGGGTCCCGGAAAGTGGCCGTTGTAGGCCCACACCCGGGTCGGCGGGAGCTGGGAGTGCAGCCGCGTCCAGGTCTCGGTCAACTCGACCTCGACCTGGCTGCCGCGCGGGTCGCCGGTCGGCTCGGGCCGCAGCGTGGGCGGTACGCGCAGCCCATCGACGTAGGGCGTCAGGCCGTCGGCCGTGGGAGCGCCCGCGATGGCCTCGGCGGCGTCGGGGGTGTCCGGCGCGCCGGAAATCTCGGCGCCGGATGCCGCGTCACCAGTAACCCCGGTAGCTCCGGTGACGCCCGCGGCGCCGGTGGCTCCCTCGGCTGCGGCACCTCCATCGGCTCCGGTGCCGTCCTGGAAAAAGTGCTCAATCTTTTCCGTGATCTCGGACAAGATCGTCCCCCCGTTGGACGTGAACTGGCCTGGCCACCAGCGGTCTTGTCGGCTCAGTGGCCATCTGGGGAGGAAGACGCCGTTTTGCCCCACGAGGTTGCCCGCACCTCATGGGGCGCCCCGGCTCCACGTCGGTGCTCCCACGAGTGAGGGAGACAGCACCGGCTCAACGGACGCAGACGGACTCATCGGCCCCGGGGGGCGCGGTCGGCGGGTGTTACTCGGACTCGGACTCGGACTCGGGCTTGCGGGCCTCGATGAGAAAACGGGCCGAGTACGCGGCGAAGGGGCCCTCGGACTCGATCTGCTCGTGCAACTCCCGCAGCCGCTCGCGGTATCGCTCGACGGTGAACCCCGGCACCATCCAGACGACCTTGCGCAGGAAGTAGACGACCGCGCCGATGTCGTAGAACTCCATGCGCAGCCGCTCGGACCGCAGGTCGATCACCCGGAGCCCGGCATCCTCCGCCGCCACGCGCTCGTCCTCGGGCCTGCGCCGCTCGCGCGCCTCGGGCTGCGGGCCGAGGAAGTACTCGACCAGCTCGAAGACCGAGGCCGGGCCCACATGCTGGGCGAAATAGCTGCCGCCGGGCTCCAGGACGCGGGCGATCTCGGCCCACCAGGCGCGGACCGGATGACGACTGGTCACCAGGTCGAAGGCCCCATCCGCGAACGGCAGCGGCGGCTCGTCCGGGTCCGCGACGACGACCACCCCGCGCGGCCTCAGCAGCGCCGTCGCCTTGGCGACATTGGGCGGCCAGGACTCGGTGGCGGCCATCACAGGCGGCAGCTTCTCCGCTCCCGCGAGCACCTCGCCGCCACCGGTCTGGAGGTCCAGCGCGGCCGAGGCGGCGGCCAGTCGTCCGCTCATGAGCTGCTGGTACCCCCACGACGGCCGCGCCTCGGTCGCCCGGCCTTCCAGCCAGGAGAAGTCCCAGCCATCGACAGTCGCCGAACCGGCCTCTGCCACGAGATCATCAAAAGAGCGCCCCATGACCGCATCCTCACAGCGCCCAGGCCCCCTGACCAACCGAATTGCCGCCCGGGGCGGGACCCGTGCCGGGTGCCGGGTCAGGCGTCGGGTCGGGCGCCCAGTCGGTCAGCCGCCACATCCAGGTCAAGCCGCTGACGTCCGGTCGAGTGGGCGTCGTCCAGTCGGGCCAGTGACGTCCAGTCGTGCCACCGATGTCCGGTCAGGTCACCGGCTGCGGTCAGGCCGGGTCACCACCGTACGGACGCGAACCACCTCCCCTCTCTCCAGCGCGACATAGACGGCACCGTCCGGCCCCACCGTCAGGCCGTGCGGTTCCGACCGGGGGGCGGGCAGGTCGTGTTCGGTGAGGCGGCCGTCCGGTGTGAGTGCTCCCACGCGGTTCGCCTGCCATTCGGTGAACCAGCACCCGCCGTCCTGGTCCACGACCACGGCATGCGGTCTCGCTTCGGCGTCGGGGAGGATGAACTCCTCGATGTGGCTCTTCGACGCGGCGGTTTGCCCGTCGCGGGCTCTCGGGCTGCGGCTGGCCGGAGTGAGCCGGCCCAGCCGGCCGGCGCCGATCTCCACGAACCACAGCCCTCCCACGTCCCCGCCGCTCGCACCACCGGAGGAGAGAGCGGGGGTGGGGGTGGGGGTGGACGTGATGCCGACAGGTCCGGCGCCCTTGGTCGGCAGCGGGTGGAGCGTGATCTTCCCTGCCACGTCGATCCGGCCCAGCGCGTCAGCCTGGTTGAGGGTGAACCAGAGTGCGTCGTCCGGTCCCGCCACCAACGCGGAGGGGAACGCGCCGATGATGGGCAGAGGGAACTCGCAGACCTCTCCCGCCGTGGTGATACGGCCGATCCGGTCGGCGTTGGTCTGCGTGAACCACAGGGCGCCGTCGGGGCCCGCCGCTATGCCGTACGGGCCACACTCGGGGGTTGGCAGCGCGAACGACTCCGCCCGGCCGTCCACCGTGATCCGCCCGATCCGGTGGTCCCGCGTCCGGGCGAACCACAGCGCGCCGTCCGGCCCCGGCGTGATCACGGTGGGGCCACAACTCGGCACGTCGAGGCCGTAGGTGGTGACGGCGCAGGTGGCGGCGCCGTCGTCCTCGGGCGTGAGGCGGGCGATGGCTCCCGCGTGTACGAGGGTGACCCACAGCGCGCCGTCCGCTCCGGTGACCACGTCATAGGGGCCGGCACCCTCGGGCAGGGCCGCGACGGTCTCTACGACGACCTCGCGCGTGCCGCGCTCAGGAACCCGGCTGCTCATCGAGGACTCCTCCCCTCTCATGCTTGTCTTTCGCATGTCGGTCTCCCTGATGTCGGTCTCCCGCACTGCTGTCTCCCTCCTCTCTGGTCTTCCTCGTGTGTCTTCGCTGCCGGGGCCCCGCCGAGGCCGCTTCTCCGGTCAGGGTCAGCTGGGTACCCCGCCAGCGCTGCCGCAGTCTGCGGTCGTGGCTGACGACGACGAGCGCGCCCTCGAACGCGTCCAGGGCCTCCTCCAGTTCCTCCATCAGCGCGGGCGAGAGGTGGTTGGTCGGTTCGTCCAGCAGCAGTACACCGGCTCGTACGTCGAGCAGCCGTGCCAGGGCCAGTCGCTGCCGCTGGCCGGTGGACAGCCGGTCCACCCGCACCTCCAACCGCTCCGGGGCGAACAGGCCGAGGGACAGCAGATGCTCCCGGTGGGCCTCCGGGGCGCCGGGCCGGCCCTGCGCGTACGCCTCCAGCAGCGTCACGCCCGGCCGGGCGGAGGACGGCCCGGGGTCCTGGGGGAGGTAGGCCACCCGCTCTCTTCGGGTCACCCGGCCGGTTTCGGGGGCCAGCTCTCCCGCGAGGACGCTCAAAAGGGTGCTCTTACCCGCGCCGTTCGGCCCCGTCACCAGCAGCCGGTCTCCCGCCGCGACCGACATATCCGTGCGGGCCAGCCGCCCCCGGACGCCGACCCCTTCAGCCTCCAGCACCGCACCGCCGCCCCCACCCCCATCCGGCCCGCTGCCGTGCGGACCGCTCTCGTGCCGCCCGCCCCAGTGGGGAGCCGGGGTGAAGCGGAGCGGTACCGGCGGGGGCGGGACGGGATTGTCCAGCAGGCGGCGCAGCCGTTCCTCCGCGTTGCGTACCCGGCCGGCGAGCGACTGCTGGACGCGGCCTCCCGCGCGGTCGTACGCCATCTTGTTGCCATCCTTCATCCCCCTTCCCGGGGCGACCCTGCGTGCCGTGGTCGCCACGGCTTCGCGGAGCCGCTCCGTCTCGGACAGCCACCGTTCATGTGCCTCGGCCCAGCGCCTTCGGACCGCCGCCTTCTCTTTGAGATAGCCCTCATATCCCTTCCCGTAGCGGACGAGTTGGGCCCGGTCGGCGTCCACCTCCAGCAGTGTCGTCGCGAAGCGCTCCAGGAAGGTCCGGTCGTGCGATACCGCCACCGTGGTGCCGCGGCGGGCACGCAGGTGCTCCTCCAGCCAGCTGAGCGCGGCGTCGTCGAGGTGGTTGGTGGGCTCGTCCAGGAGCAGGACTTCGGGGCTCGCGGCGAGGAGAGCGGCAAGGCGCAGCCGCACACGCTCGCCGCCGGAGAGCTTGTCCACAGTGCGGCCCCGGGGCAGCTCTCCCAGGCCCAGCCCGTGCAGCGCACGCTCGACGCGTGCCTCCGCGTCATAGCCGCCGCGCACCTCGAAGGCGGTCAGCAGCTCGCCGTACTCGGGGAGCCCCGAGGCGTCTCCCTCGGATATCGCCGCTTCCAGGGCGCGCAGGCGGTCTTCCATCGCGCGCAGCTCGCCCATTGCCCGGTCAATGACCTGCTGGGCGGTCAACTCCGGTGGCAGCGGCTCTTCCTGGGCGAGGTAGCCCACGCCGCCGTCCGCGCGCAGGATGGTCTCGCCCTCATCGGGCTCCTCGCGCCCGGCGAGCAGGCGTAGCAGGGTTGTCTTCCCCGAACCGTTCTCCCCGACGATCCCCGCGCGCTCACCCGCCGAGAATGCGCAGCTGATCCCGTCGAGAACGGTCCGGCCTTCGTAGGACTTCGTGACGGCCCGTGCCGTGATCTGTGTGGGCATGCGTGCTCTCCGGAGCGGTCGGGGGTGGGACGGCCGGGGCGGGCCGAGGGGCCAGATGGACGCTTCGGAAGAGCATCGGCGACTCCTTTTCTCGCTCTCTTCCCGTGACGGGTTCACCACGGGGGGTTTTACCGCGACGTGTGTCGCGTTAAGATGTTGGCATGACGAGAACCGAGATGGCAACAGGGTTCGGAAAATGACCACGGCGGACGAGGACGGAGCGGACACCCCTGGGGAACGGGACCGCCCGCGGCGGCCCGGCGGGCGTACGGCGCGCGTGCGCTCGCAGGTTCTGGACGCCGTGGGGCCGCTGCTGGTCGAGTTCGGCTACGACGGCCTGACGATCGACGCGGTCGCGGCCCGCTCCGGCGTGCACCGCGCGACGGTCTACCGCCGCTGGCGGGATGTCGGCGGGCTGCTCGCCGACGTGCTCGACGCCGCCGGCGACGACACCTGGCACCCGGCGGACACGGGTTCGCTGGAGGGCGACCTGACCGCGTTGAACGAGGAGGTCCAGTACGCGATGGAGGAGGACCCGCCCGTGACATACGCGCTGATCGCCGCCTCGTTCCGCTCCGACGAGGCGGCGAGCGCCCTGCACCGCTTCTGGGAGGACCGCTACGAGCGCTGCGCGGAGGTGGTGCACCGGGCGGTGGACCGCGAGGAGTTGCCCGGCCCCCTCGAAGCGGTCGACGCGCGCGGGCTCCTCGTCACGGCCACCGCCCCCGTCTACCACGAGCGCGTCCTGCTCAGGAACGAGCCGGACCCCGGGCTTCCCGTACGCGCGGCCCGCGCCGCGGTGCTCGCCGCCCGGGCCGGCGCCTTCACCTCCGACTCCTCGAAGGCGCCGGATCGATGACGCCGAACCGCCAGCCGGTCGGCCCGCGCCGGGTACACGCGTCCCGCGTACAAGGGATGCGCCGGTACGCGGCCTTCACAGGAGACGGGAGAGACGCGGGGCGACACCCTCGCCGAGAGCGAGAGCGGCGGGCCGGGGGTCAGTTGTCGCGGCGCGCCGCCCAGACGGTGCGTTCCGTGCGCACGGCGAGGTCTTCGCGGCGGAGGACGCTGTGGGGGCTGTCGGTGTCGAGCAGCCGGTCGAGCGCTGCGAGGTCCTCGGAGGAGAGCGCGTCGGCAACGCTGTGGCGCATGCGCCGCAGACTGCCGAGGGCGTACGCGCCGACCGCCTCGTCACGGGTGCCGTCGATGCCCACGGCGAGCGTGCGTTCGCCCTCGACGGTGAATCCGGCCTCGGTCAGCATCGGCCCCCAGTCGGCGCCGCGGTGGGACACGTGCTCGGCGTGGAAGTGGTCGCTCGCCTCATGGCAGCGCTCCTCCAGACCGGGGCGGTCCTCCGGGGCCGTCTCGGGTAGGAAGCGGGGGAAGCCGGCCAGCTCCACCACCGCGAACAGCCCTCCCGGCGCGAGCAGGGCGTGGACGTTGCGCAGGGCGCGGCCGGGGTGGGCCATGTGGTGCATCGAGGCGGACGCCCACACCAGTTGGGGTGCGCCGAGGTCGGGCCAGTCGGCTTCGTCGAGGTCGGCCTGGACGGTGTGCACGCGTCCCTCCACGCCCCGGGCGCTTGCCTTCTCCCGCAGGCGCTGTAGGTGCCCGGCCGAGGCATCGACCGCGGTGACGCGCGCCTCGGGGAAGCGGTTCAGGAGGGCGAAGGTGCCCGCTCCCGTACCGCAGCCCAGATCCACGATCCGGGCAGGGGGCGACTGGAGGGGAAGCCATCGGGTGAGGGCCGCGATGTGTTCGGCCAGGACTTCCGCGTCCAGGTCGAGAATCTCGGCCTGGTCGGCGATGTCGGCCTGATCGTCGGCATGGAGTGGGTGCGGAGTGGAGTGCGAGTGCGGATGGGGATGGGGATGGGGGTTGGCGTCGGGGTGAGTGGGAGTGTGGGTGTGCGGGTGCGTTCGGGTCATGCCCGAACGCTAGGGCGGCTGTGGGCGTGCGGTGTGATCACTTCCCGTATCCGCAAGGAAATGGCCGCGCGGCGTGCCGCACACGCAAACGCCGAGTGCGGCGGCGATCGTCGGCCACCGCCCCGGGTCGCCGGAGCCCCGAAGCCCGCCCGGGACAGCGACGTCGGCCCAGTACGACGAAGTCCGGCCTGTACGGCCCCGCCGGAGTTGCCGCGCGGGCCGGGGCACCGCAGCCCTGACCCGCCGCGTGACCGGTCAGCCCTCTCGCTCGACCCACTCGCCGCCGCCCAACGGGTAGTCGTAGCCCGGCCGGCCGGCGCCCCCGCTCGTGCGGAACGGGGTACCGGCGCTGTCGAGGTGCACCGTGCCGCGGCGGCTGCCGCTGGACCACTCCAGGCTGAGGTCCCAGCGCACATCGTGCGCCTTGGTGTGCGCGGTGACGTAGAAGACCTCCGGGTCGGACTCGCTGACCTTGTACGGGAAGTCGCGCTGGCCGTTCTTGACGGCAGCCCGGGGGCTGCCCTTGTCGAGGTCGATGTCGAACGACTTGGTGCCGACTCCGCCACCGCAGCCGACACCCATCGCATAGTCGTTCCAGGCGAGCGGCGCACCCTTGGCGACGACGCGCACATGCAACGCCTCCAGCACGACCGTCTCTCGCCCGGTGCCCTGAACGGTGAGGGCGACCCGCTGTTCCCCCGAGGAGACCGCGCCGTAGGCGGCGGCCCAGCGCGGCGCGTCCTGCTCGTTCGCGGGCGGGCCGACCTGCTCGGGCCCGCTGTCCACGAGGAAGTGCTGGCTGCACGGACTTTCGTAGACGTAGGGGCGGATGGCGACGTTCAGCGGTGCGGCACCGCCGCCCTTGTCGGCCCCGGCCACACCCCGCCCGTCCCCGCCCTGCGAGGCGCCGGGTCTGCTCTTGCCGGACTCGTCGGCGGAGGCCGGGGCGGAGCCGGAGGGCCCGTGGGTTTTGGCTCCCGGGGAGCGGGGGGCGGAGCGTACGCCCGACGGCTCCGGGCCGCCGGTGGTCGCGGCGGCACCGGCTTCCCGTTGGTTCGCCGCACCGTTGCCGCCCCCGCCGAAGGGGACGCTGACGGCGAGCGCGACGGCTCCCAGCACGGCGGTCACCGCGGCGGCGGCGATCAGCGCGCTACGACGACGGCCCCGTGGCACCGATGGCGTGGGCTCGCCCGGCGCGTCGATCGCGACCGGTTCACCGCCCCCACCGACTTCGCCGCCACCCTCGCCGTCCTCGCCACCGTCCCCGGCAGTCTCGCCGTCCTCCCCGCCTTCGCCGTCCGCGCTGTCCCGGCCGGGCGAGGACGCCCCATCCGGGGCGGCGGCGGAGTCCGATGTGACCGCAGGCGCCGATACCGATACCGATGCCGGTGTCGGCGCCGATCCCGAAGCGGATGTCGAGGCCGATGTCGGTGTCGGTGTCGGCTCCGGCGTGGACGGAGATGCTGGGTCCGGTCCCGGCGTGGACGCCGTATTCGACCGCTCCGCCGCGTCCCCCGTCGAACCGGTATCCGCCGCCTCCGACGAGCCGTCCCCCCGAGCCGCGCCAGCCGCCTCCCCCGCCCCGGACGACCCGGCCACCGCGCCCTGCTCGCCCCTCCCCCTGCGCGCCGCGTCCGCGAGGATCCATCGCCGGTGCAGTTCCATCAGCTCCTGCGGCGTCGCACGGCACACGCGTGCGAGACGCTCAGCGGGCGCGTACTCGTTCGGGAGCGCCGTGCCGTTGCAGTAGCGGTGCAGCGTCGATGTGCTCATGTGCAGCCGCTTGGCCAGCGCCCCGTAGCTCAGGCCCGAGCGGTCCTTCAACTCGCGCAGCAGTGCCGCGAACCCGTCCCGCCCCCCGGCCCCCGTCGCCTCCGACACTCGCTCCACTACTCCCCCACGTCCCATTCCCGCATTCCAAGGACCCTACGTTTCCCCAGTTCAGAGCCTGTTTCAGTGTTCCAGCGTCCCCAACTGGCAGCAGATCATGGCGGCTGGGACGGGTCACCCCACAAGCTCCAGTCATCCAAGCATCACTCCCGCTCGAACACCGAAGGGGCACTGCCCACATGTCCAGCATCCGCCACCCCCGCACCCCCTCCCACACTCCCGCCCGCACCCACACCCCCTCCCACGCCCACCCCCACTCCCGTACCCGGCTGGTGACGGCCGCCGCGACCGTCGCGCTCGCCGCGCTCTCCCTCACCGCGTGCGGCAGCGCGAAGAGCGGGGACGACAAGAGCGCGCCGGCGAACTCGTCCACGTCCAGCTTCTCCACCAAGTCGGCCGCGTCCGCGCACAAGCAGGCGTCAGCCGACGGCTCGTCCGGCGACGCGAAGTCGGCCCCTGTCGCCAAGTCGGCCCCGGCTTCCGCTTCCTCCGGCAAGTTCGTCACCTGCGAGGGCTCCAATACCAAGACCGTCGCGGCTCCGCTGAAGCGCCCGGTGAACCGCATGCTCCTCACCGTCACCAACACCGGCAAGAAGACCTGCTTCCTGTACGGGTATCCGGCTGTCGCCTTCGGTGAGGCCCAGTCGGTGCCGCCGGTCGATGAGAACACCAAGCCGCAGGCGGTCGTCGGCCTCCGGCCGGGCGAGTCCGGTTACGCGGGCGTGAACCTGTCGGCCACCGACGGCAGCGGCTCCAACGGCCGGACGGAGAACTCCCTGGCCGTCTACTTCCAGGGCCGCTCCGGCAACGAAAGCGTCGGCAAGGGCGCCCACCCCGCGCTCCCCGCCAAGGGCGTCTACGTGGACGACTCGATCAAGGTCACGTACTGGCAGACGTCGATGGACAACGCCATCAACTGGTGACCCGGCGCACGAGGGGCGCCGGGTGGTGACCCGGCGCACGGGTGGGCGCCCGCGCCACGCCGCGAATCCGTACGCCGCTGAAGGGCCGCCCACCCCAGGCCCGCCCAGACCCACCGAACCCCCGCCCAGACCCATATCAGGCCCGCCGAAACCCCCGACAGGCCCAGCCGAGGACCAGCCCAGGCCCAGCACGAGAGCCGAAAGATGGCGGCACGTGCCTCGGATCACTTGCGGGACCGGCCCCGACCGGCCCTCGGCGAGCGGCGAGTTGATGCCGGGCGGGAGGCGATGAAGACGAACTCCCTGCCCGGCCGGTCAGGGGCATCGCGTACGTCTTCCACCACAAACCCGTGTGCGACCAGGTCGCGTTCGACTTCCTGGCGCTCACGGAACCGCAGCGTCGAATCCGACGCCAGCACCTGCCCGTCCGCGGCGAACACGTAGTTCCAACGGAAACTCACGAGCGCTCCGGTCACATCGAGCAGGTCCACCCAGCTCTCCACGGTGCCGACGCCGGGCACCTCTGTCACCTTGTGGGAAGCCTCGCGATTCCATGACACCCAGGCCCGCCGCGCCGGGTTCCGCGTCTCGAACGCCAACTGCCCGCCCGGCCGCAGGGCTTCGTAAGCACCGCGCAAGTTCGCCCGCCACGCTTCGGGCTCGGCAATCTCTTGTGCGACGTTCGCCGTCATGGTCGCGAGATCGGCGTGGAGCGGGGGAAGCACTGTCGCGTCCCCGCAGACCCACTGGACCTTCTCGCTGCCGGGCTTGGACTTGGCCACGTCGATCGAAGCCGCAGCGGGGTCGGCGCCGACAACGCCGACCCCGCGCCCGGCCAGGAGAAGAGCGAAGACACCTGTGCCACAGCCGATGTCCAGGACGTGTCCTGCTCCGCACTCTTCCGCGAGGCCGATCCGCGAGGCCGAGGTAGGCATCCAGGTCGCTGCGGTCGGGATCGAGCGGATCATAGATCGCGGCCAGCCGACGCTCCCGGAAAGACTGGAACACCCGGATATCCCGGACATTCCGGAAAGATCGGAAAGCCCGGCAAGCCCGGCAAGCCCGGCAAGCCCGGAAGACCTCGTCATCCATGCCGCGAAGGTACGTGGCCGTGACGGCGCACGACAGACTCCGCACCCGCTCACGTCAGGCAGAGCAGCGCCCTGACGTGCGATGTCTCAGATCGAGCGAGACGCTGAGGCCCAACTGGCGACGGGCAACGAGCGACAGGTGACCGGAGGCGGGTGACCGGAGGCGGGGGTGGAGCCCGACATGCTGCCGTCGGACGGCCTTCTAGGGCCGGACATAGGGCCGGGTCATGATCTCCATGTTGTGGCCGTCCGGGTCGGCGAAGTACGCGCCCCGTCCCCCGAAGAGGCGGTTGATACGGCCGGGTTCGGTGTGGTGGGGGTCGGCGTAGTGGACGACCTCGACCGCGTCCAGCCGGGCGATCATGGTGTCGAACTGCTCGTCGGGAACGAGGAACGCGTAGTGCTGGGGCTGGATCGGCTCGTCGCGCTTTTCGTAGTAGTCGAGCGTCACACCGTTGCCGAGGTCGACGGGCAGGAACGGCCCGAACGGAGCGCTGACTTTCAGGCCCAGGATCGTGGCGATGAACTCGGCCGAAAGCTGGCGGTCGGCGGCGTAAACAGCGGTGTGGTTCAACTGGACGCCGGCCGTGGCCAACGGGGAGTTGTTTTCGTGCCGCTGCTGATCTAGTGACATCTGAGGCGTGTCTCCGGGTCTTGAATCCGCTGGGCAGAGCGCCGTGCGAGGGCTCTGGGAGGGCGCTGGAAGTGCGCTGCGCTGGAAGAGCGCTGGGAGGGAAGATCCGGAGAGGGGGCGGGGCTCTTGCCCGCCTCGCGCTCACGCCGAGGCCGGGCGCCTCACTCGTGTGTGGCCCATGGCCGACCCGGCAGTCACCTGGGCGACCTTAGTGCGCACCCTGGGGCGGGGCAACTGTGCTTTTTCGGGGCGGACAGGAGGATTTCGAGGTCCGTTGGGCTGGGATCGCGGCGGTGGGACAGGGCGATGGAGATGGAGGTGGAGGTGGAGGTGGAGGTGGTGACGACGATGGCGATGGCATCGCCCGCGCCTGCGAGCCCAGGATGTACGCGGGGAAGGTCTGTTCCGAGGTCGGATATCAACGCGCGCACGACAACTCCTGGTGAAGGCAGCGGAGTCAGGCCCTGGTGAAGGCAGCGGAGTCAGGCCCTGGTGAATGTGGAGGTGTCAGGCCGTCGCGGTCACAGAGCCGAGGTGGTGCGGGAAGCGGACGCAGACCGCGGCGGACGCGGTCGCGGCGGCGAGGACCATCGCGCTGCCGAGCAGCAGTGCCTGCTGGTAACCGTGGTGGAGCAGCGGGGCGGCCAGCAACGGGCCGAGGATCTGGCCGATGCTGTATCCGGCGGTCAACAGGGCCACGGCCCGGGGCACTCGCAGATGGCTGCCGATGGACAGGGCGATGGTGCTGACGCCCATGAAGGTGGCGCCGAACAGGACGGCGGAGACGAGCGCGGACGTGGCGCCGCCGAGCAGCGCGGGCAGGGCGATACCGGCGGCCTGGATGGTCAGCGAGGTGAGCAGGAGGGCCGGGCGGGACCAGCGGCGGGCCAGGCGGGTCCACAGCGCACAGGAGGGCAGGGCGGCGAGGCCGACCACGATCCAGGCTCCGCCGCCGAGCCTGCCGCCCACATCCTTTTGGATCGCGGCGACCAGGAAGGTTCCGGCGATGATGTAGCCGATGCCCTCGAAGGTGTAGCTGGCGAACAGGGCGAGGAACCAGCGGTGGGTACGGGGTCGTTCGGCGTGCGGCGCCGCAGGAGTTCTGGTGCCGGCGGCTTCCGGCTGCAGAGCGAGCCGCCAGGCCGGGGCGCCTAGTACGGCGGCGAGCGCGGCGCAGGTCCACCAGGCGGCCTGCCAGGTGGAGGCGGCCTGCACCGCGGCGACCAGCAGACCGGACAGGGCGATCCCGGCACCGACCCCGCCGAAGCCCCAGCCGACCAGGTGGTGGGCGTGGGGGTGGGGGTGGGTTTGAAGGCGGGAGAGCATCGCGCTGACGGCGATCACGAAGACCAGCGCACTGGCGGCACCGGCCACGAGGCGCAGGCCGAACCAGGCGGTGCCGTCGTGCGTGACCGGCATGAGCGCCAGCGTCGCCACCAGGACGAGGAGCGAACTGCGCAGCGCCAGGGTGGACCGTACGAGGGCGGGGGCGGCGATGCCGGCCAGGGCACCGGCGAGGTAGCCGGCGAAGTTCGCCGTGGCCAGGTTCGCCCCGAGCGCCGAGGAGAGTCCCGCCTGCTCGTGCATGAGGGGAAGGATCGGGGTGTAGACGAATCGGCCGATCCCCATCGCCACGGCGAGGGCGGACGCGGCCTGGGCGACGATCGCCCACGGCGACGGTGTTCCCGGGCGGGGCGGAGCCGATATCTTTCCGGCCACCGGGGGCCGGACGGCTGCTGACGACTTCACTGCTGGGGCACCTTCCTGGTGTGGTCCACGGGCTGTCTTCGACGCTAAGCAGCCCCTGCGCACCTGTGAAATGCCGATTACGCTGCCACTATGCGCCGCAGGCATGGCTGGCGTGATGCGTCGGAGGCGTCGCAGGCAGGGCTGCCGTCATGCAGCGGAGGGCGCCGCAGGCATGGCAGACACGGACGAGTGAGCGGACACGGACGAGTGAGAGGGGCGGCCGGGGCATGGACGTCACGGACGTGGAGCTGCGCCACCTGCGGGCCTTCACGGCCGTGGCCCGCCACCGCTCGTTCTCCCGGGCCGCCGGGGAACTGCTGATCACGCAGCCGGCCCTGAGCCGCACCATCGCGCAACTGGAGGGCAAGCTGAGTGTCCGCCTGCTGGACCGCTCCTCGCGGCACGTCGAACTGACCGAGACCGGCGCACAGTTCCTCGTACACGCCGAGCGGGTCCTGGCGACCATGGACGAGGCTCTCGCGTCGGTGAGCCGCCGCGTCACGCTGCGCCTCGGCTTCAGCTGGCTGCTGCCCGACCCCTGGGCACAGCAGACGGTCAGCTCCTTCGAGAAGACCACGGGCGCCTCAGTCGTCCTGACGCGCACCGACGACCCCCTCCAGGCCCTGCGCCGCCACACCGTCGATATCGCGTTCGTCCGCGGAGACGTCGAAACCCCCAGCGGCGCCCGTGCCGTACGGCTGGCCGACGAACCGCGCATCGCCGTGTGCTCCGAGCACTGCGACCTGGCACGCATGGACCACCTGGCCTGGTCGGACGTGCGGCACTGGCCACTGGTCGTCAACACGGTCAGCGGCACCACCGGCCCCTGGTCCTGGCCCGCCGACCTGCGCCCGGCCCAGATCATCGAGACAGCCAACTACGACGAGTGGCTGGAGACGGTCGCCACCGGCCGCGGTATCGGCATCGTCCCCGAGGTCGCCCGCCGCCGCACCCGGCATCCGGCCCTCCGCTTCGTACCCCTGACCGGCGCCCCGCCCAGCCCGGTCAGCCTCATCCACCGCCAGGACGCACCCCAGCGCACCCTGATCCGCCAGTTCCTGGACGCCGCCCTCTGGGGCTCAACGCCCTGACGCGCGCGGCGGCGCGCCGATGGGCTGCGTCCATGCCTGTTATCCATGCATGCGTCGTGCCAGGCATTTCCGGCCGGACAAGGCGGTCATTAGCGTCGGTCACACGACAGGCAACAAGCCACAACACGGCAACAGGGCAACAGGCGACACACGCCCGACCCGGCCACGCAGCACCACACCCCGACCACGCAGCGAGGACGCCGATGAGCACGGCACAACTGCCCCGGCAGGAATGCGCGATCACCGTCCCGGGCGGCCCCACGGCGGTCATCGACCTCGGCGGGCTGCGCATCGTCAGCGATCCGACCTTCGACGAGCCCGGCCCGCACGGATACCTCACCAAGACGGCCGGTCCCGCAGCCGACGAGAACGCGGTGGGGCCAGTGGATCTGGTGCTGGTCAGCCACGACAGCCACGCGGACAACTTCGACGAGCGTGGCCGCGCCTTCGCGCGGGCAGCCCCGCTGCTGCACACCGCCACGGGCGGCGCCGAGCGCCTCGGCACTCCCGCGACCGGCCTCGCCGCCTGGCAGACCCACACCCTCGAACGCCCGGACGGCGGCGATCTCAGCGTCACAGCGGTGCCCGCGGTCCACGGCCCCGAGGACGGCGAACGCGACGACGGCCACGTCAACTGCCAGGTCATCGGGTTCGTGCTGGCGGGACAGGGGCTTCCCACCGTCTATGTGAGCGGCGACAACGCCTCGATCCGTACGGTCGCGGAGATCTCCCGCGAGGCGCCGCGCATCGACGTGGCCGTGCTGCACGCGGGAGCGGCACGCGTCCCGGCGAAGTTCGACGGCCGTCCGCTGTCCCTGGACAGCCGCGGCGCCGCCGCAGCCGCCGTCCTCGGCGCGGACCTCGTCATCCCGGCCCACTACGACGGCTGGGCGCACTTCTCCGAGGGCCGGTCTGAGATCGAGCACGCTTTCTACGAGGCCGGCCTGTCGTCCCTGCCGGCGGTCGCCGACCACGGCACCTGGGTACGGCTGCCCCGCTGACCTGCCCACCCCACAGCCCTCCGCACCACACACGACGCCCCACACCCCACACAAGGAGCCACCGGCATGCCTCTGGTACGCATCGATCTCATCCGTGGCCGCCGTCCCGACGAGCTACGGGCCATCGCCGACGCGACGCACCGCTCGCTGGTGGACGTGCTGGGCATCCCCGAGCGGGACAGGTTCCAGATCGTCACCGAGCACGACGCCGACCACGTCATCGCCCTCGACGCCGGACTCGGCTTCGAGCGCAGCGACCAGCTGGTGATGATCCAGATCTTCACCCAGGAAGGCCGCACCACCGAGGTCAAGCAACGCGTTTTCCGCACCCTCGCGGAACGGCTGGAATCCCTCGGTATCGGTGGCGAGGACGTCTTCGTCTCCGTCTTCGAGAACGGCCCCCAGGACTGGTCGTTCGGCTTCGGGCGCGCCCAGTACACCGAGGGAGCCCTGCCCGTCCCCGGCCGCTGACCGCCCCGGGCCCGGTCGCGGCCGTCGCCGCTTCAGCAGCCGCACGCGCTCAGAGGGCGAGGACGGCTGCCTCGGGCCGCTGCGGGCCGAGTCAGTGCACCCGTGTCTGCTCGGTGTGGGGCAGGAGCAGGCCGGTCAGTTCCTCGGCGGCGGTCTTGAGGAGGCGGCCGTCGCGGCTGGCGTGGAGGGTTTCGAGGAGGAAGGCGACGCGGGCGGAGTCCTCGGTCGAGGTGTGGCTCTGGCGGCTGGAGCCGGGGGAGGACTACCCGAGCCATCCCCGTCAGGCCGGAGTCGTGGAGACCGTCAGCGTCACCTCGGGCCAGATGGTCCTCGTCCTCGACGGCACGGAGCACCCCGGCCGGACCGGCCGGACCGGCCAGACCGCCACCTTCGACGGCGACACCCCCCGTACCTACCGCGGAGCGGGCGACGAGACCTGCCACCTGATCATGACGGTCCACCTGCCCCTGGCTCCTCCCCACCTCCTGACCAGACCCTCGCACGCGCATCCCGCAGCCGCCGGTCATCAGGTAGGCGGCATACGGCAGATGTCTCGCCCAGACGACACCTACCGCGCTCAGCCTCGCCAACCCTCCGCACCGCAGGGCCACACTTGCAAGCGAGATGCTTGCAAAAGTTAGCAACAGGGTGCACGCTGGGGGACATGGCCTCGCTCAATGTCGGGAATGTCGGGGAGTTCCTGCGGGAGCAGCGGCGGAACGCGAAGTTGTCCCTGCGGCAGCTCGCCGACGCCGCCGGTGTCTCGAACCCGTACCTGAGTCAGATCGAACGCGGCCTGCGCAAGCCGAGCGCGGAGATCCTCCAGCAGTTGGCCAAGGCACTGCGGATCTCGGCGGAGACGCTCTACGTGCAGGCCGGAATTCTCGACGAGCGCGACCGGCAGGACCTGCTCCAGGTGCCCGCCGCGATCCTCGCGGATCCGTCGATCAACGAACAGCAGAAGCAGGCGCTGCTCCAGATCTACGAGTCGTTCCGCAAGGAGAACGGCCGGGGGCAGGAGGAGCCCGCCCAGGAGGCAGGCCCGGACCGCCCCGGCGCCGGGTCCAGACCTGGCACCGGTTCCGGGCCCGGCACCGGTTCCGGTTCCGGACCTGAGCCCGGGTCCGACGGGCAGCGGACCTGAGAGCAGCAGACGTACGAACGGCAACGCCGGAGCCGCACCGCGGATCAGCCCATGCCGCGAGTTCACGAGCGACGAGTCAACGAGTCAACGAGTTCAGCCGGCCAACGAGTTCAGCCACGGAGGCGCACCCTCATGCCCAACGCGAACGACCTGCGCAAGACCCTCACCGACCCGACGCCGCTCTACTTCGCCGCCGGTGTCCTCGACAAGCTCCGCGAAGAGGCGCCGCAGGCCCTCGCCGCCGTGCGCGAGACGGACCCGAAGGAAGTACAGGCGAAGGTCACCCAGCAGGCCAAGGAGACCCAGGCGAAGGTCAGCGAGACCCTCGGCGGGATCGACACCGACATCAAGAAGCTCCGTGAGCAGGCGCAGCATCTCGCGCTCCAGAGCCTCGGCGTCGCGGCGGAGTACGCGGTCAAGGCCCGTGAGACCTACGACGAACTGGCCGTACGCGGACGCGAGGCGGTCAAGAACTGGCGGGGCGAGGGCGACGACGAGCCCGATGTCACCGAGGTGACGGTGCGGCGCGAGCCCGTGAAGGTCGCCGAGCCCCCGGCCGACACCGCGACGGGCACCCCCTCGAACGGGACGAAGACCGGGCCCGAGTCCGCCTCCGGCACCTCCGCAACCTCCGCAACCTCCGCAACAGGCTCCAGCGCCAAGACCCCCGGGGCCTCCGGATCCTCCGGTTCCGCGGCCGGCAGCAAGAAGAGCGGGACCACCCGCAAGAACGCCACGCCGCGCAAGCCGTCCTCGCCTCCCAAGGCTGGTTCCTGACCGTCCCGACCGTCCTGCCCGCGCGCATCGCCAGACCGCGCATCGGCAGACCGCGCATCGGCAGACGGAGATGGACGGGATACGGACGGGCCGGGCACCATTCACGTGCCCGGCCCGTTCTTCCCGTGCTGGGGTACCGTGACCCGACGGCCAACGGCCCGCCCGCGCCCGGAGAGCGACGAGACAGCGACCGAGACCGACCAGGAGTGTGGACACCATGCTGATGCAGGGCTTCACGACAGTGATGGGGCTGATCAACCTCGTCATCCTCGCCCTGGCAGTGTTCGCCTTTGTCGACGGGGCGATCCGGCGCGAGGACGCCTACCGCGCCGCCGACAAGCAGACCAAGCAGTTCTGGCTGATCATCCTGGGCATCGCCGTCGTGGTGAATCTGCTGCCGATCCCGGGCCTCGGGATGCTCCTCACGCTCGCCGGCCTGGTCGCCAGCATCGTCTACATCGTGGACGTCCGCCCGGCGCTCAAGCAGATCAGCGGTGGCGGCAGAGGCGGTCGCCGCAGGGGCGGCAGCAGCAGCGACGGTCCCTACGGACCGTTCAACGGCCGCTGACCCCCTCCCCTGCCCCGCCGCTCCCGGTTCCCGCCCCCGCACTCCCCGGCCCCCGGCGCTCGGTGGGCCCGAGCACCCCAAGCCCACGCGCCCAAACCCACGCGCCCAAGCCTGGGTGCCCAAGTCCGCTGCTCGCGGCCGGCTCGCCGGGCTCAGCAGTTGAGCGGCTCGGCAGCTCAGCGGTCAGCGGCCCGGTCCAGCAGCAGGACGGCCACATCGTCCGTCAGCTCGCCGCCGTTGAGGTGCCGCACATCGTTCATCGTCGCGTCCAGCAGCCGCTCGCCGCGGGCTCCCTCCGCCATCCGCCGGGAGACGATGTCGAGCATGCCCTGCTGTCCGAGCCGCTCCTTGCCGCCCGCGCCCTCGTCCACGCGGCCCTCGATCAGCCCGTCCGTGTACATCATCAGGCTCCAGGCGCGGCCCAGTGCCACCCGTCGGCGCGGCCAGCGGGCTTTCGGCAGCAGTCCCAGCGCCGGCCCGCTCTCGTCATAGGGCAGCACCCTGGGCGCGGCGCCCCCGGCGCCCGCGAACAGCGGTGAGGGGTGCCCCGCGAGGCAGATGCCCGCGCTGCGGCCGTCGGAGTCGATGTCCACGGTGCACAGCGTCGCGAAGATCTCCTCGCTGGCCCGCTCGTGCTCCAGCACCTTCTGGAGTGTGCTGAGCAGCGCGTCCCCGCACAGCCCGGCGAAGGTCAGCGCGCGCCAGGCGATACGGAGTTCGACGCCGAGGGCGGCCTCGTCCGGGCCGTGGCCGCACACGTCGCCGATCATGGCGTGCACCGTGCCGTCGGGCGTGCGCACGGTGTCGTAGAAGTCGCCGCCGAGCAGGGCGCGGGAGCGGCCGGGGCGGTAGCGCGCGGCGAACCGCAGTTCGCTGCCCTCCAGCAGCGGTCTGGGCAGCAGCCCGCGCTCCAGCCGGGCGTTCTCCTGGGCCCGCAGCCGGGTCTCGGTGAGCTGGCGCTGGGCCAGGTCGTTGCGCTTGCGCTCGACGGCGTAGCGGATGGCGCGGGTCAGCAGCCTGCCGTCGAGTTCGTCGCGGATGAGGTAGTCCTGTGCGCCGACCCGTACGGCGTCGGCGTCGCGCTCCGCGTCGGCGCCGTCGGTGAGCGCCAGCACCGCGTGCCGGGGCGCCATACGCAGGACCCGCCGCAGGATCTCCAGCTCGCCCGACTCCGCCGCAGCGCCCTCGCGAGCCGTCCCGTCGCTGTCCCCGCGGGTCCCCTCCGTCTCCCGCGCCCCTTCGCCCGCCCGCGTACCGAGGCCCGCCCCCGTTCCGGCGCTCACGTCCGTCCCGGCGCTCACGCCCCTCCCGAGGCTCGCGTACGCCCCGCTACTCGCGTAGCACTCGCCACTGGCGTGCCTTTCGCCGTTCGCATGGGGCGCGTGCGGCGCGTCGTACGCGGGTGCCGCGTCGCCCACACGCCCGGCCTCGCCCCCACCGGCCGCGCCGGTCCCGTACCGCGCGCCCCGCACGCGCGTCCCGTCGCCGTCGCCCTGGCCCCGGAGGCGGCACTCCCGCGCGGCGGCGGCGCTGTCCAAACGGTCGCTACGGTCGATGCGGTCGATGCGGTCGGCGCTGTCCCCGCCCGCCTCGTCGCAGGGCAGCGAGAGGTCGAGCAGGATGCAGTGGACATCGTCGGTGAGCAGCCGTGCGGCCTCGGTCAGATTGCGCGCCGTGCGCACCTTGACGGGCCTGCCGCCTTCGTCCAGCATGCGCGGCACGCTCAGGGCACCCGCCGGATCGTCCTCGATCACGAGCAGGGTCAGACCGATGCCGCCCGCGCCCTGCTGCTCCGCGGGCGGAGCCTGGCCGGACACGGCCTGTGCCGCCGTCTGCGGCGCGGAGGCCGCTGAAGGCGCGCTTACGGACATGATGGGACCTCTCCCTCCCCCGAGGGCGGCGTGGTGGCGCACCAGATGGCCCGCCACCATGGTTCAGCCCGGAACGCGCGCGCTGGTCGGCCGCTCGTCATCCCGGGCTATCGGACGAGACCTTAGCGCTCTCGCGCACACGTACGGAATGGCTGAGGGCAACCCGCCTTCGTCATATGCCGCCGGAAAAACGGGAGTTCGCCTCTCAAAGGGCAGGAAATGTCGGCCTGTGCATGACCAACGTCACGCGGCCCCCGCCGTGTCCGATCTCACCCCGCCGGCACCGAACACCGCCGGGCACCAGCGTCACACCACCGGGCACCAGCCTCGCCTGCACCGGCATCGCCGGACACCGGCATCGGCTCCGACAGCCCACCGCCCACCCGCCCACGGCGGCGCCGATTCGCAACCCCCGTACGGTGACCCGGCTCACTTGTCGGGCCGTACGACGCCCAGGATCGGCATCGTGCCCGCGCCCTCGACCGTGACCTGCCGCCCGGTGCGCGGCGCGTGCAAGAGCGCGCCGTCGCCGACGTAGATCCCGACGTGGCTCGCGTCCTTCTTGTAGATGATCAGGTCCCCCGGCCGCATCTTCCCGACGGGGACCCTGGGCAGCTGCTTCCACTGCTCCTGCGAGGTGCGCGGAATGCGCTTGCCCGCCGCCCCCCAGGCCCGCATCGTCAGCCCGGAGCAGTCGAAGGTGTCGGGGCCCTCGGCGCCCCACACGTAGTCCTTGCCGATCTGCCGGGACGCCCACGCGATGGCGCGCCGACCGGCCGGGGACGCCTTGGCCGCGCTCTTCTCCAGGCCCTTGATCGCGCCGGATCTCAGCCACTTGGCCTGCGCCGCCCTGGCGGCCCTGCTCTCCAGCCGCCGCAGCCGCTCGCGCTCCTTCTCCTTGAGCCCCGATTCGATGGACTCGGCCTTCTTCAGCTGCGCGGTGATCTTCTTCTTGGCGGCTTTCTTCTTCTTCCGGTTCTTCTCCAGTTTCTTCCACTCGTCGGTGGCGTCCGCGGCGTAATCCTCCAGCGTGGCGCGGGTCTTGCCGAGGCTGCCGAGGACTCCACGGGTGGCCTGCTGGCCCTTGCGTACGAGGGAGACGTCGTGCAGGAAGCTCGCCGGGTCGTCGGCGAGCATCAGCCTGGCCTCGTCGGGCATGCCGCCGGAGCGGTACTGCGCGCGGGCCATGGCGCCCGCGGTGGTGGTGAGCTTGTCGAGCTTGCCCTGGGTGGAGTCGATGCGCTTGGCGAGCTGGACGATGGCTTTCTGCTGCTTCTCGACCTTGTCCTCGGCCGCGTTGTAGGCGTCCGTCGCGGACTCGGCGCGATCGTGCAGCCGCTCGATGTCCTTGCGGATCCGCTCCAGGTCGGGTTTGCCCAGATGGGGCTCATCCGGCCTGGGGTTGTCCGGTTCGGCGCGGGGTCCGGGCTTCCCGGGCCCGGGCGTGCGGGGCTCCGCGTGAGCCGTGCCGAGTGCGGACCCGGCGAGGAGCGCCGTGGCGCAGGCGACGACGAGGGCGCCGCGCATGCCGCGCACCCTGGCACCGTGCGTGCCCTGTGCGTCACGCGGCGCCGAGGTGCCGCGCGTGCCGGGCACCCCGGGAGAGCCGTCTCGTTCCGATAAGAGGGTCGAACTGGTCTGCGGCCACCCCACCCGGGCCACCCCCTGTTTGTATGGTCAACTGAGGCCAACTCAGCGGATGGTGCCATGCCGTCCCCGAAACCGACAGAGCCGTGTACTGATGAGTACGCGCCGGGAGAGAGTCCCCGTCGGCGGCGGGGGTACGAGTGCGGCGGGCCGCACCGGGGGTGCGAGGCCCCCGGCAGACTGGGGCACCGGGCTGACCGCCGAGGTTCACTCCGCGTTCACTCAGCTCCGTTGGCCGATTCACCTGATCTGCCTAATTTCGGCCGTACCAAGAGCGCGTCGCTCCGTTCAGCGGGGACCGCGCCCCATAGCCAGAGAGCCAGACGGCCGCCCGGCCGCCTCTCCGGGTCCAGGAAGGAACTGAACGAAAGTGAAGCTTCAGCGCACCAACCGGCTCAGCGCCGTAGCTCTCGGCGCTCTCGCGGCCTGTGGCGCCCTGGTCCTGAGCGCCTGCGGCTCGGACAACAACTCCGGTGGATCCGGCGGCGAGAACACCAAGGCCGCCAGCAAGATCAAGTGTGACGGTGAGGGCAAGCTGCTCGCCTCCGGCTCCAGCGCGCAGAAGAACGCGATGGACGTGTGGACGCAGACCTACCAGTCGGCGTGCGGCAACACCCAGCTCAACTACAAGCCCACCGGATCGGGCGCGGGCATCCAGGAGTTCCTCCAGGGCAAGACGGCCTTCGCGGGCTCGGACTCGGCGCTCAAGCCGGACGAGGTCGCCCAGTCCAAGAAGGTCTGCAAGGGCGGCCAGGGCATCAACCTGCCGATGGTCGGCGGCCCGGTGGCCGTCACCTACAACGTCAGCGGCGTCGATGACCTGGTGCTGAACGCCGACGTGCTGGGCAAGATCTTCGACTCGAAGATCACCAAGTGGAACGACCCGGAGATCAAGAAGCTCAACCCGGACGCGAAGCTGCCGGGCACCAAGATCCAGGCGTTCCACCGCTCGGACGAGTCGGGCACCACCGACAACTTCACCAAGTACCTCAACACCGCGGCCCCGGCCGCCTGGAAGCACGAGCCCGCCAAGGCGTGGGCCGGCAAGGGCGGCCAGGGCGCCGACGGCTCCTCCGGCATCGCGACGAACGTCAAGCAGAACGACGGCGCCATCGGCTACGTCGAGCTGTCCTACGCGACCGGCAACGACCTGAACACCGTCAAGCTCGACACCGGTGCCAGCGCGCCCGTCGAGGCCACGACGGACAACGCCTCCAAGGCCATCTCGGAGGCCAAGGTCGTCGGCAAGGGCAAGGACCTCGCCCTCGACCTGAACTACAAGACGAAGGCGGACGGCGCCTACCCGATCGTCCTGGCGACCTACGAGGTCACCTGCGACAAGGGCAACAAGAAGGAGTCGCTGAAGGCGACGAAGTCCTTCCTGAAGTACACCGCGAGCGAGGACGGCCAAAAGGCCCTCTCCGACAAGGGCTACGCGCCGATCCCCGACGAGATCATCGGCAAGGTCCGCACGACGGTGGACAGCCTGAGCTGACCTGAACCGCCGTTGCCGCGGGCCTCCCCGCGGCAACGGCGACAGCAGAAGCAGAAGCAGCAGAAGAACGGCAACAGCGAGACGGAGCGGTCCGGCGGTGCCGAACCCACCGCCACCGCTCCCTCGCACGCCACACCGCGCCCCAAATATCCCGGAAAGCGCGGAAAGTGAACATCCGGTGCACCGCCAAGGGCTGGTCCGCGCAGCAACGCGAAGCGCGCAGCGGCCCGCACCAGTCAGACCGGAGAAACCATGGCTACAGAAAACCCGCCCGTCAGGGGTGGGACCCGCAAGGGCGACAAGATATTCCTCGGTCTCTCCAAGGGGTCCGGAATCGCCCTCCTGGTGATCATGGCCGCCATCGCGGTCTTCCTCACCTGGCGCGCCGCGCTGGCCATCGGCGCCGACGAAGGCAACTTCCTCACCACCTTCGAGTGGGACGCCAACGCGGACCCGCCCGTCTTCGGCATCGCCGTCCTGGCCTTCGGTACCGTCGTCAGCTCGATCATCGCGATGGTGCTGGCCGTACCCGTCGCCGTCGGCATCGCGCTGTTCATCTCCCACTACGCGCCGCGCAAGCTCGCGACCCCCCTCGGCTATGTGATCGACCTGCTGGCCGCCGTTCCCTCGATCGTGTACGGCCTGTGGGGCGCGCTCTTCCTCGTCCCCCATCTGACCGGCCTCTACGAGTGGCTGGACGGCTTCCTGGGCTGGACCGGGCTGTTCACCTACGGCGGCGGCGCCGCGCGCTCCCTGTTCACCGTCGGGATCCTGCTGGCGATCATGATCTTGCCGATCGTCACCAACGTCTCCCGCGAGGTCTTCCGGCAGGCGCCCAAGATGCACGAGGAGGCCGCGCTCGCGCTGGGCGCCACCCGCTGGGAGGTCATCCGCATGTCGGTGCTGCCCTTCGGCCGCTCCGGCGTGATCAGCGCCTCGATGCTGGGCCTGGGCCGCGCGCTGGGCGAGACGATGGCCGTCGCCACGGTCCTCTCCCCCAGCTTCCTGATCAGCGCCAGCCTGCTCGACCCGGGCGGCGGCACCTTCGCGCAGAACATCGCCGCCGGCTTCAAGGAGGCCGGATCCATGGGCCGTGACGCGCTGATCGCCTCCGGCCTGGTCCTGTTCCTCATCACCCTGCTGGTCAACGGCGCGGCCCGGCTGATCATCGCCCGCCGCAAGGAGTACTCGGGAGCGAACGCCTGATGAGCCAGACATTCGCCACCAACCCCGCCGAAGCCCCCGTGGAACCCGACCAGCCGACCCCCACCCTGCGCCAGCCCCGGCTGCCGCGCTGGGCCCCGCTCGGGATCGCCGCGGCCTCGGTCGCGCTCGGCGTCGCCATCGGCGTGCTGGGCGGACTGGACAGCCGCGTCCAGTGGGGCCTGATCGCCGCACTGCTCTATGTCGCACTCACCGCCGCCCTGGCCGGCGCGGTCGAGGGCGGCCGGCAGGCCAAGGACCGGCTGGCCACCAGCCTCATCTGGGTCTGCTTCCTGATCGCCGTCATCCCGCTGGCCTCCCTCATCTGGGAGACGATCGCGCGGGGTTCGAAGATCCTGGACGGCTACTTCCTGAGTCACTCCATGAACGGAGTGATCACCCTGGAGCCGGGCGGCGGCATCTACCACGCGCTGATCGGCACCCTGGAACAGGTGGGCATCGCCACCGTGATCGCCGCGCCCATCGGGCTGCTGACCGCGATCTACCTGGTGGAGTACGGCACCGGCAAGCTGGCCAAGGCCGTCACCTTCTTCGTGGACGTCATGACCGGCATCCCCTCGATCGTCGCCGGCCTGTTCGTCCTCTCCTTCTGGATCATCATCCTCGACTTCGGATACTCGGGCTTCGCGGGCGCCATGGCGCTGGCCATCTTGATGATGCCGATCGTCGTCCGCTCGACGGAGGAGATGCTCAAGCTCGTCCCCAACGAGCTGCGCGAGGCGTCGCTCGCCCTGGGCGTGCCCAAGTGGAAGACGATCCTCAAGGTCGTGCTGCCCACCGCCATCGGCGGCATCACGACGGGCATCATGCTGGCCGTCGCACGCATCGCGGGCGAGTCGGCCCCCGTCCTGCTGCTGGTCTTCGGCTCGGCCCAGATCAACGCGAACCCCTTCGAAGGCGCCCAGTCCTCGCTGCCGTACTACATCTACGAGCAGTGGGCCAACGGCAACGTGCCGTCCTACGACCGCGCCTGGGCAGCCGCCCTCGTGCTGATCGCCTTCGTCATGATCCTCAACCTGGTCGCCCGCGGCATCGCCCGCTGGAAGGCCCCCAAGCACTAAGAGAGTGATTCCCATGGCCAAGCGCATCGACGTAAGCGGCCTGTCCGCCTACTACGGCGGCTTCCGCGCCATCGACGACATATCCATGACCGTCGAACCCCGCTCCGTGACCGCCTTCATCGGCCCCTCCGGCTGCGGCAAGTCCACCTTCTTGCGCACCCTCAACCGCATGCACGAGGTCACCCCCGGCGGCCGGGTCGAGGGCAAGGTGATGCTCGACGACGAGGACCTGTACGGCACGGGCGTGGACCCGGTCTCCGTACGCCGCACCATCGGCATGGTCTTCCAGCGGCCCAACCCGTTCCCGACGATGTCCATCTACGACAACGTCGCGGCCGGCCTGCGCCTCAACGGCGACTTCAAGAAGAAGGACCTCGACGGCATCGTCGAGAAGTCCCTCAAGGGCGCCAACTTGTGGAACGAGGTCAAGGACCGCCTGAACAAGCCCGGCTCGGGCCTCTCCGGCGGCCAGCAGCAGCGGCTGTGCATCGCGCGCGCCATCGCCGTCGAACCGCAGGTGCTGCTCATGGACGAGCCGTGCTCGGCACTCGACCCGATCTCCACCCTCGCCATCGAGGACCTGATCGGCGAGCTGAAGTCGCGCTTCACGATCGTCATCGTGACGCACAACATGCAGCAGGCGGCCCGCGTCTCGGACCGCACCGCGTTCTTCAACCTCGCCAAGGTGGGCGACCCCGGCCGCCTCGTCGAGATCGACGACACACAGCGGATCTTCTCCAACCCGTCGGTCCAGGCCACCGAGGACTACATCTCGGGCCGCTTCGGGTGAACGCCGACGGGTGAAGGCCGGGCGGCTTTCACCCCACTGACCGCCCGCGGTGCTGCATGGCGGTGCCACCGCGGGCACCCTTCCCTCCGGGCGGGGGCGCGTTGTTGTGAGGTGCGGTGTCGTTACCTCTGCGGCGGCGCCCCCGCTTGCGTTCAGGCTCTCCCCCAGCCTTCGGGCCGGGAGGTGCCCCCACATCGCCGGACGGGCTGTTCGCAGCCCGTCCGGCGATGTGGGGGCACAGAAACCAGGAGGCCCGGCCGCCTCAAGAAGGAAACGGTGAAAAGGCGGGGGCAAGAGCCGAACCGGCGCGAGCCCAACCGCGGCCCTCAGCCGAAGACCAGCTTGACCGCCCAGAAGACGACGGCCGCGGTCACCGCCGCGGCGGGCATCGTGATGAACCACCCCAGGATGATGTTCTTCGCGACCCCCCAGCGCACCGCGCTGACCCGCTTGGTGGCGCCCACGCCCATGATCGCCGAAGTGATCACGTGCGTGGTCGAGATCGGCGCGTGGAACATGAACGACGCGGTGTACATCACGGAGGCGGCGGTGGTCTCCGCCGCGAAACCCTGCGGCGGGTCGAGTTCGATGATGCGCCGCCCCAGCGTGCGCATGATCCGCCAGCCTCCCGCGTACGTACCCAGCGAAAGCATCGCCGCGCAGGCGATCTTGACCCAGACCGGGATCTCGTTGTGCTCCTGGACCTCGGCGATACTCAGGGCCATCACCACGACGCCCATGGTCTTCTGCGCGTCCTGGAGGCCGTGCCCCAGCGCCATGCCGGCGGCGGAGACGGTCTGCGCTATACGGAAGCCCCTCTTGGCGCGGTGCGGGTTCGACTTGCGGAAGAGCCACAGGATGACGCACATCACCAGGTAGCCGAGCAGCAGCCCGATGATCGGCGAGATGAACATCGGCAGCACGATCTTCTCGATCACGCCGGACCAGTGCACGGCGATACCGCCCGCGAGCGCCGCGCCCACCATGCCGCCGAACAGTGCGTGGCTGGAGGACGAGGGCAGGCCGAAGTACCAGGTGACGAGGTTCCAGGCGATGGCGCCGACGAGCGCGGCGAACAAGATGCCCATGCCGCTGGAGCCGTGCGGGGTCTGGATGAGCCCTTCGCTCACCGTCTTGGCGACGCCGCTGCCGAGGAAGGCACCCGCGAGGTTCATCACGGCGGCCATGGCCAGCGCGGCGCGCGGGGTCAGCGCGCGCGTGGAGACCGAGGTCGCGATGGCGTTCGCGGAGTCGTGGAAGCCGTTCGTGTAGGTGAAGAAGAGCGCGACCCCGACGGTCATGATCAGCGCGAAGGTGTCCACGGAGGGTCAGGACTCCTTGACCGCGATGGTCTCGACGGTGTTGGCGACGTGCTCGAACGCGTCGGCCGCCTCCTCCAGCACATCGACGACCTGCTTGAGCTTCATGACCTCGATCGCGTCGTACTTGCCGTTGAACAGGTGCGCGAGCAGCTTGCGGTGGATCTGGTCGGCCTGGTTCTCCAGGCGGTTGACCTCGATCCAGTACTCGGTGAGGTTCGCCATGGTGCGCAGGTTCGGCATGGCCTCGGCGGTCAGCTCGGCCGCCCGCGAGAGGACCTCGATCTGCTGCTCGACCCCCTTGGGCAGCTCCTCGATCTGGTAGAGGACGACGAGATCGACGGCCTCCTCCATGAAGTCCATGATGTCGTCGAGCGAGGACGCGAGGTTGTAGATGTCCTCACGGTCGAACGGCGTGATGAAGGAGGAGTTGAGCTGGTGGAAGATCGCGTGCGTCGCGTCGTCCCCCGCATGCTCGGCGGCCCGCATCCGTTCGGCGATCTCGGCGCGCGCGGAGGAATCCGCCCCGAGCAGTTCCATGAGGAGCTTCGAGCCCGTCACGATGTTGTCCGCGGATGCCGCGAACATGTCGTAGAAGCTCGTCTCCCTGGGGGTCAGACGAAAGCGCACTGGGGGTCCTCGGAATGCATCGGTGTCGGTCGAGTTGATGCTAGGCGCATCATCCGGCCACGGCGAACCGGCGACCCCCAGTGTCACCCATGGAGGCTCGCGCACTGAAGCGGGCTCCGCGAAGTCCGGTATCATATACCCGCCAGGGGTATCGAGACGAGGTGTGGAACACAACCGTCCGCCCCTCTTCGACCACGGGAGGACCTCATGACGTCGCCAGAGGCGCACACGCCGGACACTGTGGCGGAGGCCACCTCCGAGGCGTGCTCGGCACACCAGGTCACCGGCGAACACGGCTACACCAAGAACAAGGACGCGCACCTCAAACGGCTGCGCCGGATCGAGGGCCAGATCCGCGGACTCCAGCGCATGGTGGACGAAGACGTCTACTGCATCGACATACTCACCCAGGTCTCGGCCTCCACCAAGGCCCTCCAGTCCTTCGCGCTCCAGCTCCTGGAGGAGCACCTGCGCCACTGCGTCGCCCACGCGGCGCTGGACGGCGGCGCCGAGATGGACGCCAAGGTCGAAGAGGCCACCGCCGCCATCGCCCGCCTGATGCGGACCTGACCCGGAACCCGTTCCCGGCCGGACGTGTTCCCAGTCCGGCCCAGCCTCCGGCCCGACCCGGAAGCGGCCCGGCGGTCCCGGCGCGCGGGCGCGGGCCTCAGCGGGGGGCGCGGGCCTCAGCGGCGGGGCGCGGGCCTCAGCGGCGGGGCGCCTCGTCCAGATCGCCCGCCGCGCGGCGGAGCACCTCGTCGATGTGCGCCACGCTCAGCGGACCCTCGGCCGCGGACGCGGCGATCATCAGCTCGCCGCACAGCTCGATCTCGGCGAGGGCCACGTGGTCCTGGAGCCGAGATCGTCGCTGGCCACGGCCCCCACGGCCGTCGCCCCTGTCGTCAGGCGTCGATACAGGCACACGTATCACCTCCTGTGCTCCTCGGACCGGGCTACGGAGCCGCCCCCGCATGCCGCTCCCCTGCGCCAGAGCCCCAGCGTAGGGAGTGCCACACCCTCCGCGCATGGCACTTCCGAACCATTTCGCATCGGGCCGCCTCCTCTGTACGGACCCCTTCGGACCCCTTCGGAACTCTGCGGAACTCTCCGAATCCCTCCGCGGGATGCGCGGGTTCCCTCCCTCTCGGCACAGAACCCAGCGCGCCGGCGCCGACCCCCACATGTCAGCGCGCAGCCACCCGGGCCCGGAGGACCCGCGACCGACCCTTACGGTGCCGCGATCTTGCCCGCGTAGATGTCGCGCGGCTCGGGCATCACGACCCGCACCCGCGTCCCGAAGCCGTCCAGGCTGGTCGTCGAGGTGACGACGATGCCCTCGCCGTCCTCGGCTGCACCACCCGCAGAGGACGAGGCAGGCGAGGCGGGCGAGGCGGCCGGACCTGCGGAGCCTGCCGAACCCGCCGCCCCCGCCGAACCCGCGGGGCTCCCGGCGAAGGTGAAGCGGTGCTGAACCTTCCGCAGGCGCCCCTGCCCGTCGAGATAGGCGTCAAACGGCACCCGGTGCCCGGAAAACCCCTTCTCCGCCGCCCGCAACTGCCGCTGCGCCCGCGGGGGTGCGGCCACGGCGGCGCGCTCGATGTCCACCACCCCGCTGAAGTGCCACACCCGCTCCCCGTCCAGCTCATCGGTGCCCTCGTAGACCATTCGGCGCGCGCCGCGCAGCAGTTCGGCGGCGCTCACGGGGTCGGTGGCGCCGCCGGTCACCAGGTTTCCGTCCGGGAGGCTCGTGGTGTCCAGGCGGACCCATTTGTCGTCGGGGACCCCGGCGCCCCGGTTCTTCATATAGAGCGCGCCGGGTGCGATCAGTTCGGTGACCGGCCTGCGCTCCCCGGGCCGGGCGCCCTGGGCGCCGCTGGGCAGCATGATCTTCAGCCGGCCGGTGCGGCGCGCGAGGTCGAAGGCCCCTCTGCCGCCGACGGTGACCCGGGTGCCGCCGCTGGTCATCTCCATGGAGGTGCGCACCCGCGCGCTCCCGGCGGCGGTCAGGGTCTCGGCGGCCCGCCGTACCGCTGCCGCGTCCGGCGGGCCGCCGGGCTTCGCGCCGGTGGCCGCGGCGCCGCCCGGCGAGCATCCCGTCGCGGTGAGGAGCGTCACGCCGGCCGCACCGGCCGCGGCCAGGACCCGGACGGTGACCGCGCCGCCTCGTTCGTGCCGCACCTGTGTCATGTCCTGCCGATCCCTCGTCCGGTCACTGCCCGGTCCGGCCCGCCCCGCTGTCGCCAGTCCTGCCGTCGCGTCGTGCGGGCCCGGCCGGTTCAACGAGGCCCTGTCAGCTGCCGTCACGGCCCAAGTACGGTGGTCACGTGCGAGAGCGAGCCCCCGAACACCAGCCGGACGCCGCCCGTGCACCGCACCCGGCCTCGGTCCAGGAGCGCGGCTCCTTCTGCTGGGCGAGCTGCGGCTGCGGCTGGCGCGGCCCGGGACGCAGGGCCCGGGACCGGGCCCGCGCGGACGCCCGGGAGCACGAAGCCACCGCCCCGTCCGCCCCCGCCGCCCCACCCCACGAAGCTCCGCCCCCGCCGGGCGGCCCGGCGGGGGCGGAGCAGAGGTACGAGCAGCGCTGACGTAAGCGGTGACGCGCGGGGAGAGGCCGTACGGCTCAGGCGGCCAGGTCGGCTCAGGCGGCCAGGTCGCGGTCTCCCGAGCGGCGGACGCGGGCCCCGTCCTGCTGGGGTGCGGCCCCGGGCTCGCCCGTGCCGGGACCGGCCGGGCCCGCCCACAGGAGCGACCGCAGCCGGGGGGAGTTGGCCAGGCCCCGGACGGCTGGGGTCAGCGCCCACATCGCGAGGGGTGCCAGGAGCAGTGCGACGGCGGTGCCCAGCGCCAGCCCGCCGATGACATCGGTGGGGTAGTGCACCCCCATGTAGACGCGGCAGAAGCCCTCCAGCACGGCCAGGGCGATCGCGTAGAGGCCGAACTTGCGGTGGACCATGAAGATGCCGACGGCGATGGCCATGGTGAGCGTGGCGTGGTCGCTCACGAACGAGAAGTCGGTCTTGCCCTGGACCAGGACCTCCACGCCCTTGTGTTCCAGGAAGGGCCGGGGCCGCTCCACGAAGCCGCGGATCGGGATGTTGACCGCCAGTGCGATCAGCGCCGCCAGTGGCGCCCACAGCAGCCCGGCGAAGCCGGTCACCGCCTCGTCGAGGGTCTCGCGCTTGCGCGTCACCCCCCACCAGGCCCACAGGGCGAGGATGACCAGGCCCACGGCGATGCCGTACTCGCCGACGTACTCCATGATCCGGTCGGCCCAGGTGGGCGCGTCCTTGGCCAGGCCGTTGATCTCGTGGAGCAGTTCGACATCAGGGTTGTCCCAGGCTGCCATCGCGGTGCGGCCCCTCACTTCGGGTTCGTGTGCTCATCGCTGGATCTTCGCTGACGACCCCCCGTGGTCGCGGTGCGGAATTCCCGTTCCGCAGAGGAAAAACGCCCTGCACCGGGTGAACCGTTCCACTCTTACCGAACGATCACCAGGACGTTACCCAAGAGTGACACGTTCCCGCAGCTCAGGGCCTGTGCCTCACGGATTGTTGACGGAATCCTCCACGGTTCCCCCACTACTCCCCGCCACCACCGCCGGTCACCTGCCGGTCACCCATCGGTCGGCCGGGTGGCGCCGAAGTACTTGGGGGTGTCGATCGGGTCGAACCTGATCTTGGCACCGGTGTAGGGCGCGTCGATCATGTAGCCGCCGCCGACATAGATGCCGACGTGATCGATGGAGCGGGAGTTGTTCAGATCGGTGCCGAAGAAGACCAGGTCACCCGGCATCAGCTCGTCACGTTTGGGATGCGGACCGGTGTTGTACTGATCGTTGGCGACGCGGGGCAGGTCAATGCCCACCGACCGGTACGCCGCCAGCGTCAGGCCCGAGCAGTCGAACCGGCCGCCCTGCTCCGGGGTGCCGTTGCCGCCCCACAGATAGGGGGTGCCCAGCTTCTCCTGGGCGTAGGTGATGGCGCCTGCGGCCTGCTTGGAGGGATCGAGGCGGGCCTTCTTGTCGGCGGCGAAGCTCTGTTCCATCTTGCGGATGGTGGAGACGTAGTTCTTGGTCTCCTGGTAGGGCGGCACCCCGCCGTACTTGATGACCGCGTACGCGCCCGCGTTGTAGGCCGCGAGCATGTTGTCCGAGACGTTCCCGGGCGCGTCCTTGACGTACTTGGCCAGTTTGCAGTCGTAGTTGGCCGCCGACGGAATGGCGTCCTCCGGGTCCATCACATCGCGCTTGCCGTCACCGTTGCCGTCTATCCCGTGGGTGGCCCAGGTGCCGGGGATGAACTGCGCTATGCCCTGGGCCTGGGCCGGGCTCTTGGCATCAGGGCGCCAGCCGCTCTCCTGGTAGAGCTGCGCGGCGAGCAGCGCGGGGTTGAGCGCCCGGCACTTGTTGCCCCACTTCTGCACCAGGCCCGCGTAGGCAGCCGGCACCGAGCCCTTGGCCAGGCTCACCGCCCCGCCCACTCCCTGTGACAGCCCGGCGGCGGCCATGTATGTGCCCACGAAGAGGAGCGCGACGAACAGGGACAGCCCGCCCAGCCCGCCGCCGACAGCCAGCAGCCACGCCTTTTTGCGGCGCACTCCTCAACCACCCCCCTGCGGACACCGGTTCAGTGACGACAGCCGCGCGACGGCCGTCCGGGGGACATCCTTCCAGCCGCGACGTGCGGAGGAAACGCGTATCGTGCCGCCTCTGTGGCTCGAATACGACCCCCGTGTTTTCCCCGCCGGGGCCCGCCCCGCCCCCGTATCAGCCGTACTGGCCTTCGGTTACCGGGCGTTCGCCGTGGACGGGAACGCTTCGGGCCGTTACCGCTGGGGCTCCTGAGGCGGCGAGGACGACCAATTCCGCTCGGACGACGAAGCGGCCCCGCACCCCGTCCCGCACTCCGCCCCGGACACCCCAGCGGTCCCTGCCCGGCCCTCGGCGGGCCTGGAAGAAGGCGCGGGCGCCGCCAATGCACCAGAGCTGAAGAAACGTCGGGCCCGTTGGCACGGCCCGTGCCCTCACCGGCACGCGGGCGCACGCCACTTCGCCTCGGCGGAGCGCACGCCGTTGTCACGGGGCCATGGCACAATCCGTCAGAGACAACCTTCGAACTAGGGCGGTGAGTTCACCATGCTCTTGGCCGCTGACAAAGGCGATATCTCCACCATCATCGGCGGAATCGCCCCGGACTGGGGCCCCTTCGGCTCGCTCGGAAACGAAGCCCGGGTGATGATCGAGGTCGTGATGGCGGTAGCCATCCTGCTGTGCCTCGGCATCGCCATCTGGGGCGCCGCGAAGCAGCGAATCGGGGCCACGGCACTGCGGGACACCTTCAGCGCCGAGCAGGGCAAGGGCCTGATCGTCGCCGGACTGACCGGCGTCTTCATCATCGGCTCGCTCGGCACGGTCTTCACCATCGTCTACGGCATGGCGGTCTAACGCACGCGCCGCCTCCCCGTACCCACCGCCGGGCCCCACCACGCCCCGGCCCCCTCGTCCTGCCCCAGCCCGTCCCGGCCCGTCCACATTCCGGCTCCGCTCCCGGCTTCCGCTGCCCCTGGCTCCTCGACCCGTCCGCACCCCGCCCCGGCGCGCCGCGTCCCGATACGCCGCGCCCCGGCGGCACGCTTTGTTCCAGTAACCCTCCCGCGCCCCGACACCCGAGCGCGCCCTGCTTCATGAGGAGTTCCATGGACATCGTGAACCCCGCCCTTGAGGACTACCTCCTCGCCCACTGCACACCGGCCGACGAGATCCTCCGCGAACTGGTGGAGGAGACCCACGCGGCCGTGCCCGGCACACCGATGCAGATCTCGCAGGACGAGGGCGAGTTCCTGACGATGCTCGTCCGGCTCACCGGCGCGAAGAACGCCGTCGAGGTAGGGGTGTTCACCGGATACTCCTCGATCTGCATCGCCCGCGGCCTGCCGGAGGACGGCCGGCTGATCGCGTGCGACATCTCCGAGGAGTGGACGAGCATCGCGCGCCGGTACTGGCAGCGGGCCGGGCTCACCGACCGCATCGACCTGCGCCTGGCCCCGGCGGCCGACACCCTGCGCGCCCTCCCCCGGGAGCCGGCCGTGGACTTCGCGTTCATCGACGCGGACAAGGTCGGCTACCCGACGTACTACGAGGAGCTGGTGACCAGGCTGCGCCCCGGCGGCCTCATCGTCCTCGACAACGTGCTGCGCGCCGGCCGCGTCGTGGACCCCGCCATACAGGACGACGCGGACATCGCCATCCGCCGGACCAACGACACGATCACGGCGGACAGCCGGGTGGAGTCGGTGATGCTGCCCCTGCGCGACGGGGTCACGCTGGTACGCAAGCGCGCATAGGCGCGCGGGGAGAGCGCGGAGGGGCGCGGGAGAGCGTGGCCGCGCGGGAGAGCGGGGGCCCGGCGTGCGCAGGACTCGGCGGGCATTCGCAGGACTCGGCGGGCGTTCGCGAGACGGGGCGGACGTGCGCAAGGCTGGGCGGGCGTGCACAAGGCCGGGATGCGGGCGTTCGCTGGGTTCGCGGGGAGGCCGTGCGCTCGCGGAGAGGCTCCGCGAGCCGGTCGCACTCCCCCGACCAGCAGCGCTCAGACCTTCGCCTGGCCGAACGGATCGACTTCGGTCAGCAGCCTGTCGATGCGCGCCTTGTCCACTCTGTTCGTCACCTCCGACGCTTCCTGCCGGTCCCGGACGCACTTGGCCAGCGTGAAAGCCGAGGAGACGACGAAGACCAGGCCGAGCGCCAGAAAGCCGCGCTCCCACTGTCCGACCGGCAGCCGGACGATCCCGATCAGCAGCGCGGCGAGCGCCAGCCCGAACGCGATGGCCGACTGCGCGAAGAACGCGGTGGTGGTGGGGCGTTGGATCGTGGGCGTCGATTCAGTCATGCGCCCAGCGTGCCGCGCCGCTCCCCCTCGCACATGGGTACGGGTACTCAATTCCGGCGGGCCCCGCCTCCCCCTCAGCCGCCCTCCGCGCGGCGCCCCGTGCGAGGGCCCGGACGGGGGCCGAGCGGGGGCCGGACATGAGCGTGGGCAAGCCATGGACGGGGGCCTGCACACGGGCCTGCACGTGGACCGGGGCAAGACATGGACATGGCACGTTAGGCGCCGGGGTGGCCGGATATAGCCTGTCGCCACTGACCCCATGCGTCACATGGGTACAACATCCACGGGGACCCGATGAAGACCTCGCACGCGATATCCGCCTCCACTCTCCTCGCCGTGACCGTGGCGCTCCTCGGTACCGCGGGCTGCGGAAGCGACAACGACGGCGGGAGCCGCAAGTCCAAGGCCGGCAGCAGCACCAGCAGCTCGTCGGAGGGCAACTCGCCGAAGGGCGACGGCTCGCGCACGGGAAAGAACACGAAGACACGCGGCCCGGTCACCGTCAGCCAGGCCAACGCCCTGGTGGACCGCTACGAGAAGCTCAACAACAAGGCCAACAAGAGCCGCAGCGCCGACCTCAACGCCACCTTCGAATCCGGCGCTCTGCGCCGGCAGTCACTCGCGCAGTTCCGTCAGTACCCGGCCTTGACCAAGAAAGAGCAGCGCGACTACGGCAAGCCCTTCACCTACGCCGACCGGAAGTTCCACATACCCGCCGACCGCGAGTGGTTCATGGCCGACGTGCTAGGAAAGGGCTCCGGTTTCGGCAAGAAGGACCGCCGCGTACTCGTCTTCGACCGCGGCAGCGCCGACGGCAGGTGGAAGATGGTGGCCGCCGTCAACATCACCACCTTCCCCAAGGTCAGCGAGAACGCCGACGGCACCGCCCAAGCCGCCGCCCCCACCCGCAAGAACGGGGTCCTCGCCCCCGCGGACCTCACCGACGCCGTCAACGACCTGATGGAGACCGGCGGTACGGCCAAGGCGCGCACCACCCTGGCCGACACCCCGGTCGCCAAGACGACCCGCAGCTGGTACACCGACCGCAACAAGAAGCTGAGCGGCGCCGCCGTCGCCTACAAGGGCATGAAGACGCCGTACGACGAGGTGTACGCGCTCAGGACGGGCAACGGGGTCGTCGCCGTCTTCAACGGCGCCGTGCGCAGCGTCGAGCGCTCCACCACCAACTACATCCGGCCAAGCAAGGCCACCAGCGTCTACACCGGGCCCGAACAGAGCACCTTCTTCCAGCTGGACTACCTTTACCAGGGCATCGCCACCATCCCCGACACCGGCAAGGCCGAACTCCTCGGCCGCGACTCGGAGATGACCGGCGCGGCCCGCACCCCCACCGGCGGCGAGTACACCCAGTCCCCGCCACGCTCCGGCTCCTGACCCGTACGCACGGCGCCCCGCGCCCCGTACCCGGCGGGAAGGTGGCCGGCACGAGGGCGGTACGAGGACGTGGGCACAAGGCGGGGTCGTGCCCCGCGCACACGGCACATGGCACGCGCGGCGGGCATACGCCAGGGGCAGGAGACCGACAGCGTGACGGGTGTCACCCGGCGGTACATCAGCGCCTGACGGGCAATCCGACGGGAATGATGCACGGAGGCGCACCCCGCCCAGGGCCGGGATGCTTCTGTCCGCCTCCTCGCTCACGGCACATGACGGCGGCAGCGCGGCTAACGTCGAGTGAGGGGACAATACTCGGACGGCAGTTGGAAAAAGAATTGAGCGCGAGGGGGCCATCCCGGCATGAGTGACGGCGGCGAGTACGGGCGCGCACACGACCCCGCGGGCCCGGGCGGCCCGGACCCGGCCTACGGCCGGGGCCCCGGCGGCCTCACCACGCGCACCCGCCTGCCCGGATCCGAGATCGGCGGAGGCCGGCCACCGGCCCGGCCGGGGCGCAGCCTGATCACGGTCGTGGCGGTGGTCGTCCTGCTCATCGCCGCCATCGCCTTCGTCAACCGGGGCGGCGGCGACGGGGACGGCAAGGGCGACGGTTCCGGCGAGGGGCGCAACGGGGGCGCACAGGCCCAGCCCACCGCCCCCACAGGCCAAAAACCCGTCAAACCCGGCACCGACACCCCCGCCTCGGGCTTCGCCCACACCGAGCAGGGGGCGCAGAGCGCGGCGGCGAACTACGCTGTCGCGTTGGTCTCGGCCGACATCCTCAAGGCCGCGAAACGGGACGACCTGGTCCGGCAGATCTTCGCCCCGGGCAAGGTTTCGGAGATGCGGCGCAAGATGGACGAGGCGTACTCGGCGAAGTTCCTCGGCAACCTCGGCCTGGACAAGGACGGCGAGCCGAAAGAGGGCACGAAATACGTCTCCCGCACAGCTCCCATGGGCACGAAGGTCCGTAAATACAGCGGCGGTTCAGCCAGACTCGACGTGTGGTGCACGGGGGTGTTCGGTAATGCGGGCGACAAGTCCACCACCCCCGTCACAAGCGACTGGTTCACGCTCAGCATCGAACTGAAGTGGGCACAGGGGGACTGGAAGGTTCAAAGCTACAAACAGAAGGAAGGGCCAGCCCCCGTGAACGGCGACAACAGGGCCTCCGGCGCCGACGAGATCGCCGCCGCCGTCGACGAGTACGGAGGGTTCACCTATGCACGCTAGCCCTCGACGCCGCATCGCTGCGGTCGGGTCCGCTCTGGCCGGCCTTCAAGCAAGTGCCCTCCTCTTCGCCACCCGTGTCATGGCCGAGCCGGAGGACTGCGACATCGTCACCGGCCCGGCCAAGGACTACTGCGAAAAAGGCGACAAAAACCCCGGTTCTGCCCCCTCCAACCCCGCCTCCGACCCCACCGCCGCCACCGACCCCCTGGCCTCCCTGGCGAAGGGCTGCGCCGAGGCGGCCTCCTGGACCGTGGACAAGCTGGCGAAGCTGGTGAACTCCACCACCAAGGTGGACTTCACCAATGGCGAGTTCCTGCGCCAGTACGCCGTCGTGTTCGCCGCCTCGACGATCCTGACGCTCACCTTGTGGCTGTTGGCCGTGGCCAAGCGGGCGGTGCGCGGGGCGCCGTTCACCGAGGCGTTCACCGAAGCGATCGGGTTCCTGTGGCTGACGGTGCTGGCCTCGGCGTTCACGCCGCTCATCCTCTATACCGTCGTCTCGGCGACCGACTCGATCACCGAGGTCATCGCCTCGGGCACGTCCGGCAAGACGGATCAGTTCTTCGGCACGTTCTCCGAGGCCCTCAAGAAGGGCAACGACATCGGCGGCGGCCCGATCATGCTGATCGTCGTCTCGCTGGTGTCGGTGCTGGCCGCCGGGGTGCTCTACCTCGAACTCGTCGTGCGCGCGGCGCTCCTGTACGTCGGTGCGCTGCTCGGCACAGCCGTCTACGCGGGCCTGGTCGACAAGAATCTGTGGGGGCACGTCCGCCGCTGGGCGGGCATCATGATCGCCGTGATCCTCGTCAAGCCCGTCATCGTGATAGTGCTCGGCCTCGCCGGCGCGCTCGCCGGCGGTGACGGGCCGGACGCGGTCTCGGCGGTCGTCTCGGGCCTGGCCATCATCCTGCTGGCCATCTTCGCCAGCGCGATGATCTACCGCTTCGTGCCCGGCTTCGGCGATGACATCGTCAACCACCGCAATGCGGTGCGCGACCCGGCTTCCCGCGCGGCGACCGCCGTCGTCTCCTCGCCCGCCGCACTCGTGCGCCAGGGCATCAACACGCACAGCGCGCGCGGCGCGCAGGGCGGCGCCCCCGCCGCCGCGTCCGCCGGGGCCAAGCAGTCCGGCAGCGCCGTCTCGGGCGGCGTGGCGGCACACAGCTCCCGCGGCGGAGGCGGGGGCGGTGGCGGAGGCGTCGAGGCGGGCCCGCCGTCCGTGCCCAAGCCGTCCGCTCCGCCCTCCGCGCCCGCCTCTCCCCACGCGGCGCGCCCGTCCCGTCAGAACAGCCAGAGCCCGCAGCGCAACCCCGGAGGTGACCGCGGATGACGACCCCGTCCCACACGGCAGGTCCCGGCGTCGCCACCCCGCGCCGTACGTACATGATCGGCAGGGCCCGCCCCAACGCCATCGTCGGCAAGAACCGGGAGACGGGCGAGATCGGCCTGATCATCGTCGGCGCCTTTCTCGGCATGATGAGTGGCCTGCTCATCCCCGTGCTCTCGCTGCGCATCCCGGCCCTCGTCGGCTTCCCGGTGCTCGCGCTCGCCGTGATCTACGTCCCGTACAAGGGCCGTACGTTCTACAAGTGGTTCGAGATCAACCGCTCGTACAAGAGGATGCTGCGCCGGGGGACCACCTACCGCTCCGAGGCCGCGGAGGCCGGGGTCCGGCTGGACGGCCGCGAGGTGGAGATCGGCCCGCCGCCCGGCGTCGGCCGCATCAACTGGCTGGCGGCGCCCTTCGGCCCGGACGAGATCGCGGTCCTGCTGCACGCCGACCGGCGTACCGTGACCGCCGCCATCGAGATCGAGGGCCCCGGCGTCGGGCTGCGCGACAGCGAGGACCAGGAAGCCCTGGTGGACCGCTTCGGCACCCTCCTGAAGCACGTGGCCAACGGCGACGGCTATGTCACCCGCCTCCAGATGCTGGCCCGCACCCTGCCCGCCGACCCGGACGCGCACGCCAAGGACGTCGCCCAGCGCGGCGACGAGCGGGCCGCCGCCTGGCTGCGCACCTCCTACGACCAGCTCCAGTCGATGGTCTCCACCTCCAGCGAGCAGCACCGCGCCTACCTCGTGGCCTGCATGCACTACGGGCGCGAACTGGCCACCGAGGGCGCCACCATCGCCAAGGCCGCACGCCGCACCGCCGGGCGCAGGCTGAGCAGGGACGAGGGCCTGGCCATAGTGATGGCCCGCGAACTCACCGACATCTGCGCCCGCCTGGCCGAGGCCGACATCCGGGTGCGCCAGCCGCTGGGCCAGGCACGGCTCTCCTCCCTGATCCACTCGATGTACGACCCGGACCACCCCATCGACCACATCCAGGCCATGACCAAGCGCAACGCCTGGCCGGCCGAGCTGGACGCGGTGGAGCCGACCTACCTCCAGGCCAAGACCCGCGAGTCCACCACCCGCGCCCCCTGGTGCCACGCCACGGCCTGGGTGAAGGAGTGGCCGATGACGCCCGTCGGCGTCAACTTCCTCGCCCCGCTGCTGGTCCACACCCCGGATGTGATCCGTACGGTGGCCGTGGCCATGGATCTGGAGCCGACGGAGCTGGCGATCGAGCGGATGCTGACGGAGAAGACCAACGACGAGGCGGAGGCCAGCCGCGCCGCCAAGATGAACCGCACGGTGGACCCCCGCGACATCGCCGCGCACGGCCGTGTCGATCAGCGTGGCGAGGACCTGGCCTCGGGCGCGGCCGGCGTCAACCTCGTCGGCTACATCACGGTCTCCTCCCGCTCCCCCGAGGCCCTGGCTCGCGACAAGCGCACCATCCGCGCCTCGGCCGGCAAGAGTTACCTGAAGCTGGAGTGGTGCGACAGGGAACACCACCGCGCCTTCGTGAACACCCTCCCCTTCGCCACAGGTATCCGCCGATGAAGCCGCCAGAGCCGCCGAAGCCGATGAAACCGCTGGGCAGGGCCCCCTCACCACCGGCAGCCGCCGATGGCGGGGACGACAGCGTCACGACGTCCCGCACCGCCGCTCCAGGCCGGAGGTAGCCGCCATGGCCGCGCTCGATCCGCTGTCCGCCGTCACCGAAGCCTTCACCAGCTTCCTCTTCGGCAAGACCGAGACGACCCGCCTGCCCGTACGCACCTCGACGGGCCAGGCGCAGGCCGTCTACCTGCCCACCGCGGCGCCGGGCCTCGGCGATTCCGGCGTCATCATCGGCCGCGAGGTCTACAGCGGGAAGGGCTACATCTACGACCCCTTCCAGCTCTACGGCCAGCAACTCCCCGCCCCGCACTGGCTGGTGCTCGGCGAGTCCGGCAACGGCAAGTCGGCGCTGGAGAAGACCTATGTGCTGCGCCAACTGCGCTTCCGCGACCGGCAGGTCGTCGTCCTCGACGCCCAGGGCGAGGACGGCGTCGGCGAGTGGAACCTCATCGCCGAGGAGATGGGCATCACCCCCATCCGGCTCGACCCCACCGCGGCACTCGACCAGGGCATCCGCCTCAACCCCCTGGATCCGGCCATCACGACGACGGGCCAGCTCGCGCTGCTGCGCACCATCATCGAGGTGGCGCTGGGCCACGGCCTGGACGAGCGCTCCGGCTTCGCGCTGAAGGTCGCGCACGCCTACGTCAACACGACCACGACCGACCGCCAGCCGATACTCACCGACATCGTCGAACAGCTCCGCCACCCCAAACCGGAGGCGGCCGAAGCGATGAACGTGGCGCTGGACGACGTACGCGCCTGGGGCCTGGATGTCGCCCTCGTCCTCGATCGCCTGGTGGACGGCGACCTGCGCGGCATGTTCGACGGACCCACGACGGTCGGCATCGACCTGGACGCGCCGCTGATCGTCTTCGACCTCTCCCACATCGACCGCAACTCCATCGCCATGCCGATCCTCATGGCGATCGTCGGCGTCTGGCTGGAACACACGTGGATCCGCCCCGACCGGCGCAAGCGGATCTTCCTGGTGGAGGAGGCGTGGCACATCATCAACAGCCCCTTCGTCGCGCAGCTGTTCCAGCGGCTGCTGAAGTTCGGCCGCCGCCTGGGCCTCTCGTTCGTCGCCGTCGTCCACCACCTCTCCGACGTGGTCGACGGCGCTGCGGCACGCGAGGCCGCCGCCATCCTCAAGATGGCGTCAACGAGAACGATCTACGCGCAGAAGGCCGACGAGGCACGCGCCACGGGCAAGGTCCTCGGCCTCCCGCGCTGGGCCGTGGAGATCATCCCCGCGCTCACCCCCGGCATCGCCGTCTGGGACGTCAACGGCAATGTGCAGGTCGTCAAACACCTGATCACCGAAGCCGAGCGGCCCCTCGTCTTCACCGACCGCGCCATGACGGAGAACTCGGCGCCGGTGCCGGGCCAGGACCCCTCGGCAGAGGCGCCCTTCGACGCCTCTCTGGAGGCCGATCTGGAAGCGGAGGCCGAGGCCCGCGCGCTGGCGATCGAACGCTCATCGCGCTCCAAGTCCTCCAACCCGACGGTCGCCTGACCCCACGAAGACCACGAAGGGGATCTTGCCCCGTGCGACGCGCCCCGGTTGAATGACGCTGCCGATGTCCTACGACGACCGCGAGTACCCACGCGAACCCCGGCCCCGACGTGGCCCGTACCCCGCCGCCTCCCACGACCCGAGTGCCCCCCAGGGGCGCGGGGGCGGCGGGGGCATTTCCGACGGCCTGCTGATCAGCGTGCTCGCCTTCCTCCTCGGCCTGACCCTCTTCGCCTGGACGGCGACGGGCCTCGCGGGCCTGTTCGCCCACGGCGCCTGGCCCGACCACGTGACCTTCGGCCACACCCCGCAGGCCGTCCGCGAACTCATCACCGAACCCCACAACCTCACAGACGCCTGGCCGCAGACACCGCCGGACCAACTATCCGGATACGGCCTGTTCTGGGGAATATTCCTCAGCCAGCTGATGGTCCTGATGGTCCTCACCGTCTTCGTCATGGGCACCGTGGCCCGCGCCCGCGCCGTACGACGGACGCGACGTCTGCGCGAGCAGCACCGCGAACCGGAACGAGACCCGGCGCGCGCGGGCCGCGAGACGGCGCACGAGCGGCCTCACGAGCACCGGCCCGGCCGCCACCCCCACGAACCCGCCGGCCCCACCCACAGCCCCACTGAGGCCCGTCCCTGGCCCGGAACGGCACACGACCCGGCCAACGGAACCCCGTCCGGACCGACGAACACGAGCACGAACGCGACGGCATACGGCGCAACGCCGCACACCGCAATGCCGCCCGCCGCAACGGACTTCAGGCAGAACACCCCGAACCCGGCCCCGCACACCACCGCGGCCACCGGCCCAACACCGGCCACGGTCGGCATGGCAGGCACGGCAGATCCGGCCGGTTCAGCGGGAACGACGGAAACACCAAGCGGCCTCCCACCCTCCCCCCGCACGCCAGGAACACCGGCCACACCGCCCCCCACCGCGCACGGCGAGACCGTCGGCGCCCGCAGCGCGCCGAGCACCGGTAACGCCGACGGCACGGGCCGGACCATCGGCGCGGGCAACCTCACCGGCACTGGGCGCGGAGCAGATGGCGGAGCCGCTCAGGACCCCGTCGCGCAGATCCTGGAGGCCCCCGGCGCCGTACTCGTCGCCGCGCCGACCCCCGCACTGTGGGCCGCCACCAAGACCGCACGCGCCAAACTCGGCCCCATCCACCTCTTCGATCCCACCCACGCGTGCGACACCCCCGACCGGCTGCGCTGGTCCCCGCACCACGGCTGCGCCGACCGCACCACCGCCGCCTCGCGCGCCACCGCGCTCCTCGCCCCGCTCCGCTCCCCGCGCCCCATCGACGCGACGACCCACACCGCGGCCGAGACCGTGCTGCGGTGCTGGCTGCACGCGGCGGCGCTGGAGAAGAAGCCGTTCCGCGAGGTGCACCGCTGGGCGCTGGCGACCTCCCCTGCCTCCGACCCGGTACGCATCCTGCGCAGCCACCCCAGATCAACATCGGGAGCCGGCGGCGAGTTGGAGGCCGTTCTCACCGGCCACCCCCAACTGCGCGCGGACGCCGTAGCCCTGATCCGCCGCGCACTGGCCCCTCTCGGGCAGCTGCACGTACGCAACGCGTGCTCGGCCGAGCGAGCCGATCGGCTCGCGTTGGAATCCTTCATCGACGAAACGGGCACGCTGTACGTAGTGGGCGAGGATCCGGAAGTGCTTCCGCTTCTCAACGCGCTCACCCAGAGCGTGGTCGAGCACGGCCGCCGCATGGCCGTACGGTCATCCGCCGGTCGGCTCGACCCACCACTGACCACCGTCCTGCGCCTGGCAGAAACGCTCTGAGGCAACCCGCCCCCGCGGACGAGAAGACAACGCGGCAAGCCCGACAGCCCGGCCCCCACAGCCTAGGCTGCCCGCCGCCGATCTCCCACAGGGCAACCTGCCCCCGCTGCCTCCCGGGAGGATTCCCAGAAGACGGTCGCCTTCTGTGTGAAGCTGCCCCGACCTGTTTTTGGGCATAAAAAAATAGCCCTGCCGGCCAGTGGCCAACAGGGCTATCTCTAAAAGAAGTTCGGCGGTGTCCTACTCTCCCACACGCTCCCGCATGCAGTACCATCGGCGCTGAAAGGCTTAGCTTCCGGGTTCGGAATGAGACCGGGCGTTTCCCTCACGCTATGACCACCGAAACACAATGAAACACACAACCAGCACACCCCATCTACGGGCGTATTGCGGTTGTTGTCTCAGAAACCACACAGTGGACGCGAGCACCTACGGACAAGCCCTCGGCCTATTAGTACCGGTCACCTCCACCCATTACTGGGCTTCCAGATCCGGCCTATCAACCCCGTCATCTC
>NZ_BAAARJ010000014.1:0-217325 GCF_039532135.1 Streptomyces axinellae
TTCAGCGCCGATGGTACTGCATGCGGGAGCGTGTGGGAGAGTAGGACACCGCCGAACTTCTTTTAGAGATAGCCCTGTTGGCCACTGGCCGGCAGGGCTATTTTTTTATGCCCAAAAACAGGTCGGGCTCATGACGGCTCGGCGGCTGGTCTCTTCTCGTCACGCATCTACCCACGCGTAGCAGCGAGTTCTACGCTCAGCGTCCATGACTCAGGGTCGGCTGTCCCATGGCAGGGTGGCGTTGGCCATCGGCTTCTTCGTCCAGGGCGCGGTCTTCGCACTGCTGGTGACGCGTATCCCGGCGATCCAGGACCGCTACGGGGTATCCGACGCGCTGCTTCCGGTCTTCCTCGCCGCCGTTCCCGTACTGGCCGGCCTGGGGAGCGTGGCGGCCGAGCACTTGGTACAGCGGGTATTGCCGGGCGGAGTGCTGCGGTGGTCGCAGGTGGCCGTCTGTCTGGCACTTGTCGGGGTGAGCGGTGGGCGGGGGTTCCTCGGGATCGCCCTTGCGCTGGCGGCCTTCGGGCTGGCCGTGGGCATGCTGGACGCGTCGATGAACATGCTCGGCGTCAGCCTGCAACGGGCGTACGGCCGCAGCATCATGCTGAGTTTTCACGCGGCGTACAGCCTTGGCGGTATCGTCGGCGCCTCGCTCGCCTGGGCGGGCGCGCACTGGGAGCTGTCACTGGTGGTGCTGTACGGGCCAGTGGTGTCGGTGCTGCTGCCGTTGTCGCTGGTGGCCAGTCGTTGGTATGTGAACGAGCGCGGATCCGCGGGGGATCCGGGGCAGGGCGAGGGGCCGTCGGGTGGGCGGGCCGTCTCGGGGAGGCTGTTGCTGCCGCTCTGTCTGGTGATGGCGTTCGCCTACATCGGGGACTCGACGGTCTCCAACTGGAGCGCGAAGTACCTCCAGGACGTGCTGGGCAGTTCGGAGCAGCTGGCGACCGTGCCGTACAACGTCTACATGGTCACCACCCTGCTCGGCCGCACCGTCGGTGACCTGGGGGTGCGGCGGTTCGGGGCCGCTGCCGTCGTGCGGGCGGGGTCGGTGGGGGCGGCGCTGGGATTCGCCGTGGTCGCGCTCGCTCCCGGGGCGTGGGTCGGGATCGCCGGGTTCACGGTGCTCGGTCTGGGGCTGTGCGTGATCGTTCCGCAGACGTTCGCCGCCGCTGGACGACTGTTTCCGCACGCTTCCGATAGGGCCGTCGCTCGGCTGAACATCTTCAACTACGTGGGCTTCCTGGTGGGTTCGCCGCTCGTCGGGGCGCTGGGCGGCGCGTGGAGCTACCGGGGAGCGATGCTGGTGCCGATGGTTCTGGTGCTGGTGACACTCGGCTACGCCTCCACGTTCGAGGGGCGGGGCCGATACGGTGGCGGGCATGAGCGGGCGCGCGCAGTTGATGTGGGATGAGGACGTCACGGGCTATGACTTCGGCCCTGGTCATCCGATGGACCCGGTCCGGCTGGCGCTGACGCGGAGCCTGGTGGCAGCCCTGGAGGTGGACCGGGCGCCCGGGCTGGAGGTCGTCGCCGCGAAGGCGCTGGGGGACTCGTCGCTGCGTCTGGTGCACCACCCCGACTACCTCGACGCCGTGCGCGCGGCCTCCCTCGATCCGTCCTCCGCGCAGGAGCGCTACGGGCTGGGCACGGCCGACGATCCCGCGTTCGCCGGCATGCACGAGATCTCGGCGCTGATCGCCGGCCAGTCGGTGGGGGGCGCGGAGGCGCTGTGGCACGGCAAGGCGCTGCACGCGGTCAACTTCGCCGGCGGGCTGCATCACGCGATGCCGGGCTCGGCCTCCGGCTTCTGCATCTACAACGACCCCGCGCTCGCCATCGCCAGGCTGCTGGAGCTGGGTGCGGAGCGGGTCGCCTACGTCGATCTGGATGTGCATCACGGGGACGGTGTGCAGACGGTCTTCTGGGACGACCCCAGGGTTCTGACCATCTCCGTGCACGAGCATCCGAGCACGCTGTTCCCCGGTACCGGGTGGCCCGAGGAGCGCGGGGGCGAGAACGCCGAGGGCTCCGCCGTGAACGTCGCGGTGCCGCCGGGCACGGGGGACGAGGGCTGGCTGCGGGCGCTGCACGCCGTGGTGCCCGAACTGCTGGGCGCGTTCCGGCCGCAGGTGCTGGTCTCCCAGCACGGTGCCGACACGCACTTCGAGGATCCGCTGGCGCATCTCGCGGTGAGCGTCGATGCGCAGCGGCTGGCCGCCGAGTCCGCGCACGCGTGGGCGCACGAGCATGCCGAGGGCCGGTGGCTGGCGCTGGGCGGCGGTGGTTATGCCGTCGTGGATGTGGTGCCGCGCACGTGGACGCATCTGGTCGCCATCGCCGCGGGGGCTCCGGTGCCGAAGGAGACCGCGCTGCCGGAGGAGTGGCGGCAGGAGGTCTACGCGCGCACGCGCGGCACGACGGCGCCGTGGCGGATGACCGATGGGCGGGAGCCGCACTGGAGGGGCTGGGAGGAGGCCGGGTACGACCCGGCCGACCGGCTCGACCAGGCCGTACGGGCCACTCGCCGCTCGGTGTTCCCGGCGCACGGTCTGCTGCCATAGGGCGGTGGGGCGTCGGGGGCGGTGGGATCTTGGGGCGTTGGGGCGTTGGGGCGTTGGGGCGTTGGGGCGTTGTTGGGGTGTTGGAACGTTGGGGTGTTGGGAGCAGGCGTCGGCCGGGCTGTGCTGCCGGGCCGGGGCGGGGCGTGTGCCAAGGGGTGCTCCGGGCGCATGTGAAGGAGTCCTTCCGGAACTGCCCGGGTTGGTGGCGGCGGAGTGTGGGGTATCGGCAGTTCCGAAGAGCGTTGCCGGGATCACCGCACTGAATGAGCCGGGTGGATGCCGATTGCCGACCACCTTGCCGAACATCTGTGCAGGGCTGGCGTGTGTCGAATCGGGCGGACCCCGGGCACAGGCCCCCCTGGCTGACTCCTGGTCTTCTACGCCACATTGGCCCCACTCCTGTCGGCGGAAGGGGGCCTCTTCCTAGCATCACCGCAGGGGAGACGTATCGACATAGCGATCCCATTTGGGGTACGTCAGTGCGCCTTCTCCTACGTACGGGCGGTCGCGTCCCTCCGCAGAACCGGCGCTCGTCCAGGGGGCCGTACGCCCCGCGTGCACGTGCGCTCCCCTCGTCATGCGGGAGGCGGCGAAGATGCGGGGGCGAGGGGGAACCCCCTGTGTCCACGGGAGGTTGCCGAGGCGAGAAACGGTCTGCGTGCCAGGTCAGCCCCTCTTCGGCGCCACTGGGGGAGGGGGCCGCGCGGGACGATGTGCCGAGCGGGGAGCGGGAGTCGGGGGCAAGAGCCGACGACTCCAGGTGATGACGCTGCGCGGTGTGATTACTACCGCCCGCTTACTTGCTATGTACTCAATCGAGCGTGTCTGTCACGGTAGGAGGCCGGTCGCTGCTCCTCTTCCTCACTTGCATCACACGCCCCTAATCTGGGGAGGAGCGCACATGCGAGCTGGAGTCACCGGAGGGGAAGCCGGTGCCTGACATGTGCGGAAGGTTCAGGTGTGACATGGCTGCTAGTGAGAGGCCTCTGAATGAGGTCGTATTCCTGACCGTGGCGGAAGTCGCCGCGGTGATGCGAGTCTCCAAGATGACCGTGTACCGCTTGGTGCACAGCGGTCATCTGCCGGCGATCAGGGTAGGCCGGTCCTTCCGGGTGCCGGAGAAGGCTGTCCATGAGTACCTCCAGGAATCCTATGTGGGGGTGGAGAGCGCTTAGCCGGCATTGAGTGTGACCGGCTCCGCAGAGGGGAGCCCGGCCCTCGTTTCCGAGCATTACTCAGTGGCGGGTAGGCTGGCCTCATGTAGGTCGTGTGGGCTCGGACGCCCCGCACCGAGTGATTCGAAATGAGTTCTCCCCATGTCAGTGGGGATGATCCGTGAGCGAGGGTAGTCGTGGGCTCTGTCATCAAAAAGCGGCGTAAGCGGATGGCCAAGAAGAAGCACCGCAAGCTGCTGAAGCGGACGCGTGTGCAGCGTCGCAACAAGAAGTGAGCGAGCGCAGCGCACGCCACTGACCGCCGTCTTTCTCTCCGCCTCAGCGGAGAGAGGGGCGGCGGTTCTGCTGTGTGCCGACTGTGTGCGGGCCCTGTGCCGGTGGTCGGTGCGTGCTCTTCCGGCAATTGCCGGAGACGAGAGATGGCCCCCGGGCAGCCCGGCCCCCCGCACGTCCCGATCCCCCGGGCACCTCGGGCCAACCGGGGCACTCGGCGCCTCGTCCGTGGTCGCCCGGAGCGGGGGCTGCCCCGGAGCGGGATCGCCCGGGCGCGGGGCGCGGCGGCGCAGCCGATACGGTGGCACCGGAACCGTGCGTTCGAGCGTCTTCGCGCCCGGGCCGGCGCCAGGGGAGGGATCTTGGGAAAGGTCGTGCTCGTCACCGGTGTGGCCAGGTCGCTCGGCGGCCGTCTCGTCCGCCGCCTTCAGCGCGACCCCGACGTCGGCCGGGTGATCGCGGTGGACGCGGTGCCACCCGCGCACGAGCTGGACGGTGCCGAGTTCGTACCGGCCGACATCCGTCATCCCGCCATCGGCAAGGTGCTTGCCGAACATGCGGTCGACACGGTGGTGCACATGGATGTGCAGGGCACCCCACTGGCGCCGGGCGGCGGCAGCCGGGCCTCCGTCAAGGAGACCAACGTCATCGGCGCCATGCAGCTCCTCGGTGCCTGCCAGAAGGCGCCGTCCGTGAGCCGCCTGGTGATCAAGTCGACGACCAGTGTCTACGGTTCCGCGCCGCGCGATCCCGCCGTCTTCGACGAGACGACCCCGCCCAAGGCCCTGCCCAGCGGGGGCTTCGCCAAGGACGCCGTCGAAGTCGAGGGCTACGTACGGGGGTTCGCGCGGCGCCGCCCCGATGTGGCCGTCACCGTGCTGCGCTTCGCCCACATCCTGGGCCCGGCCGCCGAGTCGCCGCTCGCCGCGTACTTCGCGCTGCCCGTGCTGCCGACCGTGCTGGGCTACGACCCCAGGCTCCAGTTCGTACACGACGATGATGCCCTCGACGTGCTGTGCCTGGCGGCGGGCGGGCCCGCGAAGGGGGCGCTGACCGCGGGGACGTTCAACATCGCCGGTTCCGGGGTCCTGCTCCTCTCGCAGTGTGCGCGGCGGATCGGCAGGCCGACGGTGCCGATGCTGCTGCCCGCGATCCGCTGGAGCAGGAGCGCGCTGCGCTCGGTGGGCGCGACGGACTTCTCGCCGGAGCAGATCAGGCTGCTGACGCACGGGAGGGTCGTGTCCACCACGCGCGCCCGTGAGGTTTTCGGCTTCGTGCCACGCCGTACCACGGAGGAGACGCTGGAGGCTTTCGTCCAGGCGCGGGGGGCCGGGTGGCTGCCGCCAGGGGCGCTCGCCGCGGCCGTGGACCGGATAGCAGGGCTGCTGCCGGGCGGCGCGGCGGCGGGAGTGCGGGCCACCGACGGAGCCGAGCCGCAGGAGGAGGTGCGTCAGCATGGCTGACGCGAAGGTCATACCCTTCGACGACGACAGGGACCGCTCGCGCGGCGCGGGCACCGCGGGCGGGCGCTCCGGCCGGGCCAGGCCCCCGGTGCAGCCGGGCTCGGGCGCCGACGGCACGCAGGGGCGTCGGCGCAGGGGCGAACGGACGGCGCAGCGCCCGTCGCCCCTGGCCTCCGTACCGGGCGGGCAGAGCGCGGCCGAGGTGCCGCCGGGGGAAGCTCCCGGCCCCGGCGCCGCGCAGGACGGCTCTTCCGGAACCGGAGCACCGCAACCGGATGCCCCGCGAGAGGGCCCGGCGCCGTCGGACCCTCCGCGTACCGGCGTCCCGGGGCAGGGCGGCGCGGGGCAGGGCGGCGCGGAACCGCAGCGTCCGGACGGTCTTGAGGGCCTTGCCGAAGGGCTGCTCGACCGGATGCTCGGCAAGGACTGGGAGGCGCGCGCCTCACGCGGGCTCTCCTTCCTGCGGCGCAGGATCACCGGAGACTACGAGATCGACGACTTCGGCTACGACCAGGAGCTGACCGACCAGGTCCTGATGTCGGTGCTGCGCCCGCTCTACGAGAAGTACTTCCGCGTCGAGGTGAAGGGGATGGAGAACATCCCCTCCGAAGGTGCGGCGCTCGTGGTCTCCAACCACTCCGGGACGCTGCCCCTGGACGGCCTGATGCTCCAGGTCGCCGTGCACGACCACCATCCGGACGGCCGTCATCTGCGGCTGCTGGGCGCGGACTTGGTGTTCATGCTGCCGCTGGTGAACGAGTTGGCGCGCAAGGCGGGGCACACCCTGGCCTGTGCGGAGGACGCCCAGGCGCTGCTGGAGCGCGGCGAGGTGGTGGGGGTGATGCCGGAGGGCTTCAAGGGATTGGGAAAGCCCTTCGCCGACCGCTACAAGCTCCAGCGGTTCGGGCGCGGCGGCTTTGTCTCCACGGCCATGCGGGCCGGGGCGCCGATCGTGCCGTGTTCCATAGTGGGGGCCGAGGAGATCTACCCCATGATCGGCAACTCCCGGACGCTGGCACGGCTGTTCGGGTTCCCGTACTTTCCGATCACGCCGACCTTTCCGTGGCTCGGCGCGCTGGGAGCCGTACCGCTGCCGACGAAGTGGACCATCCAGTTCGGCGAGCCCATCCCCACCGACGGCTATGCGCCGGAGGCGGCCGAGGACCCGATGCTGATGTTCAATCTGACCGACCAGGTACGGGAAACGATTCAGCACACCCTCTACAAGCTTCTGGTGCGCAGGCAGTCGGTCTTCTTCTGAACTCGGCGGCAGCGGATCGGATCGCACTGGCGCGAAAGACGATGCGGTGGTGCGGCTTCCTCGCAGCCGCACCACCGCATCGCATTCCGTACTCCGCCGCCTGCTTGTTCCCCGCGGTCTACTTGCTGCCGTCATCCAGGCCGAGGCCGGGAAGGACCTCGGGGATGATGGGCGGCAGGGTCACCTCGGGCTTGATGCCGGGAGAGGTGGACCTGCCGGGGCTGGAGCCCGCGCCGGACTGGGAGGGCTTGTCCCCATATCTGCCGTCGGCCTGTGGCTCCTTGGACGGGTTCAGCAATTCGCCGCCCAGGAGACCCTCGCCCTCGTGCTGCGAGTCGGTCGGCGCCGGTTTCTCCTTGCCGCCGTCGCGCCGCCCGTCCATGCCGTCCGAAGAGGGCGGGCTGGGCTCCGTCGAGGGCTGCTCCTCGCCGGTGCGGTCGCTCGTGCTCTGACCGTGCTCGCGCGGCGTGGACTCGGGCTCGCGCGGGAAGAGCGCTCGGAGCGGGCCGACATCACTGTCTATGGCGTCGAAGACCGAGCTGACCTCATCGCCCACATCCCGCAGCTGAACCGGCAGTCGGCCGCGCAGATTCGTCCATCCGGTGCGGTGGCTCTTGGAGAACGTGGAGAGCGACTGCATCCGGCCGATGTCGCCGTCGCGGCGGTATGCCTCGCTCAGCAGCCGGTGGCCCTCCGAGGCGTCGTGCCGCACCCCGGCCAGCGCTCGGCGGACCTCACCGAGCGACTCGTGGTCCAGCGCCCCGGAACGGTCCCGCTCCATGAGGCGGCGGGCCTCGTGCAGCCGGGTCGAGGCGTGGTCGAGGAAGAGGGAGCCCCGGTCGGCGTCGTCTCCCGCCAGGTCGAGCTGGAGGTCCTCCATGCCGCGCTTGAGGCCGTAGAGGGAATCTCCCGGAAGGGCCTCCGTGCTCGCCGCTGCCGCTCCGCCGAGGGCGCCGGCGGCGACGCCGACGCTGAGTCCGCCGACCGCCAGGCCCTTGCCGAACCGGGACTTGGGACGCAGCTTGCCCAGCGGCCCCAGGCCCGGTGCCCGGTGGGCGCCCCTGCCGGGGCCGCGGGATGCCGCGCGGGCGTCGCGCTGCTCGGGGAAGTGCGCGCCCTCCGCCGCGGTCTCGCCCTTGGCGAAGGCCGCCTCCATGGCGGCGATCAGCTGGGCACGCTGGACGCTCTTGACCTCTGGGGCCAACTCGGGTCTGGGCAGCGCCTCCAGCCCGTTCGCCAGGGCCAGCAGCGACCGGTCGGCGCCGTCAGTGGTGCCGGAGCGGGCGCTGGTGTCGGTACCGGCGGCCTCGTCCGTACGGACAGCCTCGCCCGTACGGACGAGGCCGGTACGTGGGGTGCTGTCGGTGTAGTCGGTGCCGCCGCGGTGCGGGGGCGGCGGCCCCGGTGGAGCCCCGCCTTCTCCCGGGGAGCCTGGTGGAGCCTCGTAGGCCGCCGCGCCCTCGTCGCGCTCCTGATCATCCAGGGCCTGGGCGAAGGCGATTGCCCGTCGGCTCGTCGGCACGGATCCGATCACCGGCGGCACCTCCTCTCGTCGGACGGTCGACTCCCCACCTCATATGGAAGGTTGTGGCGTCGTGGGTGTCCACTCGAAGAGGAGTGAGCCCGGCTCTGCCACGGCTGCGGGGAGTCTGCAACCCCCACAACGAGCGGCACGCCAGTCGGGTTACGGAGGCACGATGATGTGACCGGGGTGCTCGACGGGACGCCGGGTGGCGGCGGCCCCGAGGTTCAGCGGGCGTCGTCGGGAAGGAGCCTGGCCAGGGTGCGGACGGCGCGGTACTGGAGGGTCTTGATGGCCCCCTCGTTCTTGCCCATGATCCGTGCCGTTTCGGCCACGGAGAGCCCCTGGAGAAATCGGAGCGTTACGCACTCCTGCTGTTGGGGGTTGAGCTTACGTACGGCCTCCAGCAGGGCGGCGTTGGAGAGCGATTCGAGAACCGAGTCCTCCGGGCTGCGCTCGACCTCATTGGCGTCGAGCATCTCGCCGGTGGTCACTTCGAGGCGGAAGCGGCTCGACTTGAAGTGATCGGCGACGAGGTTCCGGGCGATGGTCACGAGCCAGGCCCCGAAGTCGCGGCCCTGCCAGGTGAAGGTGCCGATGCGGCGCAGGGCGCGGAGAAAGGTCTCGCTGGTCAGGTCCTCGGCGGTCGCCCGGCCGCCGACGCGGTAGTAGATGTAGCGGTAGACGGTGTCGCTGTACTGGTCGTACAGGCGGCCGAATGCCTCGGCTTCGCCGTCCTGGGCCCTCTCGACGAGGTCCATCATGCGGCAGCTGTCGGTGTCCGAGGCCGCGGGGCGCCGGGTGGCCGTACCGGAGCCACGTGTGCGTCTGCCGCTCGTTGTGGAGGTGCGGGAGGCCGTTATGGCGGAGGGGCTGGCGGAAGGGGATGTGGGGGATGCGGGGGATGTGGGGGACGACGGGGATGAGGCGGATGCGGGGGACGAAGCGGTTGTTGCGCCGGCGGCTCGGCTGGCGAAGGCGTAGCGGGGGCCGGCGGGGACAGGTGCGACTCCTGCGGGGACAGGTGCTGGTGCGGCGAATGCGGGGACGGCGTACGCGGTGGGGACGAATGCACGCAGTTGGTCGATGACTGTCGTGCGCAGCGTAGCCAGGCCCGAGGCGTCAACCCCGACGTGTGGGTACACGGGACTCCCAGAGGCAGAGCTTCCATCACGTGCAGTGCGGGACCGTTCGCCCGGCGTAAGGACGTATGGGTACCGAATTGCGTCTGAGGAGAATAACGCTTCGTACAGGCAGCGCTACACCTAGTTGTCAAAATCGTCGATTCGGTTTGGTCTGTTACGAAATGGAGTCGCACCTGGTAGAGGTCTGGAAGCGGGATTTGATCGCTTCGGTGACGGGATCTGTCAGCCGGGTGACGTGTTGTGGCCGAGCGGGGCGGCGGGGACTGCCCGGCGAGGGGGCCGGGTAAGACTGCTCAATTGGCCACCGGGCAGGGCGTGCGCGCAGGCCGCGACGTGCCCCGCGGGGAGGGCGGGAGCCCTTGTGAGCGGCCTATCGGCGGCGGCGCTGCACGGCCAGCGCGGCAGCCGCGCCGCCTGCCAGCGCGCCGACACCGGCGGCGGCCGGAATGCCCACCTTGGCCGCTTTGCGGCCCGTGCGGTAGTCGCGCAGCCGCCAGCCCATTTCGCGAGCGTGTGCGCGAAGCCTGCTGTCAGGATTGATCGCATACGGATAGCCGACCAGTGACAGCATCGGGATGTCGTTCGCCGAATCGCTGTACGCGGCGCAGCGGTCCAGTTCGAGCCCTTCCGCGGCGGCCAGCGCGCGTACCGCCTCCGCCTTGGCCGGGCCGTGCAGCGGCTCTCCGACCAGGCGGCCGGTGTAGATGCCGCCGACCGACTCGGCGACCGTGCCGAGCGCTCCGGTGAGGCCGAGGCGGCGGGCGATGATCGTCGCGGTCTCCACGGGGGCTGCCGTCACCAGCCAGACCTTCTGACCCGCGTCCAGGTGTGCCTGCGCGAGGGCGCGGGTCCCCGGCCAGATGCGGCCCGCCATGTACTCGTCGTAGATCTCCTCGCCGATCGCCATCAGCTCGTGGACGCGGTGGCCCTTCACGATGGACAGGGCGCTGTCGCGGGCGTCCTGCATGTGCTCGGCGTTCTCGGCGCCCGCGAGCCGGAAGTACGCCTGCTGCCAGGCGAAACGGGTCAGCTCGCGCTTGCGGAAGAACTTGCGTTTGTACAGGCCCTTGCCGAAGTGGAAGAGGGCCGCGCCCTGCATGACCGTGTTGTCCAGGTCGAAGAAGGCGGCGGCGTGCGCGTCCCCGACGACGGGGAACTCCTGCTCCTCCCCGCCCTCGCCCTCCGCGCCGGCCCGCGCCGCCAGCTCCCGCTCCTGCTTGCGCGCCGCCTCCGCGGCGGCCTCGCCGGCGAGCACGCTGCGCGCGGTGGCGGAGCGCTTGCGAGGGGTGAGCCATGCGGGAAGGGCCATGTTGCGAGCATAGCCAGTTTGTTCGGTCTCGCCGTTACGGGCAGGTGGCCGCGGGTGCGGGGGTTGCCCCCCGGGGTTGCAGCGTGAGGTCTCGCCGTTACGGGCGGGTGCCGGGGGTGTGGTGGGGGGTGAACTCCGGGCCGGGGGCGGGGCGGGCTGGAGAATGGGGGGATGAAGACCGTGACTCTTATCGGGAAGCCCGGGTGCCACCTGTGCGAGGTGGCCCGGGATGTTGTCGTCCGGGTGTGTGAGGAGACAGGGGCCGCCTGGGAGGAGAAGGACATCAACCAGGATCCGGAGCTGTACCGGCTGTACTGGGAGCAGATCCCCGTCGTGCTGGTGGACGGGGAGCAGCACGACTTCTGGCGGGTGGATCCGGACAGGCTGCGGGGGGCGCTCATGGCGTGAAAGGGCGCTGTCCGGGGCGCTGAGCGCGGGGTCCTCAAGTGGGACGGTGGTCGGGATTCGAGTTTGTTTCGATTATCGTTGAGGGCGTTTTGCCGTCCAGGAGCGTATACGTGAGGAGTGTGACCGCGTGTCCGCGTTGGTACGTGTGGCGCCGGTCACGTTGGCCGGACAAAGCGGACACCATCTTTGTGCACGCGTTCACAAAGGCATAGCCTGGATGAGACGGAGCGGTCCGGGAGGGTGCCTCACATATGGCCGCTCACCGCTTCGCGCATACGGCAGGAGCACCGTGGCAACTGGCCGAAATCATCGACCGGCGACAAGTCGCAGCCGAGGAATTCCCGAGGCTACCGTCGCCCGTCTTCCGCTGTATCTGCGGGCGCTCACCGCTCTTTCCGAGCGGTCCGTGCCCACGGTGTCCTCGGAAGAGCTGGCCGCCGCGGCGGGGGTCAATTCGGCCAAGCTGCGCAAGGATTTCTCCTACCTCGGCTCCTACGGCACCCGCGGTGTCGGCTACGACGTCGAGTACCTCGTCTACCAGATCTCCCGCGAGCTGGGGCTCACCCAGGACTGGCCCGTGGTGATCGTCGGTATCGGTAACCTCGGCGCCGCACTCGCGAATTACGGGGGTTTCGCCTCCCGCGGGTTCCGGGTCGCCGCGCTGATCGACGCGGACCCGGGGCTGTCCGGAAAGCCCGTGGCGGGAATTCCCGTCCAGCACACCGACGAGCTGGAAGCGATCATTTCGGACAACGGGGTGTCCATCGGCGTGATCGCCACCCCCGCGGGCGCCGCCCAGCAGGTGTGCGACCGGCTGGTGGCCGCCGGGATCACTTCCATCCTCAACTTCGCACCGACCGTGCTGTCCGTCCCCGAAGGGGTCGATGTGCGCAAGGTCGACCTGTCGATAGAACTGCAGATCCTCGCCTTTCATGAGCAGCGCAAGGCGGGGGAGGAGCCGCAGGGCGAGACGGAGACCGCGCCGCCCGCGGCCCCGCCCGCGGTGGCCGTCACCAAGCGGCCCGAGGCCGGACCTGACGGGGATCTGCCCGCCGTGATGCCGGCATGAGCCTGCTCGTGGTCGGTCTGAGTCACCAGAGCGCGCCGGTGAGCGTGCTGGAGCGCGCGGCGCTGGAGCCGCAGGCGCGGGGCAAGTTGCTGCAGGACACGGTGAGCGCCGAGCCGGCGGCGGAGGCCGCGGTGCTCTCGACCTGCAACCGGGTCGAACTGTACGCGGATGTGGACAAGTTCCACGCGGGTGTCGCCGAGCTGTCCACGCTGCTGGCGCAGCACAGCGGAGTGGATCTGGAGGAGCTGACCCCGTACCTGTACGTGCACTACGAGGACCGGGCCGTGCACCACCTGTTCTCGGTGGCGTGCGGGATGGATTCGATGGTCGTGGGCGAGGGCCAGATCCTCGGCCAGATCAAGGACGCGCTCGCCGTCGCGCAGGAGCAGCACACCGCGGGGCGGCTGCTGAACGACCTGTTCCAGCAGGCGCTCCGGGTGGGCAAGCGGGCGCACTCGGAGACCGGGATCGACAAGGCCGGTCAGTCGCTGGTCACCTTCGGTCTGGAGCAGCTCGCCGGCGGTGCGCCCGTGAACGAATGGGCGCACGGGAAGCGGGTGTTGGTGATCGGCGCCGGTTCCATGTCGTCACTCGCCGCCACGACGCTCGCGCGGGCCGGTGTCGCCGAACTGGTGATCGTCAACCGGACCTTGGCCAGGGCGGAACGGCTGGCCACGGCGCTCGCCGAGGAGCGCGGGAGCGGGTTCGCAGCCCGGGCCCTGCCCATCGAGCGGGTCGGCGCCGAGCTGGACGCCGCCGATGTCGTCGTCTCCTGCACCGGCGCGACCGGGCTCGTGCTGACGGTCGAGGCCGTCGAGGCCGCCCTGCGCGGCCGGTCGAGCACGCTCGCCGCGCTCGACCTGGCCATGCCCCGCGACATCGACATCGCCGTGCACCGGCTCGACCGGGTACGGCTGGTGGACATCGAGTCGCTGGCCGAGGCAGAGGCCGACGCCCCCATGGCCGGGGACGTGGACGCGGTGCGGGGGATCGTCGCGGCGGAAGTCGCCGCGTTCGGTGCCGCGCAGCGTGCCGCCACCATCACGCCGACCGTGGTCGCCCTGCGCACCATGGCCGCCGATGTCGTCGCCGGTGAAATGGCCCGCCTGGAGGGTCGGCTGCACGGGATGGACGACAAACAGCGCGCGGAGATCACGCAGACCGTGCGCCGTGTTGTGGACAAGCTGCTGCACGCGCCGACGGTGCGCGTCAAGCAGCTCGCGGGCGAGCCCGGCGGTGCCGGGTACGCGGACGCGCTGCGTGAACTCTTCGACCTCGACCCGCAGGCGGTCGCCGCTGTCAGCAATCCGGAACAGGAGCGGCAATGAACTCCGAAGCCACAGCCAGGGCCAACGGCCCGACTCTCAGGCTGGGCACCCGCCGCAGCAAGCTCGCGATGGCCCAGTCGGGGCTGGTCGCCGAGGAGGTACGCCGACTCACGGGCAGGCCCGTCGAGCTGGTGGAGATCACCACATACGGTGACACCAGCAAGGAGCAGCTCGCCCAGATCGGCGGCACCGGGGTGTTCGTCAACGCCCTGCGGGAGGCTCTCACCAGCGGCGAGATCGACTTCGCCGTGCACTCGCTGAAGGACCTGCCCACCACGCAGCCGGCGGACTGCACGCTGGCGGCGGTGCCGCCGCGTGCGGATCCCCGCGATGTGCTGGTGGGGCGCGACGGACTGGGCTTCGCGGCGCTGATCGCGGCGGCCGGGTCCGGCACGGCGCGCATCGGCACCGGCTCGCCCCGCCGCATGGCCCAGCTGCATGCCTGGGCGCGGTCGCGGGGGGTCGAGATCGAGACCGTCCCGATCCGGGGGAATATCGACACGCGTATCGGGTACGTGCGCTCAGGCGACCTCGACGCAGTCGTGCTCGCCGCCGCCGGGCTCCAGCGCATCGGCCGCCTCAAGGAGGAGGCCGCCGAGCTGATCTCGCCGGACGCTGTTCTGCCCGCCCCTGGCCAGGGGGCACTGGCCGTCGAGTGCGCGACGTCCAACGCGCACCTGGCCGCACAGCTCGCGGAGCTGGACGACCCGTACACCCGGGCCGCCGTCACCGCCGAGCGAACCCTGCTCGCCGCCTTGGAGGCCGGCTGCAGCGCACCTGTGGGCGCGCTGGCCGACCTGCTTGTCGAGGGGCAGGCAGTCACCGAAATGCGCCTGCGCGGTGTCGTCGGAACCACCGATGGCCAGACGCTGGTGCAGTTGTCCACCACCGGTCCCGTACCGGCGTCCGACGGCGAGATCGATGTCCAGCAGCTCCCGCAGCGCATGGGCCGCGAACTCGCCGACGAGATGCTCGCCAAGGGCGCGGCCGGTCTGATGGGGGAGCGAGCACTTTGAGCCCCACCGCCGCCGACAAGTCGCGCGCCGACAAGTCGAGCACCGCACAGCACTCGCCAGTCGCGAGACAGCACCTGCACGGTGCACACGGGCACGTCACCTTCCTGGGTGCCGGGCCCGGAGACCCGGGTCTGCTGACCTTGCGCGCCGTGGAGGCGCTGGCGCAGGCCGAGGTGCTTGTGGCCGACCCGCGCGTCCATGACGTCGTCCGCCCCCACGCCCGCGCAGGGGTGGACACACCGCTTCGGCCGCGAGCGGACGGGGCATCAACTGCCCCTGCCGCAGCGGGCGATGCGGGTATCGACCCGGGCGAGTCTGCCATAGCCGCCGCACGTGCCGGCAGGCGGGTCGTGCGTGCGGTAGCGGGTGACCCCGGACTGGATTCGGACGCCGCCCGCGAGATGCTCGCACTGGTCGCCGAGGGCATTCCGTTCGAGATCGTGCCCGGCGTCGCGGCTGCCGTCGGCGTACCCGCCTACGCGGGGGTGCCGCTGAGGGACGCGCAGGGCACCGACGTCCGCTTCGTGGACGCGCGTACCGCCGACGACAGATGCTGGACCGAACTGGGCGCGAGCGATGCGACCGTCGTCGTGTCCACCACGCTGGAGACGGTCGGCGCCGCCGCCGGTGAGCTGGTGTCCGCCGGGCGCAAGCCCGACACCCCGCTGACCGTCACGCTCGCCGGGACGACCACCCGGCAGCGCACCTTCACCGCGACGCTCGGCAGCATCGCGCAGACCCTCAAGCAGGCCAAGGTGCTGCCCTCGGCGGATGGCGGGCAGCCCGTCATAGCCGTGGTCGGGGAGCGCAGTGCCGCGGCCCAGCGCGATCAGCTGGCCTGGTTCGAGTCCAAGCCGCTGTTCGGCTGGCAGGTCCTGGTGCCGCGCACCAAGGAACAGGCGGCCTCCCTCTCCGACCAGCTCCGCTCCTACGGCGCCGTCCCGGCCGAGGTGCCGACCATCGCCGTCGAACCGCCGCGTACCCCGCAGCAGATGGAGCGCGCGGTCAAGGGCCTGGTGACGGGCCGCTACGAGTGGATCGCCTTCACCTCCGTCAACGCAGTCAAGGCGGTGCGGGAGAAGTTCGAGGAGTACGGGCTCGACGCACGGGCCTTCGCCGGGATCAAGGTCGCCGCCGTCGGCGAGCAGACCGCGCGCTCGCTGGTCGAGTTCGGCGTCAAGCCGGACCTGGTGCCCAGCGGCGAGCAGTCGGCCGCGGGGCTGCTGGAGGACTGGCCGCCCTACGACCCGGTGTTCGACCCGATCGACCGGGTCTTCCTGCCGCGCGCCGACATCGCCACCGAGACGCTGGTGGCCGGCCTCATCGAGCTGGGCTGGGAGGTGGACGATGTGACCGCCTACCGCACGGTGCGCGCCTCGCCGCCGCCCGCGGAGACCCGCGAGGCCATCAAGGGTGGCGGATTCGACGCGGTGCTGTTCACCTCGTCCAGTACGGTCCGCAATCTGGTCGGCATCGCGGGCAAGCCGCACAACGTCACGATCATCGCCTGTATCGGGCCGGCCACCGCCAAGACGGCCGAGGAGCACGGGCTGCGGGTGGACGTCATGTCTCCCGAGCCGTCCGTGCACAAGCTGGCCGAGGCCCTCGCGGACTTCGGCGCCGAGCGCAGGAACGAGGCCGTCGAGGCCGGGGAGAACGTGAAGCGGCCGAGCGAGAAGCGCCCGGCCCGGAGAAGGGCACGCTCGTGAACGAGAACACAAGCGCCGGCGGATTTCCGGTGGTGCGGCCCCGGCGGCTGCGCACGACCCCGGCGATGCGGCGCCTGGTCGCCGAGAACCGGGTGCACGCCGCCGACCTGATCCTGCCCGCCTTCGTGCGGGAGGGCGTCGGCGAGCCGGTGCCGATCGCCTCGATGCCCGGGGTGATGCAGCACTCGCGCGAGTCGCTGAAGAAGGCCGCGGCCGAGGCGGTCTCGCTGGGCCTGGGCGGGCTGATGATCTACGGCGTCCCGGAGGACGCGAAGAAGGACGCGGAGGGGACGGCCGGCACCGACCCGGACGGCATCCTCCAAGTCGCGCTGCGGGACGTGCGCGCCGAGGTCGGCGACGACCTGGTGATCATGTCCGACCTGTGCCTGGACGAGTTCACCGACCACGGCCACTGCGGCGTCCTGGACGCCCGGGGCCGGGTGGACAACGACGCGACGCTGGAGCGGTACGCGCAGATGGCGCTCGCGCAGGCCGAGGCAGGGGCGCACGTGCTGGGGCCCAGCGGGATGATGGACGGGCAGGTCGGCCACGTCCGTCGCGCGCTGGACGAGGCCGGGTTCACCGACGTGACGGTCTTCGCCTACACCGCGAAGTACTCCTCCGCCTTCTACGGCCCCTTCCGCGAGGCGGTGGCCTCCTCGCTCAAGGGCGACCGGAAGACCTACCAGCAGGATCCGGCCAACGCGCGCGAGGCGCTGCGGGAGCTGGAGCTGGATGTGGCCGAGGGCGCCGACATGGTGATGGTCAAGCCCGGAATGCCCTACCTGGACGTGCTGCGGGACGTCGCGGAGAGCGCGCGGGTGCCGGTGGGCTCGTACCAGATCTCCGGCGAGTACTCGATGATCGAGAACGCCGCCGCGGCCGGGCTCATCGACCGGGACGCCGCGATTGTGGAGACCCTCACGGGGTTCAAGCGGGCCGGGGCGTCCATGGTGCTCACGTATTGGGCGGCGGAGGCGGCGGGCCGGTTGTTGGCCTGAGCTTCCCGCTCCGTCCAGGTCCTGCCCCTTGTCGTGCGTTGCGGGGCGCGGGTGTTCTGTCGCTTGTCGCGCAGTTCCCCGCGCCCCTTTCGGGGCTCAGAGGCGCTCTGGTGTGCGGATGCCGAGCAGGGAGAGGCCCTGGCTGAGGGTGCGGGCGGCCAGGTCGCAGAGGAAGAGGCGGTTTTCCGTCTGCTCCTCCGTGTCCGCGTCCAGTACCGAGCAGTGCTCGTAGAACGGGCCGAAGAGCGAGGCCAGTTCGTAGAGGTAGGCGGCCAGCTTGTGCGGCTCGTACTCCTCGGCGACCGTCGTCAGCACGTCGCCGAACTCGTCCAGGTGCAGGGCCAGGACGCGCTCGGCGGGGGCCAGCTCCAGCTCCGGGTGCGCGACCGGCTTGCGGTCGCCCGCCTTCCGGAAGATGGAGCGGATCCGGGCGTACGCGTACTGGATGTAGACGCTCGTGTCGCCGGTGAGCGACACCATCCGGTCGAGGTCGAAGACGTAGTCGCGGGTCATGGAGTTGGACAGGTCCGCGTACTTGACCGCGCCGATGCCGACCTCGGCCGCGCGCTCGCGGATCTCGTCCTCGGACAGGCCCAGATTCCCGGACTCGGCCTTCTCGCGCACGACGACCGCCGCCCGCTCCACCGCCTCGTCCAGCAGGTCCACCAGCCGAACCGTCTCGCCCTCGCGGGTCTTGAACGGCTTGCCGTCCTTGCCCAGGACCGTGCCGAAGGGGAGCTGCCTGGCGGTCTCTTCGGGCAGCCAGCCCGCTCGCCGGGCCGTCTCGAAGACCATCCGGAAGTGCAGGGCCTGGCGGGCGTCCACCACGTACAGCAGCGTGTCGGCCTTCAGCCGGCCGATCCGGTCGCGGATGGCGGCCAGATCGGTGGCCGCGTAGCCGAAGCCGCCGTTGGACTTCTGGACGATCAGCGGGGTCGGGGAGCCGTCGGGGCCCTTGACGTCGTCGAAGAAGACACACAGGGCGCCCTCGGAGCGCACCGCGACGCCGGATTCCTCCAGGTCCTTGACGACCTGCTGCAGGTCGTCGTTGTAGGCGCTCTCGCCGACGATGTCCTCGTCGCGGATCTCGACGTCCAACTGCTCGTAGACGGCCTGGAAGTACGTCTTCGACTCGTCCACGATCTTGTGCCAGAGCGCGAGCGTCTGCTCGTCGCCCGCCTGGAGCTGGACGACGCGGTCGCGGGCGCGGGACTTGAACTCCTCGTCCGTGTCGAAGACCGCGCGCGACGCCTTGTAGAGCCGGTTGAGGCGGGCCATGGCGGCCTCGCCCGCGTCCTTCGCGTCCGCCGTGTCCGACGCGTGGTCCAGCTCGTGCGGGTGCTCGATCAGGTACTGGATGAGCATGCCGAAGTTGGTGCCCCAGTCGCCGATGTGGTGGCGCCTGATCACCGTCTCGCCCTGGTGCTCCAGGATCCGCATCACCGCGTCGCCGATCACCGTCGAACGCAGGTGCCCGACGTGCATCTCCTTGGCGACGTTCGGCTGCGAGTAGTCGATGACCGTGGTGCCCGGGTGCTGGGCGTACGGCACGCCCAGGCGCTCGTCCGCCGAGCGGGCCGCGAGGTTCCGCACGATCGCCCGGTCGGCGACGGTGATGTTCAGGAAGCCGGGGCCGGAGACCTCGATGTCCTTGATCTCGTCGTTGGCCGGCAGCGCCTCGGTGACCTTGGCGGCCAGCTCCCGCGGGTTGCCCTTGAGCTTCTTGGCGAGCGCCAGCATCCCGTTGGCCTGGAAGTCCGCCCTCTCGCTTCGTCGCAGCAGCGGGTCGGCGGCGGCGGCCTCCGGCAGAGCTGCCGAGAGGGCGTCCGAGACGCGCTGGCGGACCGTAGCGGCGAGTGAGGGGACCGTAGCCATGGAGTGCTGACCGTTCCGTTGGTGTGTCGGGGATCGCCGGCCAGTATCCCATGTACGGGTACGGGGCCGCCGCCCCGTTTGCGGGGTGGGACAATGGGGCGTCAGCATCCCTGAGCGCAGAGATCAGCAAACCTGAGCGTAGAGAGAAGGAAGTGCCGGACGTGGCTCGGACCACTCACGAAGCCGACTGGGTCTCCCGAATCGCCGATGAGGTCATCGCCGAAGCGGAACGCCGAGGTCTCAGCGCGCCCGGCAAACCGATCGTCTGCGCCTCCGGGCTGAGCCCCTCGGGCCCCATCCACCTGGGCAACCTGCGCGAGGTGATGGTGCCGCACCTGGTCGCCGACGAGATCAAGCGGCGCGGAGTGGAGTGCGAGCACCTCATCTCCTGGGACGACTACGACAGGTTCCGCAAGGTCCCGGCCGGGATCGAGGGCGTGGACGAGTCCTGGAACGAGCACATCGGCCGCCCCCTGACCGCCGTCCCGGCCCCGCCCGGCAGCCCGTACGCGAGCTGGGGCGAGCACTTCAAGGCCGCGATGGAAGCCTCCCTGCTGGAGCTGGGGGTGCAGTACCGGGGCATCAGCCAGACGGGGAAGTACACCTCGGGCGCCTACCGCGAGCAGATTCTGTTCGCGATGCGCGAGCGCGCCCGGATCGACGCCGTCCTGGACCGCTACCGCACCCTGGAGAAGAACGCCAAGGGCGGCGGCAAGGCTCCGCAGAAGAACGCGCAGAAGCAGCAGAAGCCGGGTGCCGCCCCGGATGCCGCGGAGGTCGAGGCCGCCGAGGGCTCGGGCGCCGCCGCCGAGGACGACGGCTCGGGCGCGGGTGGCGGCGAGTACTTCCCGTACAAGCCGTACTGCACCGTCTGCGGCCGTGACCTGACGACCGTCACCGGCTACGACGACGAGACCACCGCACTGTCGTACACCTGCGCGTGCGGGCACGGCGAGACGGTGCTGCTGCGCGAGTTCGACCACGGCAAGCTGGTGTGGAAGGTCGACTGGCCGATGCGCTGGGCGTTCGAGGGCGTGGTCTTCGAGCCCTCCGGCGTGGACCACCAGTCGCCCGGCTCCTCGTTCGTGGTGGGCGGGCAGCTGGTGAAGGAGATCTTCGGCGCCGAGCAGCCGCTCGGCCCGATGTACGCCTTCGTCGGCATCAGCGGCATGGCGAAGATGTCCTCCTCCAAGGGCGGCGTGCCCACCCCGGCCGACGCGCTCCAGATCATGGAGGCGCCGCTGCTGCGCTGGCTGTACGCCCGCCGCAAGCCCAACCAGTCCTTCAAGGTCGCCTTCGACCAGGAGATCCAGCGCACCTACGACGAGTGGGACGCGCTCGGCCGCAAGATCGCGGACGGCAGCGCCCAGCCCGCCGACATCGCCGCGCACACCCGCGCCTCGTCCACCGCGCTGGGCCCGCTGCCGATGACGCCCAGGCCGCTGCCCTACCGCACGCTGGCCTCCGTCACCGACATCACCGGCGGCCAGGAGGAACAGACGCTGCGCATCCTCAGCGAACTGGACCCCGAGCATCCGGTGCACTCCCTGGAGGAGGTCCGGCCCCGCCTCGACCGCGCCCAGCGCTGGATCGCCACCCAGGTACCGGCCGAGCAGCGCACCCGCGTACGCGACGAACCGGATGCCGAGCTGCTGGCCTCGCTGGAGGACGAGCAGCGCACCTCGCTCCGGATGCTGCTCGACGGCCTGGAGGAGCACTGGTCGCTGGACGGGCTCACCCAACTCGTCTACGGCGTACCGAAGATCCAGGCCGGACTCGCCCCGGATGCCAAGCCGACCCAGGAGCTGAAGGTGGCCCAGCGCGGTTTCTTCGCGCTGCTGTACCGGCTGCTGGTCGGCCGCGAGACCGGACCCCGGCTGCCGACACTGCTGCTGGCGGTGGGCACGGAGCGGGTGCGCAAGCTGCTGGGAGGCTGAGGGCTGAGGGCTGAGGGGGGTTCAGCTGCGCGGCTGGGCCGGCCGCCGGATCCTGGGCGTGCCGGGGTCCTGAGCCCCGGGGTCCGGGTCCGTCCTGGGGCCTGGCCCCCGGGGACTCAGACCCCGGGGGCGGTCAGCCCGCGAGGCCCATCTCGGTGTTGTAGCGCTCCCTGAACTCCCGCATGTAGGTGCGCAGATACCCCTCGCTCAGGAGACCGCCGTCGGACGTCATGACGCCGAGGCTGTCGTGGAGCGTGCGGGAGAGCTGCCGGGCGGTGGGAAAGGCGCCGTGCGAGGCCACGAACTGGCGGTACGACTCGAAGTAGACCTCTTCCCTGGGCACTCCGTCGGGTATCCCTAGGAGCTCGCCGCCTCCGTAGGGACCCTCGTCCCTCTCGTCCACCCCGACCGCTTCGTGTGCCGGGGGAGGCGGCGTGGGGGCGGGCGTCGGGGCCGGTGCGGGGGCGGGCTGCGGCTGGACGGGGTCCGTGCGGTCCACGGGATTCACGAAGTCGGCAGGTTCGGCGAAGAGGCTCTCGGCGGTGTACCCGGGGGCGGTCACGTGACCCTCCCCGTTGCCGTTGCCGTTGCCGTTGCCGTTGCCGCTGCCGCTGCCGCTGGCGTGGGAGGGGGCGGGCGTGGCGAGGGTGCGGTAGCGGCCGGGCGCCACCGGGACCGGGAAGTCCGGGACGGGAGGCGCCGACTCGACGGTGGGCCCGGGCCCGGGGCCGGGGCCGGTCGCGGAGGGGGGTGAGGGCTGGGCCTGGCGCGTGGCGATGGGTGCCGGGGCGGGGGCCCGTTCGTCCTGGGGCAGGGGTGTCCCGTCCGGGCCCGGGCCGGACGCGGAGCGCGCTGGTCCGGGTGAGGTGCGCGGCGGTTCGGACGGGGTGTGCGGCGGTGACTGCTCGCCCACGTCCGCCGTCGTCAACGCGGCTGAGTCCGCTGTCTCCGCCGCCGGCTCCGCTGAGTCCAGGGCCTGTCGGGGTGGGGCCTCCGCGTCGATTCCGGTGGGTGCGGGGGCGGATGCGGGTGCGGGCGGATCCGTGGCGGGGGCGTCGGAGGCGGGTACGAGGGCGGAGGCCGTCGGGTGGGTGTGGGGCGCCGGAGGCGCTCCGGCGCGGGTGATCAGCGAACCGGGCGCCGTCTCGGTCAGCGGGACGCCGTAGCGGGCCAGTCGCAGCGGCATCATCGCCTCGACGGGCGCCTTGCGGCGCCAGGCACGCCCGTACCGTGCGCGCAGCCGGGTCTCGTAGACGAGCCGGTCCTGCTCCATCCGGATCACCTCGTCATAGGAGCGCAGCTCCCACAACTTCATCCTGCGCCAGAGGCGGAAGGTGGAGGGGAAGGCCAGGAGCCAGCGGGAGAGGCGGACGCCCTCCATGTGCTTGTCGGCGGTGATGTCCGCGACGCGCCCGATGGCGTGCCGGGCGGCCTCGACGGTGACGACGAAGAGGACCGGGATCACCGCGTGCATTCCCACCCCCAGCGGGTCGGGCCATGCAGCCGCGCCGTTGAAGGCGATGGTGGCCGCCGTCAGCAGCCAGGCCGTCTGGCGCAGCAGGGGGAAGGGGATGCGGATCCACGTCAGCAGCAGGTCGAGGGCGAGGAGGACGACGATTCCGGCGTCCACCCCGATGGGAAAGAACGGGGCGAACGTGCCGAAACCCTTCTTCTCCGCCAGCTCGCGGACTGCCGAGAACGAGCCCGCGAAGCCGATCGCCGCGATCACCATGGCGCCCGTGATCACAACGGCGATGAGTATGCGGTGTATTCGGGTCAGTTGTACGCCGTGCACAGGAGTTGTCCCCACCCTCGGAAACTGGCGGGCCCAGCCTGGCACATCCGTCAAGCGCCGACACGCGCGAAGCCCGGCCCTCCCGCGACACGGTGGCGAGGGGACGGACCGGGCTCCGTCGCGTCAGAACGCGTGCCGGGGGCTCACTTGAGGTGGGTGAGGGCTTCCTTGGCGGCCTTGGCGGCCTTCTTCTTCAGGTCGTCGGCGCTGGGCTTCTTGCCGTCCTCGAAGCCGGCGCCTTCGTAGTCGACGGTGACCACGACGTTGGCCGAACGGGCGACCAGGCGCTCGGCGCGGTAGTCCTCCGACTTGCCCTTGGAGTCCTTCTTCTCGGTCTCGTAGGAGACGGCCGTGGCCTCCTGGCCGATCCCGGACGCCGAGGAGTTCTTGGGCTTCTTGTTTTCCTTGTTGTTGGTGATCTCGCTCGCCTGCTGCTTCACGTACTCCCCGGAGCGCCTGTCGCCCGAACCGAGGGAGCTGTCGGAGTTGAAGCGCTTGAGGGAGACCGTCAGCTGCCGGTAGTCGTACTTGTTCAGGCCGCTCCACAGGCAGCTGTTGGAGTCGTTGGTGTCTCCGGACCCGACGCGCTTGCCCGACGCGTTGCTCGTCTTGGGCACCACGTCCTTGACCGTCTTCTTGGACAGGCTCTCGCAGGAGTCGGGCAGCGTCTTGTACTTCACGGGCGCCGCGCTCGGCGACTTGCTCGCGGAAGACGAGGGGGAGTCGGACTCCGCGCCCTGGTCCGAGTCCGAGGAGCAGCCGGCGACCAGCAGGACGGGGAGCGCCACTGCCGCACAGGCGAGCGAGTTCCTGACGGTCTTGCTCCGTCGAGGGGCGTTGCGCGGGGCGTTTCGGTGCATGGTTCCTTCGCTTCCGGGATTCTTCACAGTCTGAGCCGAGCCGGGATGGCGGCTGTGCTGACGGAACGGTACGCGGCCCATGGGGTGGTGTGGGCGTTTCGTGGCACCTCCCACAGCGTGTGACAGCCCACAGGGTGGGGCCGGGCTGCTACACGGGCCATGTGCGCTGCGTGACGCGCCACAGGTGGGCGCCGGTGCGCGGGGGTCCCGCTCCGCTTCGGCTGTCGGGTCACTCCTCCTCGAACGTTTCGGCGAGCTGTACAGCGAGGTCGTGCGTTTTGTCCTGGAGTTCCTTGCTGTCCGGAATCCGGTGCTTGTCCGTGACCCACTGGTCATAGCGGACGGTGGCGATCACATTGGCCGTGCGGAAGACCAGGGTGACGTCCCGGTGGAGGCCGGAATCCTCGGTGTCCAGCTTGTCGTTGATGAAGGCGGTATCGCCGATGCCGTCCAGGGGGCGGGGGGCCAGCTCCCCTTCCGGACTGGGGGAGGAGCCCTCGCCCTCGGACGCGTTGCCCTCGTCGGAGGACTCCGGGGACCTGTGGTTCCGCTTGGTGGCGGAGTCGTCCTTGGCGCCGCCGGAGGAGGCGCCGTCGGCGGAGGTCTTGCCGTCGGGTGTCGCGCCGCCGGGGCTCTCCCCTTCGCCTGGGGCCTCGCTCTGGCCGGAGGCGCCGTCCGAGGTGACGGGGATCTCGGCCTTGCTGGCCTTCTTGTCGTAGAGCCGCTCGGCCTGCTCGTCGTCGCTGACCGCGGGGTCGTAGGACACGACGCGCTCGAAATCGACGTTGAGATGGCGGGTGCCGAGCGTGGTGGCATTCTTCCAGCGGCAGCCGACACGGCGGTCGGTGTCGTACGTCACGGTCGCCTCGCCCTTGAAGGGGCTGGGGCTGGGATCGACGGAGCCTGAATCGGAATCGCCGTCGCTCCCGTCGTCCGCGGCCTCGGCGCCGGGGAGCATGTCCTTGAGCTGGCTGATGCTGACGGTGCCGCAGGGCTCGGGGAGCGTGCGGTACTTCCCGGGCGGCGCTGCTGACGCCGAGGACGAGTCGTCGCCCGGCTTGGCGTCGTCGCCGTCGGAGCCGGACGGGCCGGTACAGGCGGTGAGCGTGGTGAGGGCCCCGGCCAGCGCGAGGGCCAGCCCGGTATGTTTCACGTACGTCCTGTATGTGGCGTACGTACTTGCCCTCCGCCGCACGGTCGGCCTCCTCGCTCGGGTCGTCGTCCGGTCTCCTGGACGGGAACGCGTTCCGCCGACAGGGCGACGGAACACAATGTCTATCGCACGTGTCATCCAACCGTCCGGTCGCCCGGTGCCTATGTTGCACAAAGTCAGTCTTTTCCCTTTCGCGTTATGAGCCCTCTCTGTCCAAGTGATGTGGGTTGGCGACCGGCTCGATGGCCACGCTGTCAACAGCGGTGCACCGTGGGGCGATTGCGACGTGGGCGTACCGGTGCGAATGCGGGAACGGGGCGGGCTGTGTGTGGGGGCTGGGAGACGGAGGCGAGACGTGCGGCTGGAGGTCTCCGCTCAACTGCCGCGCGGCGCATACATGATCAACGCGACGCCCACCAGGCAGACGAGCGCCCCTGTCACGTCCCAGCGGTCCGGGCGGAAGCCGTCCATCACCATCCCCCAGGCCAGTGAGCCGGCGACGAACACTCCGCCGTACGCGGCCAGGATCCGGCCGAAGTGTGCGTCGGGCTGGAGCGTGGCCACGAAGCCGTAGACCCCGAGCGCGAGGACCCCGGCGCCGATCCACGCCCAGCCCTTGTGCTCCCGCACCCCCTGCCAGACGAGCCAGGCCCCGCCGATCTCGAAGAGCGCGGCCAGTACGAACAGCAGGATCGAGCGAGCGACGAACATGGTGGCCAGGCTATGCGGCCCGCCCCGTCCACTCCGTCAGCGCCGCCTCCCGTCCCGCCGGGTCCGGGCCTTCGCCGGCCCACGCTATGTAGCCGTCAGGACGGATCAGGAGGGTGAATCTTCCGGCGCCCGCCGTCTCTTCGTGTATGAAGCGGGTGTCCTCCCCTCTGCTCCGCGCCCCGCGCGGGGTCACCAGGACGAACCGGCCCTCCCGCAGCGCCTCGTACAACCTGCCCGAGGCCAGCGCCAGGTCAGGGGCGCGCTTGCCTGCCAGCCGGTGGGAGCCCGAGGGCGCGGGGTAGGAGAGGCCGATTCCGGAGACCGTCATGATCGCGCGCTTGGCCACCGGCCATATCCGGTCGACCAGCGTGCCCGCGAGCGAGCGTGCCGCCCGGCTGCCGGGAAAGCGCGTGAGCGCGATGCGAAGGATCGCGCCGCTTGTGCGCAGCACCATCGTGCCGACAGGGTGGCGTTCCGCCTCGTAGGTGTCCAGCAGGGTGGGAGCCGAAGTGGCGTCGAGGACGGCGGCCAGCTTCCAGCTCAGGTTCGCGGCGTCCTGAAGCCCGGTGTTCATCCCCATACCGCCGGCCGGGGAGTGGACATGGGCCGCGTCGCCCGCCAGGAAGATCCGGCCGACCCGGTAGGCGGGGGCCTGCCGCTCATCGCTGTGGAATCGCGAGATCCACCGGGCCTCCCGTATCCCGAAGTCCGAGCCGAGGGCGAGCCGGGTGAACTCCCGCACCTCCTCCAGGTCGGCCGGAGCGCTGTCGGGCAACTGGCGGTCGCGGTGCCAGCCCATGACGCGGTACCAGCCGTCGCCGAAGGTGCCGATCAGCGCGAAGGCGCGCTCCGTGGCATCCGCGGTGAAGGGGGCCTTCGGTGGCTCGTCCAATCGCACGTCGGCCAGCACCATTGAACGGATCACCGACTTGCCGGGGAACGGCAGCCCCAGCTCCTCGCGGACCTTGCTGTGCACCCCGTCTGTGCCCACGAGATAGCGGGCGCGCAGCGTGCGGTCCTCGTCCGCCTCGCGAATTTCGGCCGTCACGGTGTGGGCGTCCTGGCGCAGCGCCGTCAGCTCGGCGCCGTGCCGGAAGACAACGCCCGCCTCCTGTGCCCTGCGCTCCAGCAGCCTCTCCACCTCGTACTGCCCTACGACGAGGACGAAGGGGAAGCGGGTCGGAAGGGAGGTGGGATCGAGGGTGGCGGTGCCGAACAGGCGCAGCTTCTCGATGGGGTGTCCCGCCTTCACCAGGTCCTCTGCCAGCCCTCTGGCGTCGAACTGCTCCAGCGTGCGGGCGTGCACGACCAGGGCGCGCGAGAGATTGCTGGTGGTGTCGTCGCGGCGCTCGATCAGGGTGACCCGGCGGCCCGACGCCGCGAGGTCGCCCGCGAGCAGCAGGCCGGTCGGGCCGGCGCCCACGACGAGGACCTCCGCGTCGTGCGCCCGCTCCCGTGCTCCGGGTGTTTCCTGTGTGGTGCTGGTGCGTGCCATGACTGCCTCCCCGGGCCGGGCGCCTCCCTCGGCGCCCACTGGTCAACGCTTGTTGTCACCACCGTAAGCCGGTCGGGGCTGGCGTGTCAACGCTTGTGGGCCTACAGTTGTTGACATGGATGGCACCGAGACCCGCACCGAGGCCCCAGGGCCCGCCGAAGAGCCCGCCCGCCGCTCTGATTCGACGCGCGCCGCGATCCTCCGCGCCGCGCGCGACAGCTTCGCCGCGGAGGGGTACGAGCGCGCGACGATCCGCCTCATCGCCCGTGAGGCGGGCATCGATCCCGCGATGGTGATGCGCTATTACGGCAACAAGGCCGGGCTCTTCGCCGCCTCCGTCGAGCTGGATCTGCACCTGCCCGAAGCCTCCTATCTCCCCCGGGAGCACGCGGGCGCGGTGCTGGTGCGGCACTTCCTGAGCCTGTGGGAGGGGGACGAGTCGCTGAAGGCGATGCTGCGTGTGGGGGCGACCAACCCCGCGGGGGCCGAGAGGATGCGGAGCATCTTCCGGGACCAGCTCGGGCCGCTGGCCGAGGCGCTGAGCCCCGATCCGGAGGAGGCCAGAACGCGGGCGGGGCTGGTGGCCTCGCAGGTTCTCGGTATGGCCCTGTGCAGATATGTGCTGGAGCTGCCGCCCGTTGCCGCGCTGTCCACGGAGGAGGTGGTGCGCTGGCTCGCACCCACGGTCCAGGGCTATCTCGCGGGGGAGGTGCCGCCGCCTCCTCCGGGGTCGGAGTAGTCCTCCTCGGGGAAGTTCCCGGCCCGCCCGGGCTCCGCCGGCTCCGAGGCCGCCGGAGTCCGTTCGATGGTGGCGAAGTTACGGACGGGGCGATTCCGTCGATAGATACGCCGCACAGGGTCCGGAAAGCGTGGACTATCCGTCTCCGGGGGCGTCCGCGCGTTCCGGATCTACAACGACCCTTTCTGTTTGCGCCCGGATGAGGCACTCCACCCGGGCAAGGCACCTAGGCTTACCGCGTTCTGCCGGTCACAGGTCGTGGCCATGACATGTGATGGGAGGTCAATATCCCTTACGAATAAGGGCAGTTGACTGATAAATGTCTGGCTTTGGGTGTGCTGTGCGACCGGATTACTTTCATTCAAGCCGGGTAGCGGCCCCCCGAATCGATGACTGGCATCCAAGAAGGTGTCCGTGCGCCACGGATCGCCGCGACGCGTGAGAGGTCCGGAATGACCACCGGAGGAAGGGCGATAGACAAACGTGAAACCTGAGACAGAGGAGGCCCCGGCCTTCCGCGGGGGACTGGCCCGGGGCCCGCAGACGGACCGCGTCGTGTTCGGCGTCACAGCGCTGCTCACGCTCGTCTTCGTCGTCTGGGGAGCGGTCGCGACGGACTCCCTGAGCGACGTGTCCTCCAAGATGCTGGAGTGGACGATGCACAACGGCGGCTGGGCCTTCGTGCTCGCCGCCACCGGCTTCGTGATCTTCTCCCTGTGGCTGGCCTTCAGCCGCTACGGCAAGATCACCCTCGGCAAGGAGGGTGAGGAGCCAGAGTTCAAGACCGTGTCGTGGATCGCGATGATGTTCAGCGCGGGCATGGGCATCGGACTGATGTTCTACGGCGTGAGCGAGCCGCTGAGCCACTTCACGGAGGCGCCCCCCGGCACGAACCCGGCCAATGACGCGGACCGCATGGAGACGTCGCTGGCCACCACGCTCTTCCACTGGACGCTCCACCCGTGGGCGATCTACGCGGTGGTCGGCCTGGCCATCGCCTACAGCTGCTTCCGGCGCGGACGCCGGCAGACGATCAGCGCGGTCTTCACCCCGCTCATCGGCGAGAAGGCCGCCAACGGCGGCATCGGCAAGGTCATCGACATCCTGGCGATCTTCGCCACGCTGTTCGGCTCCGCGGCCTCGCTGGGGCTGGGCGCACTCCAGATCGGCAGCGGCATAGAGGAAGCCGGCTGGGCGAGCAAGGTCAGCACCGGCGTGCTGGTCGCCATCATCGCGGTGCTGACCGTGGCCTTCGTCTTCTCGGCCGTCTCCGGTGTCGAGAAGGGCGTCCAGTGGCTCTCCAACATCAACATGGTGCTGGCCGGGCTGCTCGTGCTCTTCCTCTTCGTCGCCGGCCCGACGATCCTCATGCTCAACATGGTGCCGACCTCGGTGGGCAGCTTCCTCGGTGACCTTCCGCAGATGATCGGGCGAACCGACTCCTCCAGCGGCAAGGGCGTCGCGACCTGGCTCTCCAGCTGGACGGTCTTCTACTGGGCGTGGTGGATCTCGTGGACGCCGTTCGTGGGCATGTTCATCGCCCGCATCAGCCGGGGCCGCACCATCCGCCAGTTCGTCGGCGGCGTGATCCTGGTCCCCAGCGTCGTGAGCCTCATCTGGTTCGCGATCTTCGGCAGCACCGCCATGAAGCTCCAGTCCGACGGCACGAACCTGGGCAAGACCCAGGAGGCGCAGCTCTTCAACGTGCTGAACGAGTACCCGATCGCCAGTGTCACCGGATTCGTCGTGATGCTCCTGGTCGGCATCTTCTTCGTGTCGGGCGCCGACGCGGCCTCGATCGTGATGGGCACCCTCTCCCAGAAGGGGACGATGGAGCCCAGCCGGGGCGTCGTCATCATCTGGGGTGTGCTCACCGGGGCCGTCGGCGCCGTCATGCTGATGATCGGCGGTGGTGGGGACGAAGCCCTCACGGGGTTGAAGAACCTCACCATTCTGGTGGCGGTGCCCTTCACCGTCGTCATGATCGGGTTGTGTATAGCGCTCAGCAAGGACCTGCGCCGAGACCCGCTCATCATCCGTACCGAGCGGGGCGAGGAGGCCGTCGGCAGCGCGGTCGTCGCCGCCCACGAGCAGTACGGCGGTGAGTTCGAGTTCCAGATCGGCCCGATCGACCCCGACGCGCCCAAGCTGGACGCGGAGGTCCTGGACGAGGAGGTCGCCCAAGCCGTGGCCGACGCGGTCGTGGACGAGAGCGGCGAGGCCGGCGAGGCCGGCCGGGACAACGGCGGCGAGAAGAAGACGTCGAGCGGCCCGGACAAGGACTGACCCGGAACCGGAGAGGGCCGGTCCGGGGCAACCCCGTCCGGACGGCCCTCATCCGGTCTCAACCGGGCCAGGTCACCGGCGCGTTGGACGTGCCTCACGGGCGTCCCGTCGCCACCACTCGGAGGAGTGGCGGCGACGGGACGCCCGTTCGCCTGTCACAGTCCCGCCGTCCGCCGCTTCCGCGCCCAGAACAGCCGCTGGCCCAGCAGCGTCAGCGTTCCCGCGAGGACGATGCCCGCGAGGTTCACCAACAGCTGGCCGAAGGAGCCCCAGGTCTCCGACAGGTTGCCGTAGCTGAGCGCCAGTGCCGCGTTCGCCGCTGCCGGCACCGTGGTCACCGAGATGGCCACGCCCACCAGGGCACCGGACTTCGCCGAAGTCAGCGAGACGATCCCGGCCACTCCCGCGAGCAGCGCCACCACGAACGAGAGCGGATCGGGCTTCCACACGAACTCGCTGATCGGATGCGGCCTGTTGAAGTCCGCCTGCGAGAACATCCCCAGCGCGTCCATCAGCAGACTGAAGCCCCCCGTGACCAGCATCGCGACCGGGAAGCCCACCAGCAGCGCGGCCAGCGAGCGGCCCACCAGCCCCACCTTGCGCCGCACCAGCCCCGTGCACACGCCCGCCAACGGCCCGAACTCCGGTCCGACGACCATCGCACCCACGATCAGGATCGCGCTGTCCGTCAGCACACCGCAGGCCGCGATCATCGTGGCGACGGTCAGAAAGGTGAGGTAGGTGACCGTCAGCCGCGACTCCTCGTGCGTGGCCTCGGTCAGCGACTCCCACAGCACCGCATCCACGCCCTCGCCCGGCGCCTCGTCCTCGGCGCGGTCGGCGCGCTCGGACAGCGAGAGGTCGATGTTCTCCACGGAGATGGACCCGTGCTCGGCCAGCCCCAGCGCGCGCAGCCGGGCGAGCAGTTCGTCGCCGGCCTCGCGGGCCACGTCGCACATGACGACATCGCCGGCCGGATCGCGTGCAGCGCCCTCCAGCACGGCCAGGTGAGTGGCGCCGACGCTCGACTCCAGCAGGGCGAGGACGTCCGGCGTCCGGTCGGACGGGCTGATCATCCGCAGGTGCAACATGGCGCGCAGCGTAGCGGGGCGGACGCGGGGCCGGGCCCCGAACTCGAACGGACCCGAATGGACCCGGGGCAGACCGCGAACGGACCCCGAGCGGACCGGGAGTGGAATCAATCAGCGGCAGTCAGCGGCAGTTCAAGAAATCTCAGGGCCACACCAGGCAGTACGCCTGGTGGCCCGCCTCGTGGAGGCGGTCGGAGAAGTCCTGCCAGCGGTGCAGCAGTTGGTAGACGTTGTACGCGTCCTGCGGGCCGGAGCGGTCCGGGACGGTGGACCAGATGAAGGCCGCCGCGCCCACCGACTCCTCGCCGATGCCGCGCAGCGGATCGACGACCGTCATCGGGAGCTTCACCACGGCGTAGTCGGGGTGCAGTACGACGAGTTCGAGCGGGGGGACGCGGTTGAGGGGTATGCCCTCGATCCCCGTCAGCACCATCGCCGCCATCGTCTCCGGCTTGATCTTGGTGAACATGCCGTGTCCCAGCTCGTCCCCGCCCAGTTCCTCCGGGCGCATCGAGATGGGTACGCGTGCGGCCGTGGCCCCGTCCGGCGCCCCGAAGTACTTGTAGGTCACCCCCACCCGGCCGCCACCCTTGCTGCTCGTGCTCTTCGCCGTGCTGTCGCTGCCGGCCGGGCTGATCCGCTCGACCGGGCTGATCCGCTTCGCGCGGCTGCCGCGTTCCGCAGCGCTGCCGTGCTCCGCAGCGGAATCGCGCTCCGCGGTGCTGCCGCGCTCCGCGGCGCTTCCGCTCTCGGCCGCACCGCGCCGATGACGCCCTGGAGCGCGCCCCGGGCCAGGCTCCGAGGGGCCGGTCCCCTCTCCCAGTCCGCCACCGCGATGCATGTCACCACCCGACTGCTCATCCGAGCCGCACTGCCGACAACGTGCGACCCGATCATCGTGTCAGAGACCTCCCCGCCTCACGGACTGTGAAACGCCCCCAGCCCCTGCCACGGAAGGCTCTGACACCATGGCTTTCGTGACTTACTCGTACAGCGCCCCAGTATCGCAGTCGCTCTTCGAACGTGCCGCCGCCGCGACCCCGGGAGGCGTGAACTCTCCGGTCCGTGCCTTTCGCGGGGTGGGCGGTACGCCCCGGTTCATGGTGTCCGGCAAGGGTCCCTATCTCACGGACGCGGACGGGAGGGAGTACGTCGATCTCGTCTGTTCCTGGGGGCCGATGATTCTCGGCCACGCACACCCGGAGGTCACCGAGGCCGTCCAGCAGGCCGTGGCGCGCGGTACGTCCTTCGGTACGCCCGTCGAGGACGAGGTGGCCCTCGCCGAGGAGATCGTCGGGCGGATCGACCCCGTCGAGCAGGTACGACTTGTCTCCTCCGGCACCGAGGCGACGATGTCGGCGATCCGGCTGGCGCGCGGCTTCACCGGCCGGACCAAGGTCATCAAGTTCGCCGGCTGCTATCACGGGCACGTCGATTCGCTGCTGGCCGCCGCCGGTTCCGGGGTCGCGACGCTCGGTCTGCCGGACACCCCGGGTGTGACGGGCGCGCAGGCGGGCGACACGATCGTGCTGCCGTATAACGATCTGGACGCGGTCCGCGAGGCGTTCGCCGCCTACCCCCGGGAGGTCGCCTGTGTGATCACCGAGGCGTCGCCGGGCAACATGGGCGTCGTCCCGCCGCTGCCCGGTTTCAACCAGGCGCTGAAGGACCTGTGCTCGGCCGACGGCGCGCTGTTCGTCTCCGACGAGGTGATGACCGGCTTCCGGGTCGGTGAGCGCGGCTGGTTCGGCATCGACGGTGTCGTCCCCGACCTGATGACGTTCGGCAAGGTCATGGGCGGCGGCTTTCCGGCTGCCGCGTTCGGCGGGCGCAGGGAGATCATGAACCACCTCGCGCCGGCCGGGCCCGTCTACCAGGCGGGCACCCTGTCGGGGAACCCGGTCGCCAGTGCCGCGGGGCTCACCCAGCTGCGAGTGCTGGCGCGCGACGACTTCGCCGTCTACGGCCAGGTCGATGCCGCGGCCCGCCGGGTGCGGCAGATGGTCACCGAGGCGCTCACCAAGGAGGGCGTGGCGCACACCGTGCAGACGGCGGGGAGCATGTTCTCCGTCTTCTTCGGCGATTTCGGTGAGGCGGGGGTCACCGACTACGAGGCCGCCAAGCGGCAGGAGTCGTTCCGTTTCACCGCCTTCTTCCACGCGATGCTCGCGCAGGGCGTGTACCTCCCGCCCTCGGGCTTCGAGGTCTGGTTCGTCTCCGCGGCACACGACGACGCGGCGCTCCAGCGGATCGCGGACGCGCTGCCCGCCGCCGCCCGTGCCGCCGCCGAGGCGGTGGCCGCGTGAGCGACGGAGGTAGCGACAGAAGCGGCAGAGGTGACGTGGGCGACGAGCGTGAGGAGAGCGGTGTGAGTGACGTGAGCTGCGAGGGCGTGCCCCCCAAGAGCGCCAAGAACGCGGCGGCCGACAGCGCACCCGTCAAGAGCGCCAAGGGAGCCGCGGGTGGGAGCGGGCGGGACAAGACGGTCACCGTCGTCCACGTCATGCGGCACGGCGAGGTCGAGAATCCGGAGGGCATCCTCTACGGGCGGCTGGACGGCTACCACCTGTCCGACCTCGGCCGCCAGATGGCCGACCGCGTCGCGGAACATCTGGAGGGGCGCGACATCACCCACGTCGTCGCCTCGCCGCTGGAGCGCGCGCAGGAGACGGCCGCGCCCGTCGCCAAGGCGCACGGCCTCGACGTCACCGCCGACGAACGGCTGATCGAGGCGGGCAACGTCTTCCAGGGCAAGACCTTCGGCGTCGGGGACGGCGCGCTGCGCAGGCCGGAGAACTGGCGCCATCTGCGCAACCCCTTCCGGCCCTCCTGGGGCGAGCCCTACATCGACCAGGTCGTGCGGATGCGCGCGGCGCTGGAGAGCGCCAAGGACGCGGCGCGCGGACACGAGGCCGTGTGCGTCAGCCACCAGCTCCCGATCTGGACCCTGCGCGGCTACGTCGAGCGTCGCAGGCTGTGGCACGACCCGCGCCGCCGGCAGTGCACGCTCGCCTCGCTGACCAGCTTCACCTTCCTCGGCGACACGATCGTCGCGGTGGGATACAGCGAGCCGGCCCGCGATCTGGTGCCGCCGCATCTGCGTGCCGGTGCCGGCCGTGCCAAGAAGGGGCAGAGCAAGGGATTCGGGGCCTGAGCTGCGGCGAAGACGGGCCGGGCGGGTCTCCCGGAGGGGGAGCAGGGGGGTGCGGAAGATCCCACAGATGCTCATGCGAAACTTTTCACATGAGCCAGATCCGCGCTTCCCGCCGCTTCCCGCTGCTGGCCGCAGGAGCCGCCGTGGGTGCGCTGCTGCTGTCCGCCTGCGGCGGTGAAGAGACCGGATCCGCCTCCGGTGACACCAAGTTCGTGCAGGGTACGGGCGAGATCACCAAGGTGGCCGACGGCAAGCGCACCTCCGTCCCCGACCTCAAGGGCCCCTCGGTGGACGGCAAGAAGCTGAAGCTGTCCGACTACAAGGGCAAGGTCGTCGTGCTGAACGTATGGGGCTCGTGGTGCAGCCCCTGCCGTGCCGAGGCGCCCAACCTGGCCAAGGTCGCCCGTGACACCAAGGGCAAGGACGTCCAGTTCCTCGGCATCAACACCCGTGACCTGGACAAGGCCAACGCGAAGGCGTTCGAGCGGAACTACGACATCGACTACCCGAGCTTCTACGACCCCAGCGGCAAGCTCATCCTCAAGTTCCCCCGCAACACGCTCTCCCCGCAGGCCATCCCCTCCACCCTCATCCTCGACAAGGACGGGAAGGTCGCCGTGCGGGCGCTGAAGGAGCTGAGCGAGAAGGAACTGCGCTCGGCCCTCGACCCCCTGCTCGCGGCGAAGTGAACCGGTCATGACCTCTCTCGCGGCAGCAGGAATGAACGAGACCGTACTCAACGGCGCTCTTCTGCTCGCCCTCCCCGTCGCCCTCCTCGGCGGGCTGGTCTCCTTCTTCTCGCCCTGTGTGCTGCCGCTGGTGCCCGGCTACCTGTCGTACGTCACCGGGGTCAGCGGCACCGACCTGGCCGAGGCGCGGCGCGGGCGGATGTTCGCGGGGGCCGGGCTGTTCGTCCTCGGCTTCACGGCCGTCTTCGTCTCCGGCGGGGCGCTGTTCGGCGGCTTCGGCGCGGTCCTCCAGGACAACCGGGCCGTCATCTCCAAGGTGATGGGCGGCCTGACGATCGTGCTCGGGCTGGCCTTCATGGGGGCGCTGGGCCCGCTCTCGCGCTTCACCTCGCGCGAGTTCCGCATCCACAAGCGCCCCGGCATAGGGCTGGCGGGCGCGCCGATGCTGGGGGTCCTCTTCGGTATCGGGTGGACGCCCTGCATCGGCCCGACGCTCGCCGCCGTGCTCACGCTCTCCTCCAGCCAGGCGAGCGCGGAGCGCGGCGCGCTGCTGACGGTGGCCTACTGTCTGGGCCTGGGCGTGCCGTTCGTCCTCGCGGCCCTCGCCTTCCGCCGGGCGCTGGGGGCCTTCGGCTGGGTGAAGCGGCACTACGTGTGGGTCATGCGGATCGGCGGCGGGATGCTCGTCGCGGTCGGCGTCCTGCTCGTCACAGGCATCTGGGACCGGATCGTGTACGAGATCACGGTCTGGTCGTCCGACTTCACGGTGGGGATCTGATCCATGAGCACGACCGGCACCGGCACGGACGCCGGGCAGACCAGCGACCGGCCCCCCGAGGGGGAGCGGGCCGAGGGCGAGGCGCGCGACCGGGCGGCCACCGCCCAGCTGTCCACGGCACCCGGCGAGGAGCGGCTGAACATCCCCTCGCTGGGCCCGCTCGGCTGGCTGCGCTGGTTCTGGCGGCAGCTCACCTCGATGCGGGTGGCGCTGATCTTGCTGTTCCTGCTGTCGCTGGGCGCCATCCCCGGTTCGGTGATCCCGCAGACGCCCGTGGACGCCACCAAGGTCGAGCGCTTCCACGAGCAGCACACCACCCTGGCGCCGCTCTACGACAAGCTCCAGTTGTTCGACGTCTACACCTCGGTGTGGTTCTCGGCGATCTACATCCTGCTGTTCATCTCGCTCGTCGGCTGCATCGTGCCCCGCACCTGGCAGTTCGTCGGCCAGCTGCGCTCCCGCCCGCCGCGCGCCCCGCGCCGCCTGGACCGGATGCCCGTCTACGCCACCTGGCGCACCGAGGCGGAGCCGGAGAAGGTACTGGAGGCCGCGCGCTCGCTGCTGGGCCGCAGGCGTTTCCGTACGCACCGGCAGGGCGACGCGGTCGCGTCCGAGAAGGGCTATCTGCGCGAGGCGGGCAACCTGCTCTTCCACATCGCCCTGATCGTGCTGCTGCTGGCGTTCGCCGCGGGGCAGCTGTGGAAGGCCGAGGGCGGCAAGCTGATCGTGCAGGGTGACGGCTTCTCCAACACCCTCACGCAGTACGACGACTTCAAGTCGGGCTCGCTGTTCACCGCCGACCAGCTCGACCCCTTCGGTTTCCGGCTCAAGGACTTCCACGCCTCCTACCAGGAGAGCGGCCCCAACAAGGGAACGGCCACCGACTTCCGCGCCGACATCGCCTTCTGGCAGGGCGCGGACGGCAAGGAGAAGAACACCACCATCAAGGTGAACCACCCGCTGAAGATGGGGGATTCGAAGGTCTACCTGCTGGCCAACGGCTTCGCGCCGGTCGTCAGCGTCAAGGACGGCAAGGGCAACACCGCCTACAAGGGCCCGGTCCCCTTCCTCCAGCAGGACAACAACCAGACCTCCAGCGGCGTGGTGAAGGTCACCGACTACGTGAACGCCAAGGGCCGCAAGGACCAGCTCGGCTTCCAGGGCTTCTTCGTGCCCGACTTCGCGCCCAAGAGCGGCACGATGTTCTCCCAGTCGCCCTCCTTGAAGAATCCCGCGATGTTCCTGACCGCCTACCACGGCAACCTGGGCGTCGATGGCGGGCCGGCGCAGAACGTGTACCAGCTCGACACCAAGAACATGACGAAGTTCAAGGACAAGGACGGCGGTCCCTTCGCCAAGAAGCTGGTGCCCGGCCAGACGATGACGCTGCCCAACGGCGCGGGCAGCCTCAAGTTCGAGGGCGTCAAGAAGTGGGCCAACTTCCAGGTCACCCACCAGGTCGGCAGCGGCTGGGCCCTCGGCGGCGCCCTGGCCGCCATCTTCGGCCTGGCCGGCTCGCTCTTCATCCAGCGCCGCAGGGTGTGGGTGCGTGCGAGTACCGGAGGCGACGGGCGTACGGTCATCGAGATGGCCGGGCTCGGACGCAGCGAGTCCGCCAGGCTGCCCGAGGAAATCGCCTCGCTCGCCACGGACATGCAGGAGGCGGCCCCCGCGGCGGCCGACACCCCCGCGGCCGGCGCCCCGGCGGCCGACAACACCCCTGCGACCGGCGCGTCCACAGCGGAGAGCGCCGGTGAACCCGCCGTACCCGCCCCATCCTCGGACTCCGCGGAACCCTCGGAATCCGCCGATCCTGCTGAAGCCTCCGAAGGAGCAGGCAAGTGACCTTCCTCGCAGCCGAACCCAACGAGCAGCTCGCCCAGATCAGCAACTATCTGATCTATTCGGCGATGGCCGTCTATGTCCTGGCCTTCTTCGCCTATATCGCCGAGTGGACGTTCGGCGGGCGCAGCAAGGTCGCGCGCACGGCGGCGGCGCTCACCGGCCACGCGCGCACTGCCGAGGGCGGCGAGGAGAGCGCGGCGAAAGCCTCCGCCGTCCCCGCGCAGGGCGGCGTCTCCGTCCAGGTGAAGTCCCAGGGCGGCACGGCGGTCCTGGAGAAGCCGGCGGCGGGGAAGGCGGGCGGCGGCCCCAAGATCGTCACCCGCTCCAGCGCGGGCAAGCGCGGCGAGCTGCCCGACGGTCCCGGCGCGGCCGGGGGCGATGAGCAGGGCGACATGTACGGGCGGATCGCGATCTCGCTGACCGTGCTGGCCTTCCTGCTCCACACCGGCGGGGTGCTGAGCCGCTCGCTCTCGGTGCAGCGGGCCCCCTGGGGCAACATGTACGAGTTCTCGACGGCCTTCTCGATGGTCGCCGTCGGCGCCTACCTGTGCTTCCTGCTCGCCAAGAAGAAGGTCCGCTGGATCGGACTGCCGCTGGTCACCACAGTCCTGCTGGACCTGGGTCTGGCGGTCACCGTCTTCTACACCGACAGCGACCAGCTGGTGCCCGCGCTGCACTCCTACTGGCTGTGGATCCACGTCTCGCTGGCCATCATCTGCGGTGCGCTGTTCTACCTCGGCTTCGTCGGCTCCCTGCTCTACCTGTTCCGGGACTCCTACGAGAGCAAGCTGCTGCGCGGCGGCAAGCCCAGCAAGGCCGCCGCTTCGATCATGGAGCGGCTGCCCTCGGCGAACTCGCTCGACAAGTTCGCCTACCGCATCAACGCCGCCGTCTTCCCCTTCTGGACCTTCACCATCGTGGCGGGCGCGATCTGGGCGGGCGACGCCTGGGGCCGCTACTGGGGCTGGGACCCCAAGGAGGTCTGGTCGTTCATCACCTGGGTCGCCTACGCCAGCTACCTGCACGCGCGGGCCACGGCAGGCTGGAAGGGCCGGAAAGCGGCATATCTCGCACTTCTCGCCTTCGCCTGTTTCCTCTTCAACTACTACGGTGTGAACGTCTTCTTCAACGGCAAACACTCGTACGCGGGGATCTGAGGCGGCAGACTTGTGCGTGCGGGGTGAAGGTGGAGCTATGAGCACCGACAGCCAGGCCCCCTCTCAGTCGTACGGGATCCCGTACGGCACGGCACGCAGCAGCCCGGGCGGCGACGCGCACACGATCAGCTTCGAGCTGGCGTTCCCGCGTCCGGTGGAGACCGTGTGGGAGGCCGTCGCCACCCCCGAGGGTCTGCGGAGCTGGCTGGCCTCGGCCCACCCTTTCGAGCCCGGCCCCGGCGGAGCGGTGGCGCTGCGCTGGCTGGACGGGGGAGAGGACGCGGGCTCCGGGCCGGGCGCGGGCGCCACCTCCGGTCCCGATGCCGGTGCCGGAGGGGCGGCGGCCGCCGGGCGGATCACTGCCTGGTCGCGGCGGCGGCTCGCGGAGTACACCGTCGGAAACCGTGGTTCCTTCGGCTTCACCCTGAAGGGCACCGCGGACGACGACCGCACACGGGTCCGCTTCCGCAACGACTTCACCGGCGACGCGGCATGTCTGCTGGACCGCCTCGCCGGATGGCACCACCACTTCGAACTGCTCAAGGAAGAGCTGGAGGGCCGCGCGGGGCCGCCGGGCCACTCCTCGCCCGCCGGAGTCTGGGCCCCGGACCGTTTCAGCGCGCTGCGCGCGGAGTACGCCGGGCGGCTCCCGTAACACCGCCTCCGGATCGCCGCCCCGGCCGCCGCCGTCGGGGGTCGGGGCGGCGGTGGGAACAGGGGCCGCGCGAGGTGGGACCGTCGCCGTCGGTCCTCGGCCGTCAGCGCTCGTTCAGCTCTCAGCCCTCGTCGCGGTCCCGGCGCGGAAGCTCGTCCTCCGGGCGGGGGCGTTCGTCCTTCTGGCGGGGCGGCTCCGGGGCCGGGTCGGGCTCGGGTGCCGGCTCCGACTCCGGGGCCGGTTGCGGAGCCGACGCCTCCGGAACCTCGTCCTTCTTCAGGGACTTCAGGAACTCGGGGTTGTCGTCCGGGGCGACCCAGCGCCGCTCCTGGGGGCGGGTCGCGCCGTAGGGCGCGTTGCGGCGCGGGCGGCCGACCGCGAACCAGGCCACGGGCCCGAGCAGCACCTGCCCGAACAGCAGGATGATGATGACCCACACCACCTTGGGCAGCTTGCGGGCCTCGTTCTCGGGCGTATTGAGGCAGTCGATGAACGCGTAGATCCACACGGCCAGGATCAAAAGGATCGGCAGATACCTGATCACGCGGAACGCCCCCTGGGTGCGAGATGCCGCCGGACTGGTGGGGTGCGGGCCCCGGCGCGCGAGTGCCCACGGGCCCAGCGTAGTGGGCCGCGTGGCGGCCCCCGCGCTCAGGGCGCGGGCATCGGAGAGGATACTGGGGCGTATGGCATACGACGATCTCCGCTCGCTCCTGCGGGCGCTGGAGCGAGACCGTGACCTCAAGCGCGTCAAGGCCGAGGTGGACCCGCACCTGGAAGTCGGGGAGATCGTCGACCGGGTCAACAAGGCCGGCGGGCCCGCGCTGCTGTTCGAGAACGTCAAGGGCTCCTCGATGCCGCTGGCGATGAACGTCTTCGGCACCGACCGCCGCCTGCTCAAGGCGCTGGGCCTGGCCTCCTACGACGAGATCACCGAAAAGATCGGCGGACTGCTCAGGCCGGAGCTGCCGCAGGGCTTCGTCGGCTTCCGGGAGGCGTTCGGGAAGCTCGGCGCGATGGCGCACGTGCCGCCGAAGAAGGTCAAGGAAGCACCCGTCCAGGAGATCGTGTACGAGGGCGAGGACGTCAACCTCGACGAGCTGCCCGCGCTGTTCACCTGGCCCGAGGACGGCGGCTCCTTCTTCAACCTCGGCCTCACCCACACCAAGGACCCCGAAAGCGGCGTGCGCAACCTGGGCCTCTACCGGCTCCAGCGCCACGACCGGCGCACCATCGGGATGCACTGGCAGATCCACAAGGACAGCCGCAACCACTACCAGGTCGCGGCGCGGCGCGGCGAGAAGCTGCCGGTCGCCATCGCCTTCGGCGCCCCGCCCGCCGTCACCTACGCCTCCACCGCCCCACTGCCCGGCGACATCGACGAGTACCTGCTGGCGGGCTTCCTCCAGGGCAAGCGCGTCGAGATGGTGGACTGCAAGACCGTGCCGCTCCAGGTGCCCGCCGCCGCCGAGGTCGTGCTGGAGGGCTGGCTGGAGCCCGGCGAGATGCTGCCGGAGGGCCCGTTCGGCGACCACACCGGGTTCTACACCCCCCAGGAGCCCTTCCCCGCGCTGCGGATCGACTGTGTGACGACGCGGAAGCGCCCGCTGCTCCAGTCCATCGTCGTCGGCCGGCCGCCCACCGAGGACGGACCGCTGGGGCGGGCCACCGAGCGGTTCTTCCTGCCGCTGCTCAAGATCGTCGTCCCGGACATCGTGGACTACCACCTGCCCGAGTCCGGCGGCTTCCACAACTGCGCGATCGTCGCCATCGACAAGCGTTACCCCAAGCACGCGCAGAAGGTGATGCACGCCATCTGGGGGGCGCACATGATGTCCCTGACCAAGCTGATCGTGATCGTGGACAAGGACTGCGACGTGCGGAACATGCACGAGGTGTCCTGGCGGGCCCTCGGCAACGTGGACTACGCCCGGGACCTCACCGTGGTCGAGGGCCCCGTGGACCACCTGGACCACGCCTCCTACCAGCAGTTCTGGGGCGGCAAGGCGGGCATCGACGCGACCCGCAAACTGCCCGAGGAGGGCTACACCCGCGACGGCGGATGGCCGCACATGGTCGAGTCCGATCCCCGGATCGCCGACCTGGTGAGCCGCAGGTGGACGGAGTACGGCCTGTGAGCAGCGCGGCGGAGGGAGTCGTCGGACCGGGCCCGGGGCCGGGCGGTGCCGACGCCGGACGGGTACGGGCCTTCCTGCGGCTCGTCGTCATCGAACACTCGGTCTTCGCGCTGCCGTTCGCCTACACCGCGGCGCTCACCGCGATGTTCCGCGACAGCCGCAGCATCCACTGGTGGCAGCTGTTCCTGGTGACCGTGGCCATGGTCGGCATGCGGACCTTCGCGATGGCCGCGAACCGGATCATCGACCGCGAGATCGACGCCCGCAACCCGCGCACGGCGGGCCGGGAGCTGGTGACCGGCGCGGTGTCCGTACGGACGGCCTGGACCGGCGCCGCCGTCGCCGTGGTGGTCTTCCTGGGCGCCTGCGCGCTGCTCAACCCGCTGTGCCTGGCACTCGCGCCGGTCGCGGTGATCCCGATGGTCGTCTATCCCTACGGGAAGCGCTTCACCAACCTCCCGCACGCGATCCTGGGCCTCGCCCAGGCCATCGGCCCCATCGGCGCGTGGCTCGCGGTCACCGGCAGCTGGTCGTGGGAGGCGGTCGTGCTCGGGCTGGCCGTGGGCATCTGGATCGGCGGCTTCGACCTGATCTACGCCTGCCAGGACGTGGCCGCCGACCGCGCGGGCGGCGTGAAGTCCGTACCGGCGCGCTTCGGTACGGCGGCGGCCATCCACGCCACCCGGGCAGCACACGTGGTGACCGTGGCGCTGCTGGTGGCCTTCGGGCTGATGACGGACGCCGGAGTCTTCTACTGGCTGGGGCTGCTGATCGCGACGGCCGCGTTCGGCTACGAGCACACCATCGTGCGCCCGCACGACCTGTCGCGGCTGAACCGGGCGTTCTTCCAGGTCAACAGCTTCATCGGCATCGCGTTCTTCGTCTGCGCCCTGCTCGATCTGCTCGTCCGCGGCCTCGTCGGCTAGGCGGTACCCGACAGGGCCTAATGCCAGGCGGGCTTGCCCCCACCTATCGCGCGGGGCTCGGCGGTCAGGCGGGCCGCCAGGACGCCGCCGATCAGGCCGAAGAGGTGGCCCTGCCAGGAGATGCCGGAGTCGCTGGGCAGCACGCCCCAGAAGAACGTCGAGCCGTAGAGCACGGCGACAACCGTGCCGACGGCGAGGTCGGTTATCCGGCGGTCCACGAAGCCGCGCGCCAGCAGATAGCCGAAGAGGCCGAAGATCAGGCCCGAGGCGCCCGCCGTGTTGCTGCTCTCCGGGGCGGTCAGCCACACCCCGAGCCCGCTGGTCACGATGATGATCAGCGCCGTCGCCAGGAAGCGGCCGGTGCCGCGCAGGGCGGCCAGGAAGCCGAGGATCAGCAGCGGCAGGGTGTTGGCCATCAGGTGCTCGAAGCCGAAGTGCATGAAGGAGCTGGGGATCACATCCACCAGTTCGTCCACCCGGCGGGGCTGGACGCCGAAGGTGTCCAGCGCGTTCCCCGACGCCTGGTCCACCACCTCCAGCACCCACAGCAGCGCGACCCAGCCCACTATCAGCTTTCCCGCCGCCATGGCCTTGGCGCCCGAGCCGTCCGTCATGCTTGCCCGCCTCCCGTGCGAGGGGCCCCACCCGTCAGGACGTACAACGGCACACGGTATGCCGCTGGTTCCCGCCCCCGCCGTGCCCCGCCGTCCTCCGGAGCCGTGCCCCGCCGGCCTCCAGGATGGCGTCAGATGCCGCCCGTGCCCAGGGCGCCGTACATCATCGCGGCCAGCAGGTCCTGCGGCTTCAGCTCGCGCGCGCCGTCCGGGGCCATGACCGGGACGGCGTCGCCGCCGCCGAAGTCCATCCGCAGCGGCAGGTGCACGCCCTTGGCCTGTGCCTTGTCGCTCAGGAACTGCTCCAGGTCCAGCGTCAGCCCGGTGAGCTGGCCGCGGCGGATCTGGAGGTCGGCACTGACCTTCCGGTCCGGCACCGTGGAGGGGTCCAGGTGCGCGCCCACCGCCGCCAGCGCGCGGGACAGGTCGGGGGCCGCCCGCCGCGCCGGCATGGAGACGGTGACGTGCTCGGCGCCGCCGTACTCGCCCGCCTTCTTGAACTCCGCGTACTTGCCGAGGGTCTTCTCCAGGCCCTCCAGGAACTCCCGCTCCGATTCGCCGTTGAGCGCCCGGCCGGCGGCGGTGGCCCGGCCCACGCGCTTGCTGGTCTCGTCGTTCTGCGCGGAGACGGATTCGCCGTGCTTGCCGGATGTCCCGCCGGATGCCCTGTCGGACGTCTTGCCGGATGCCTTGCCGGACGTGTGGCCCGGCGCCTTGTCCAACTCGCCGTTCTTCTCGTCCCGGGTGATCTCCCGCGCCGCGCGCGCGAAGTCGTCGAAGGACTCGGGGTCGGCCTCGACCCACTCGCCCCGCAGCGCGTCCTTGGCCGAGGCGAGCGTGGTCGGGAGGTCCTTGGCGAGCGCGACGAGCCGGCGGGCGCGCTGCCGGTCGGTCTCCGAGTCGCTCAGCTGCGCCACCAGGGAGCGCAGGCGGACGCGCACGTAGAGCTTCTCCTCCACGGACTTGGCGGACAGGACGTCCGTGGTGCCGAAGTTGAGGGCCGTCGCGAAGCGGAGGCGCTCGGAGCGGCTGAGGTCCTTCAGCGGGGTCTTCTCGCGGTCCGAGCCCACCGCGAAGGTCAGCTCACCGCGGGAGAGGAGCCTGGCCGTCCGCTCGGTCTTCGGGCCCTTGGGAGCGCCCGCCGCGCGCAGGAAGGCGTCGGCGTCGGTGGCCGTGCCGTCCACCGACACCAGCACGCTGGCTGAGGGCTGCTCGCCGAGCTTCTCGAAGGCGTGCTTCACCTTGAGACCGGTGGTGAGTTTCTCCGTCGCGCTGCACCCGGCGACGGCGAGGGCGAGCGCTGTCGCGCACGCGGCTGCGGCGGTCAGGCGCGCGGGGACTCGGGTGACACGCATGCGTCGAGGGTACGCGGCGGGTGCCCCGGACCACCCCGCCCCTCCCGGCCCCGGCTGCCGCCCTGGCCCGCCCGGGCCCCCCGCCCCAGCCCTGGTACGAGCCGGGCCCCGGCAGGCGACGAGCCGGGCTTCAGCGGGATCTAGTGCCGGGAGGGGCACTAGGCTCGACAATGTGACAGATCAGGGACGGCGGCCATGGGTCGTGGGGGTTTCCGGCGCTTCGGGCACGCCGTACGCGGCGGCGGTCATCCGCGGGCTGCTGGCGGCGGGCGAGGACATCGACCTCGTGGTGAGCCGCGCCTCCCGGCTGACGATCCTGGACGAGAACGGCCACCCCTTCCGCGACGCACATGCCGAGAGCGATCTGCGCCGCTGGCTGGCGCGCGGCGCCGACGGGCGGCCCGACGCGTTCGACGTCGATCCCGCGCGGGTGCGCCACTGGTCGCCGGGGGATTTGTCGGCCGGACCGGCGTCCGGGTCGTACCAGGTCAAGGGGATGCTGGTCGTTCCCGCGAGTACGGCGTGCGTGGCCGGGGTGGCGCTGGGGCTCTCGAAGGACCTGCTCCAGCGCGCCGCGGACGTGATGCTCAAGGAGCGGCGCCCCCTGGTGATGGCCGTGCGCGAGACCCCGCTGAACGGCCACACGCTGCGCCATCTGGTCACGCTGGACGAGGCGGGCGCCGTGGTGCTCCCGGCCTCCCCGGCGTTCTACGCGGGCGCCCGGCACATCCAGGACCTGGTGGACTTCGTGGCCGGCCGCGTGCTGGACGCGGTGGATGTGCCGCACACGCTCTACCGCCGCTGGGAAGGGGAGCTTGGTCGGGGGAGTTCCGGCCCCATGCCTTAGATTCGTGGTCCGGACTTCAGATTCGTGGTCCGACTTACTACGTACGGGAGGCAGCGGCATCCATGGACGCGGTGGACAGGCAGCTCATCCAGGCCCTGCGCGAGAACGGGAGAGCCTCCTACGCCGAACTCGGCCGGCTCGTCGGCCTCTCGGGCCCCAGCGTCACCGACCGCATCAACCGGCTGGAGGCGGCCGGGGTGATCACCGGATACCGCGCCACCGTCGATGCCCCCTCCCTCGGCCTCGGGGTGACCGCGCTGATCGGTATCCAGCTCTCGGACGCGACCGATCACGAGGATGTGGCCACCAGGCTGCGTGACCTCCAGGAGGTCGAGGACTGCTGGTTCATCGCCGGGGACGACTCGTACATGCTCAAGGTGCGGGCCGGCGATGTGGACGACCTGGAGCGCACCATCCGGCGCCTCTCGGGCACCAAGGGCGTCTCGCGCACCCGCACCACGATCGTGCTGTCCACCAAATGGGAGAACAGGGTCGGCCAGCTGCCCGACGAAGACCCGCTCTGAGGGCGCCTCCGGCGGTGAGCGCGACGTGCCGGGGGTGCGGCCCGCCGAGGGCGCGCGGGCCCCGGCGGCCCGGCGAATGGTGCGAAAAGTGGTGGCGTACGCTCGTACGCGGCACTCGGAACGCGGATTTCCCCCTCGCGGAGCCGGCCGGATCGGGCCCCTCGCCGGGACGACGCAGCTCGCCGGGGTTCACGCGGCAGACAGCAGAGCAGCAGACAGATGAGGCAGGTGGCGCGAGGTATGGACGCGGGACTGCGGGAGCGGCTCGAAGAGATCGAGACGAAGGTCCGTTCCGGCGAGCGGCTGACCCGGCAGGACGGCCTCGACCTCTACGAATGTGACGACCTCGCCTGGCTCGGCGGCCTCGCGCACGAGGTGCGGACGCGCAAGAACGGCGATGTCACGCACTTCAACATCAACCGCCACCTGAACATGACGAACGTGTGCACCGCCTCCTGCGCGTACTGCTCGTTCCAGCGCAAGCCGGGCGAGAAGGACGCGTACACGATGCGCATCGAGGAGGCCGTCCGGCTCGCGAAGGAGATGGAGGCGGACAACCTCACCGAGCTGCACATCGTCAACGGGCTCCACCCCAACCTGCCCTGGCGCTACTACCCGCGCTCGCTGCGCGAGCTGAAGGCGGCGCTGCCGGAGACGGTCTCCCTCAAGGCGTTCACCGCGACCGAGATCCACCACTTCGAGAAGATCTCCGGGCTCGACGCGAGCGACATCCTGGACGAGCTGATCGACGCGGGCCTGGAGTCGCTGACCGGCGGCGGCGCGGAGATCTTCGACTGGGAGGTGCGGCAGCACATCGTCGACCACGACACCCACTGGGAGGACTGGTCGCGCATCCACCGCCTCGCCCACCAAAAGGGCCTCAAGACCCCCTGCACGATGCTGTACGGGCACATCGAGGAGCCCCGGCACCGGGTGGACCACGTGCTGCGGCTGCGCGAACTGCAGGATGAGACCGGCGGCTTCCAGGTCTTCATCCCGCTGCGCTACCAGCACGACTTCACCGACATGAAGGACGGCAAGGTCCGCAACACCCTTCAGGCGCGCACGCAGATGGCGACCGGCATCGAGGCGCTGAAGACCTTCGCGGTCTCGCGGCTGCTGTTCGACAACGTGCCGCACGTCAAGGTGTTCTGGGTGATGCACGGGGTGAACACCGCGCAGCTCGCGCTCCAGCACGGGGCCGACGACATGGACGGCTCGGTCGTCGAGTACAAGATCACGCACGACGCGGACGACTTCGGCACCCCCGCCAAGCTCACCCGCGACGATCTGCTCGACCTGATCCGCGACGCCGGCTTCCGGCCCGTCGAGCGCAACACCCGCTACGAGATCCTCAACGAGTACCCGGGCCCGGACCCCGAGCGGCGCGAGGCCCCGCAGCCGATGCGGGTGTAGCGCGCCGGCAGGGGCAGCGCCGCGCGGAGCCTCGGCCCGGGTGACCGGTACGGGTCCGGGTGACCGGTACCGGTCCGGGTGACCGGTTCCGGGCCGGGAGACCCCTTCCGGCCCGGGGGCCTGATGATCGCTGTGGCGGCTGTGCTTGACTGGAAGACATCGCGAATCGCCCAAACGCCCCCGAACGCCGAAGAAGCACGGAGAAGACACCGTGAGCACCTCCACATCGCACGCGACGCTCCGTTACACCACCCTGCGGATCGGCGTCTTCGTCGGCTGTCTCCTCGTCGCCGGGGTGCTGGCGCACTTCGGGGTGATCCCCGCCGGGGTCGGTGCTTCCAACGGGATCTGGGTGGTGCTGGTCGCGCTGATCATTTCGGCCCCGCTCAGCTATGTGCTGCTGCGCAAGCAGCGCGACGCGATGTCGGAGCAGATCGTCGATGGCGTGGGCAAGGCCAAGGAGCGGCTGGCGGCCAACCAGGCCCAGGAGGACGGGGCGCAACCGCAGAGCGCCCCGCGCGGCGGCAGCCCCCGCACCGGCTCCGCCTGAGCTTCGCCCGCTTCGGCTGAGCCCGCTGGCTTTCTGCGGGACCCGCGCCGCCGGGCCGCTGTTCAGGCCGCCCGCCTGGCCAGCCTGTACAGGGTCTTCGCGGCAGATGACCCGGGGTCGGCCGTGATCAGGACGACTTCCTGGTCGTCCTCGGGTACGAGCAGGACATCGCAGTTCAGGCGAAGCTTGCCGGCGTCCGGGTGGTGGAGGGTCTTGGTGCGGTGCCCCGGGGCGTGGACGGGACGCGTCCGCCAGACTTGCCGGAACTCCTCGCTGCCGACGTGCAGTTCGGCCAGCAGGGCCGACAACCGCGGGTCGTGCGGGTAGCGGTCGGCGGCCCGGCGCAGCCGCGCCACCACGATGTGCCCGAACTCCTCAGCGCTGGAGCTCTCGTACATCCGCCCCTGGCCCAAGAAGCGGCGCCGGGCCAGGTTCGCCGCCCCGCCCCCGAGATCGCCACCGAGCAGTTCCCGGGCCAGGGGGTTCCAGGCGACGACGCCGTACGCCGCGTCGGTGACGACGGCACCGGTCTCGGGCAACCGCTCCAGCATCCGGGCCACATGCGGGCGTACCCGGCGTACGGCGCTGAGGCCGGGCGGCGTACTCGATCCCGCCAGGCGGAACAGGTGACTTCGCTCGGCCGGGGTGAGCCGCAGCGCCTGGGACAGCGCTTCCAGGATCCGGGCCGACGGCCGCGGGCCCCGGGCCTGCTCCAGTCGCGTGTAGTAGTCGACCGACATGTGGGCGAGTTCGGCCACCTCTTCGCGGCGCAGGCCCGGTGTACGGCGATCGGTGCCCGTCGCCGTCAGGCCGGCCTCGTGCGGACGCAGGCCCGCCCGGCGGTCCCGCAGGAAGCGGGCCAGCTCCTGGCGTGCCATGCCTCCTCCTCCCACTGCCCGGGACAAGCTGTCTCCCACTGCCCGGGACAAGCTGTCTCCCACTGCCCGGGACAAGCTGTCTCCCACTGCCTGGTACAGGCTGTCCCTGGCAGAGCGCTCACGGCCGGGGAACGGTAGGTGTCATGAACGATCGCACAGCTTTGGTCACCGGTGCCAACAAGGGCATCGGCAAGCACATCGCCCGGCTGCTCGCGGCCGAGGGCCTCACCGTGTACGTGGGCTCCCGTGATCCCGGGCGCGGACAGCGGACCGTCGGGGAACTCGGCGACGGCGCCCGCCCGCTGGTCCTCGACGTGACGGATCCGGAGGGTCTCGCACAGGCCGCGGCTCAGGTGGACCGCCTGGACGTGCTGGTCAACAATGCCGGGACCTCGCCGTCACTCGCCCCGCCGTCCGACGCCGGTGTCGAGGAGTTCCGGCGCACGTACGAGACCAACGTGTTCGGGGTGGTGGCGGTGACCAACGCCTTCCTGCCCGCCCTGCGCCGGTCCCCGCATCCGCGCATCGTCAACGTCTCCAGCGGCACCGCGTCGCTGACCTGGAGCACGAACCCCAATCCCCAGTTCACCCCGGGAAGCGGTGGCGCCGCCGCCTACCGGTCGTCCAAGGCCGCCCTCAACGCCCTCACCGTTCTCTACGCCCAGACGCTGGCCGAGGACGGATTCAAGGTCAACGCGCTCGCCCCCGGCATGCGGGCCACCGACCTCAACCCCCTGGCCGCCGCTGGCGGCGGCGATCCGGCCGAGGCCGCCCGTGGGGCCGTCCACCTGGCCCTGCTGCCGGACGACGGCCCCACGGGAGGCTTCTTCTCCTGGGACGGGACGCCCGTGCCCTGGTGACGCCTGATATCGGGCGTACTCGACCGGGCGCCTCCCGCCCCGGTGCGCGGCGCGGCCGTGCACCGCACCGCCCTCTGTAACCCTCGTCACATCGTCAGCAGCGCCCCACCGGGAATCCCCTTCCTCCGGTGGGGCGTTGACTTTTTCCGTAACCGCACCCCAAAGGAATGCTTTGGGTAAGTCAAACACGGAGTGTTAACGTGACGGCCATGATCTCCGCAGTCACCTCACCCGAAGCGCACCCGGCCCTGCCCGGTGTCGCGCTCGTGGAGCGGCTGCACGTCGATCTCTGCCGCTGCATGTCGGCGACCTGTCGCTGAACGCGCGGCCGGACCACCCTCCGGCGCGACCGTCTGTCGCCCGTCCGCGACGTCCCCCTCCCCACCCCCTGAGAGTCCGCTCTCCGACGCTTCCGGAGTCTGTCCGTGCCTTCGTCGTCCTCGCCGTCTTCGTCGTCTTCGTCGTCCGGGACCGCCGTATCGTCCGATACCGGCGCGTCCGCGACCCGCTCGCGCATACCCAAGATCCCCTTCTGGGCGCAGATCCTGCTCGGCCTCGTGCTCGGTGTGCTCCTCGGCTGGGTGGCACGCAACTGGGATGTGGCCTGGCTCGGCACCACGCTCACCAAGGTCGGTGAGATCTTCGTCCAGCTGCTGAAGCTGGCCGTCGCGCCGCTGGTCTTCTTCGCGATCACCATCTCGATCACCAACCTGCGCAACGTCAGCAACGCCGCGCGCCTGGCCACCAGGACGCTGCTGTGGTTCATGGCGACCTCGCTGATAGCCGTCGCGCTCGGCCTGGTCATCGGCCTGCTCACCAGCCCCGGCTCCGGCACCGGGCTGTCCGCCAAGGACGCCGCCAAGCCGGAGACCAGCGGTTCGTGGCTGGACTTCCTCACCGGGATCATCCCGACCGACATCATCACGCCGTTCACCGAACTCCAGGTCCTCCAGATCGTCTTCATGGCCGTGGTCGTCGGCATCGCCGCGCTCAAGCTCGGCGCGAAGGCCGAGCCGATCCTCAAGCTCGGCGAGTCCGTGCTGGCACTGCTCCAGAAGGCGCTGTGGTGGATCATCCGGCTGGCCCCGATCGGCACCATCGGCCTGATCGGCACCGCCATCAAGGACTACGGCTGGAACCTGATCGGCAGCTACGCGACCTTCACCGCCGACATCTACATCGGCTGCGCCATCGTCCTGTTCGGCGTCTACCCGCTGCTGCTGGGCACCGTCGCCAAGGTCAACCCGCTCCAGTTCTTCAAGGGCGCCTGGCCCGCCATCCAGCTGGCCTTCGTCTCGCGCTCCTCGGTGGGCACCATGCCGCTGACCCAGAAGGTCACCGAGCGCCTGGGTGTGCCGAAGGAGTACGCCTCCTTCGCCGTGCCGTTCGGCTCGACGACGAAGATGGACGGCTGCGCCTCGATCTACCCGGCCATCGCGGCGATCTTCGTCGGCGAGTTCTTCCATGTGGACATGGGCATCAAGGAGTACCTGCTGATCGTCTTCGTGTCGGTCATCGGCTCCGCCGCCACCGCCGGTCTGACCGGCGCGACGGTGATGCTGACGCTCACCCTCTCCACGCTGGGCCTGCCCCTGGAGGGCGTCGGGCTGCTGCTGGCGATAGACCCGATCCTCGACATGATGCGCACCGCGACGAATGTGGCGGGGCAGGTCGTCATACCCGTCCTCGTCTCGGCCAAGGAGAAGATCCTGGACCGGGAGGCGTTCGCCAACGCCCGCAGCTTCAGCCTGGACGGCTGGAACAGCGAGGACGCCGAGGACGCCGCGCCGGCCCAGGCGCCGGCCGGGGAGCCCGCCGCCGCCCGCACCCCGGCGACCGTCGGCTGAGGCCCGCGCCTCGGATTCCGTTCGGCACATCGCCCCCGGCCTCGCGTGAGGCCGGGGGCGATGTGCTGCCCGTGCGCTGCCGTCGCAGTCGTCCGTTGCCGCTATCCGCCGCGGCTCCGGATACCGGCCTGAATGGCCGGGAGCGATGAGTGAGCCTGGTCCAGCAGGTGCCGCAGGGCTGAGGAGGTGGGGGCGACGGCGGTGGCCAGCAGCGCTCGTGGGTCGGCCAGTGGCGCGAGGACGGCGTGCCCCTGGCCGGGGTCGCCGCCGAGCAGGACGGGGGTGTCCGGCGCGGTCATCTGCGGGCCTACGAGCAGGAGTTGGCCGACGGCGCGGTATCCGTCGAGGACGGCCGGCCCGTCCCAGCCGGGCTCGGGGGCGCCGAAGGCGGTGTGCTGGTCCAGGAGCGGCTGTCCGGCGCGGCGGACGCGGAGGTGGCTGACGAGGTGGCCGGGCTCCTCGCCGGCCCGGCCCAGGAGCTGTTCCTCGCGCAGGACCAGCCGTGCGGTGGCGGCGAGTTCGACGGTGTAGGTCTGGCGCAGGTTGCTGGCGGCTGCGCTGATCAGCGGTTGCGGCAGCCAGCGCAAGGTGGCGTGTTCCCCCGCCGTGAGCCGTACGTGGTAGGTGGCCGCGTCGGTGGTGGGGCCGCGCAGGGCGAGGGTGGCGGCGGCTGTGGTGACGTCCAGTTCGGCCCGGTCCTCGGCCGTGACGTCGATCGTCAGCCGGTCGCCGCCGAGGGGGGCGCTCATGGCGCCGATGATGCCGACCTTGGCGGTGTGGTCGCCGGTACGCATGCGCCGCAGGTGGAACGGGCCGTCACTGTGCAGTTCCGGAAGCGTGGTGACGCGCCCGTTGTGCGCGGCGCGCAGGCGTGCGGTGGCCGTCACACCGTCCGGGTGACCGGTGGTGGCGCGGTCTTCGGGCCGGGGGGAGGACATCGGCGGTCCCGGCGCGTGCCGCGGCCGGGCGGCACCGGTTGCGGGGCTCATACGGCGGCCTCGGCGCGCCACCGGGAGAGGTGGGCCGTGACCCAGTCCGCGACCTCTCGGATGCCCTCGTCCGAGGTGAGGCTGGTGAAGATGACGGGAAGGGCGCCGCGTTGCCGCTTGGCGTCGGCGGCCATGGTGGCGAGGTCGGCGCCGACGTGCGGGGCCAGGTCCGTCTTGTTGACGAGGAGGAGGTCGGCGGTGGTGATGCCGGGGCCGCCCTTGCGGGGGATGTCGTCGCCGCTGGCGACGTCGATGACGAAGATCTGCGCGTCCACGAGCCCCTTGGAGAAGGTGGCGGTCAGGTTGTCGCCGCCGGACTCGACGAGCACCAGGTCGAGGGGGTGGAGGGCGTCCTCCAGCTGTTCGACGGCCTCCAGGTTCGCGGAGATGTCGTCCCGGATGGCGGTGTGCGGGCAGGCGCCGGTCTCGACGGCGGTGATCCGTTCGGGCGGCAGCACGGCCTCGCGGCGAAGGTATTCGGCGTCCTCGCGGGTGTAGATGTCATTGGTGACGACGGCGATGGACCAACGGTCGCGCAGGGTGCGGCAGAGCGCGGCGACGCTCGCGGTCTTGCCGGATCCGACCGGGCCGCCCAGGCCGATGCGCAGGGCGCGGCGGCTGCCGTCGGGCCGGATGTGCCCGGCGCTGGTGTGCTGGTGGGGGAGGGAAGGCAGGGAATGGTCGAGGTGCATGGCGGTTCCGTTCCAGGTGAGGCGGGGTGAGAGGGACGGGCGGGGCGAGAGGGGAAAGCGGCGGGCCGTCGGTGGTCAGGAGGCGAAGAGCCGTACGTTCCAGGCGGCGTGCTGTTCCGCGGTGAGGTCCAGGAGCGGCGCGGAGGCCGACGGCAGGGCGCCGAGGCCCTCGGCCGGGACGCGGGCCGCCGCGTCGGCGGCGGCCCCGGCCACTTCGTCGATCTCGGTACCGAGGCGGGCCAGGACGCGGGAGGCGTCGAGCGGGTCGAGGCTCAGCAGGCGTACCGCGGCGGTGGCCGGTCCGCCGGCGCTTTCGTACGCGGCCAGGTAGGCGGCGTCCGCCGGGGCGAGTCCGGCGGCGCGGGCGACAAGGCCCTGGACGATGGCCTGATGGGCGCCCTGGGGCCGGTCGGCCGCCAGGCGGTCGAGCGCGTCGGACGGGAAGGTGGCGCGGGCCGCCCGCGTCAGCTGCCGCCCGAGCCGGCGGCTGACGGCGCGGAGCGCGGGGGCGGGGGTGCGTGCGTCGGCGGCCCCGTCCAGCGGCAGCGGGTCGCATCCGGCGGCTGCGGCGGCGGCCAGCCCGGCCGCGGTCAGGCCGGTGGTGTGCAGGCGTCCGCGGCAGAAGTCCGCCAGGCTGTCGGCGTCATGTACGGCTTTGTGCGCGACCGCGGCCTCGACGCCGCCGGAGTGGGCGTGCCCGCCGGCGGGGAAGCGGCCGTCGGCCAGCAGGAGCAGGGCTGCACGGCTCATGGGCGAGGCTGCCTTTCATGAGGGGGCACGAGCTTTCACGAAGGGGCACGAGAGGTTTCACGAGGGGCCCGAAGGGCCCGAGGGCCGGTGGTGAGGGGCCGTGGCCCGGACGCGCGGGTGCTCGTCCGGGCCACGCCCGCCTCGGACGTACGTACCGGTGGGCCGAGGGCCGGTCAGAGGCGGCCAGGGGCGGTCGGAGGCGGTCGGAGGCGGGCAGAGGCGATCAAGGGCCTTCAGAACAGGAAGTACCGTTGCGCCAGGGGCACTTCGGTGACGAAGGTGCGCGGCACGGTCGCCCCGTTGAGTTCGGTACGGGCGTCCGAGGTGGTCGCACCGCCGATGGTGACCTCGAAGCTGTTGTGATCGACCTCAAGGCTCTCGGGGATCGTGTCGTTCATCTTCATGTCGGCCTTGGTGATGCCCCGGGTGCTCTTGATCTCCACGAACTTCTTGCCGAGGCCGAGGCCGAGGCCGAGACCGGTGCCGGTCTCAGTGCCGGTGCCGGTGCCGGTGCCGGGGTCCGGGTCGGGGTCCGGGTCGGGGTCGCCGTTGAGGCGGGCGGCTACGGCGGCGTCGGCCACGAAGTTGACCGAGTTGCCGGCCGGGCCGCGTCCGGTGGAGCCCCACACCGCGCGGGGCAGATAGGGCTGGGGCGTGGTGATCGACGCGTTCGCGTCGCCGACCTGCGCGTACGCGAGCTGCCCGCCCTTGAGGACCATGTGCATCCTCACACCGAAGAACTTCGGCTCCCACAGCACCAGATCGGCGAGCTTCCCGGGCTCGACGGAGCCGACGTGATCGTCGATGCCGTGCGTGATCGCCGGATTCACCGTGTACTTGGCGACGTACCGGCGGGCCCGGTGGTTGTCGTTGGGCTCTTGGCGGGCGGGGTGGTGCGAGTGGTCCGTGTCGCCGGTGACGGGGCGGACGCCCGCGTCGGCCAGGTCCTCCTTCAGCGGGCCGTAGCGGCACTTCATGACGTGCGCGGTCTGCCAGGTGCGCATGATCATCTCGCCGATGCGGCCCATCGCCTGAGCGTCCGAGGACATCATCGAGATGGCGCCCATGTCGTGCAGAAGGTCCTCGGCCGCCATGGTCGAGGGCCGGATGCGGGAGTCCGCGAAGGCCATGTCCGCCGGGATGTCCGGGTTGAGGTGGTGGCAGACCACCATCATGTCGATGTGTTCCTTGACCGTGTTCAGGGTCAGGGGGCGGGTCGGGTTGGTCGAGGCGGGAAGGACGTTCGCCTCCTTGACCAGCTCGATCATGTCCGGAGCGTGGCCGCCGCCGGCGCCTTCGACGTGGAAGATGTGGATGGAGCGGTTCTTGAACGCCGCCTTTGTGCTCTCCAGGAAGCCGGATTCGTTGAGCGAGTCGGCGTGCAGGGCCACTTGGACCCCGCGGTCCTCGCAGACCTGAAGCGCCGCGTCGATCACGGCGGGCGTCGCGCCCCAGTCCTCGTGGATCTTGAAGCCGAAGGCACCGGCGTCCACCTGCGCGTTCAGGGCTTTCTTGTTCACCGTGCTGCCCTTGCCGAGCAGGCCGATGTTGACCGGGAAAGCGTCCAGCGACTCGAAGACCCGGGTGATGTGCCACGCGCCCGGGGTGACGGTGGTGGCGGTGCTGCCCTCGGCGGGCCCTGTGCCGCCGCCGATGAGGGTGGTCACGCCCGAGGCGAGCGCCTCGCTGATCTCCTCGGGGCAGATGAAGTGCACGTGGGTGTCCACGCCCCCCGCGGTGAGGATCCGGCCGTTGCCGGAGATGACCTCGGTGTCCGGGCCGACGACGAAGCTGGTCGGCGTGACCGGCACGGGGTGATCTGTCCGCGCGCGGGCCGGCGTCTCGAAGGACGCGATCTCGTCCATCGTCTCGGGGTTGTACGCCTTGCCCAGGGCGGCGATCCGGCCGTCGCGGATACCGACGTCGGCCTTGACCACGCCCCACCAGTCGAGGACGAGCGCACCCGTGATGACCGTGTCCACGGGCTCGTGCGCCGGGTTGCCGTCGCCGTCCCTGGAGATGTGGGACATGCCCATCGACTCGCGGATCACCTTGCCGCCGCCGAAGATCATCTCGTTGCCGCTGTGCGCGGGGCCGCCGCTCCAGTCGGCCTCGACCTCGATGGTCAGGGCGGTGTCCGCCAGCCGGACGCGGTCCAGGGTGGTGGGCCCGTACAAGGCCGCGTAGTCGGCTCGCTTGAGCACGTTGCCCGGCCTCGGACCCGGCCCCGGACTTGTCTTCGAACCCGGCTTCCGGTCCGCGTTCGGGCCCGTCTTCGGGCCCGTCTTCGGGCCCGCTTTCGAGTCCGGTCCGGTGCTCGCCGGGGAGTTCGTGGCGTCGCTCACGGCTGGTCCACCTCACGCAGTCCCTTGATCTGCTTCTGGCCCTGGATCTCCACCAGTTCGACGCAGCACTCGTCGCCCGGCTCGAAGCGTACGGAGGTGCCCGCGGCGATGTTCAGCCGCCGGTTCCTCGCCGCCGCGCAGCTCACCAGTTCCTGGTGCGCCCCCCGGTCCGTGTCCTGGCCCGTTGCCCGGCCGGATCCCTGATCCGACGACCGCGGGCCGGCCGGCACCTCGACCTTGAGGACCTTCAGCTCCGGGTTGACCTCGGCGAAGTGATAGTGGGAGCCGACCTGGATGGGGCGGTCGGAGACGTTCTTCACCCTGATCCGCGTCCTGCCGGTACCGCTCGGGCTGGTGGCGTCCTGCTGCAACTCCCTGTTGAACTCGATCGCCTCGTGGAAGGACGCCGTGTCCTCGCACTCGCCGCCGCAGCAGCAGGCCGAGCCGTTGCTTCCGTTGCTGCCGTCACCGCTGTTGCCGTCGCTGACGGCCGGGCAGCCCGGTTCGCGCGGTGGCCGGGGGTGTTCGACCTTGCCCGGGTGGACCTCGGGCTCCTTGGCGGCCTCCGGGAACGGGTCGTGGATGGTGACGAGTTTGGTGCCGTCCGGGAAGGTGGCCTCCACTTGGACGTTCTTGATCATCTCTGGGACGCCGTCCATCACCTCGGCACGGCTGAGCAGCTGCCGCCCCGAGTCCATGATGTCGCTGACGGTTTTTCCCTCACGTGCCGCCTCGAAGACGTGCACCGTCAACAGGGCCATCGCCTCGGGGTAGTTGAGCGCCAGTCCGCGATCCCGACGCCGCTGGGCCACGTCCGCCGCGACATGGATCAGCAAGCGCTCCTGCTCATGCGGAGTCAAATGCATGAAGAGCCGTTTCTCTCGGTCGGATGGTGCGTCATTACCTGCGTATGCGCGTGCATACGTGCATACGTGCGTCCGGCCATGCCGAGGGCATGGACGAAGTGCGCCGCCCTCCGGCCCGTACCGGCGTTCGTCGATCATCAGCGGCGGAACCTGGCGCGGCGGCGGAACCCCGGATGAGGCACACGATCTGATGAACCAGGACGACAACCCCTTCGCCGCACAGCGCCGAGCAGTACAGTCCGCGACCCCTCGCGCGGCACCCCGCCGAGGGCTGAACTCGGGGCTGCCGGGGGCGCGTAGGGTTGCGGCGGCCGAACAACAGTGGGGTTTCCGGCGGGGGAGCAGGGGACGAGGGGTGGAAGCGCGTGGGGCACAAGCGCATGCCGCGTGAGGTCCGCGAGCGGCACATGCTGGATGCCGCGGTGGCCGCGTTCGCGCGGCACGGATACCAGGCCGCTTCGATGGACGAGATCGCCGAGGCGGCCGGAGTCTCCAAACCCCTGGTCTACCTCTATCTGAAGTCGAAGGAAGAGCTGTTCATGGCCTGCGTCCGCCGCGAGGTGGGCGCGCTCGTCGCCGCCGTACGGGCGGGCACGCGCGAGCGCGGGGCCCCCGCCGACCAGCAGTTGTGGAACGGGCTCACGGCCTTCTTCGCCCACACCGCCGCGCGCCCCGACGGGGTGACGGTGCTCCACCGGGCCCGCACCCAGGGCGAGCCCTTCGCCCGGGAGGTCGCCGCCATGCGCGTCGAGGTCGCCACGCTGGTGACCTCGTTGCTGGGTCAGGCGGCGCGGGACGCGGGCTGCGACAGCGCGCTCGCCGAGCGGGAGGTCTCCGGGCTCGCGCACGCTCTGGTGGGTGCCGCCGAATCGCTGGCGGAGTGGTCCAACACCCAGGCGCGGACGGCCCCTTCGAGCGCCCCCTCGGCCAGGGAGACGGCGGCGACGCTGATGAACTTCTGCTGGTCCGGGCTGCACAACCTCTTGAACGGCGAGCGCTGGGTGCCCACTTCACGCGTCCACTGAGGCGGCGTGCGTCTGATGGAGGCCGCGTGCGTCCGGTGAAGGCCGGGATCGGGCGCGAACGGGGCGTTCCCCAACGGCGTCAGCACGCGTAAATTTACTTCTGAGTAAGGTTACTTTCAGGTCAGAAGTCTGGCCGGGACGAAGCCCCGCCCCCCGGCCGACCCCATCCCTCCCCCCTCAACTCCCCAACTCCCCACCCCTCACTTCTCACCCCCACCCCTCACCTCGCGCCTCTCACTCTCAGTCCTCGCACCAGCTCCGCCCCACCCCTCACAAAGGAGCCGCCCCATGTCTGTGGAGTCCGCAACGCCTTCGGTGCCCACGCTCGTGGAGCCGCACAAGCGGGTGGTGGGAGGGCGGGTGCGCGAGGTGTCCGTGCCGCCGCTGGCGCCCGCGGTGACCAGCGGATCGCTCGGGGACATCCCGTTCACCAACGCCGTCGAGGCGCCCGGGGAGCCGGTGCTCAGCCGCAAGGGGCGGTCCGGAGCGGACGGAGAGTGGTGGGACATGACGGCACGGGACTTCGCGGCCGAGGTCCAGGCGATGGCCAAGGGCCTGATCGCGCTGGGGCTACGGCCCGGCGACCGGCTCGCGATCATGGCGCGGACGACCTACGAGTGGACGCTCACCGACTTCGCCGCCTGGGCGGTCGGGCTGATCACCGTGCCGGTCTACCCGACGTCCTCCGCTTCGCAGGCCCGGCACATTCTCCAGGACGCGGGCGTGCGGGCCTGCTTCGTGGAGGACGTCGAGCAGTCCCGGCTGATCAGCGCCGAGCGTGGCAACCTGCCCGCGCTGGAGCACCTGTGGCAGTTCAGCTCGGGCGCCGTGGGCCATGTGGTGGACGCGGGGCGGGAGATCGCCGACGCGCAGGTGGACGAGCGCCGGGCGCGGGTGGGCCCGGAGAGCATCGCCACCCTCATCTACACCTCCGGCACCACTGGTGCGCCCAAGGGCTGTGTGCTCACCCACGGCAACTTCTTCGCCGAGGTGGACAACGCGATCGAACTGCTGCACCCCGTCTTCCGGTCGGTCAGCAAGGATCCGGCGGCCACGCTGCTGTTCCTGCCGCTGTCGCACGTCTTCGGCCGGATGGTCGCGATCGGCTGCCTGCGGGCGCGGGTGCGGCTGGGGCACGCGCCGAGCATCCGCACCGAGGACCTGCTGGCCGATCTGGCGGGCTTCCAGCCGACCTTTCTGCTGGGCATCCCCTATGTGCTGGAGAAGGTCTACAACACCGGGCGGGCCACGGCCGAGAAGATGGGGCGCGCGGCGTCCTTCGACCGGGGCGCGCGGATCGCGCAGCGCTACGGCGAGGCCGTCGAGGCGCAGGAACACGGGTTCGGGCCGGGCCCCGGCATGGGACTGCGGGCCGCGCGCGGGCTCTACGACGCGCTGATCTACCGGCGGATACGGGCGGCACTGGGCGGCCGGTGCCGCCATGTCATCTGCGGCGGCTCCCCGTTGGGGCACCGGCTGGCCGCGTTCTACGAGGGCGCGGGCGTCACCGTCTACGAGGGGTACGGGCTGACCGAGACGACGGCGGCGGCCACCGCGACGCCGCCGCTCAAGCCCCGGCTCGGCACCGTGGGCTGGCCGGTGCCGGGGACGGCCGTACGCATCGCGGACGACGGGGAGGTGCTCATCAAGGGCGGGCACGTCTTCGGCGGCTACTGGGATGCCGGGACCGCGACGGCCGTACCGTATCTCGACGCCGAGGGGTGGATGCCCACCGGCGATCTGGGGGCGCTGGATTCCGAGGGCTATCTGAGCATCACGGGCCGAAAGAAGGAGCTGATCATCACCTCCGGCGGCAAGAACCTGGCCCCGGCCCCGCTGGAGGACTGGCTGCGCGCCCACCCGCTGGTCAGCCAGTGTCTGGTGATCGGCGACAACCGGCCCTACGTGGCGGCGCTGCTGACCCTGGAGCCCGACGGCCTCGCGCACTGGCGCCAGATGCACAAGAAGCAGGGCCTCAGCGAGGCCGAACTGCGCACGGACCCCGACCTGCTGCGCAACCTCCAACAGGCGGTGGACGAGGCGAACTCGCAGGTCTCACGGGCCGAGTCGATCCGCCGCTTCGCCGTGCTGCCGGAGGACTTCACCGAGGAGCGCGGGCATCTGACCCCGTCGATGAAGCTGCGCAGGGCCGCGATCGTGCGGGATTTCGCGCGGGAGATCGACGAACTGTACGCGCGCTGACGGCGGCTCTTCGCGCGTCGCCCGCGCGCCGGCCCCCGCTGTCCCGGCGTCCGGGTGGGCCGGCCCCGTGTCCGTGGGGAAGCCGATCGGCCGACGGTAATCCCTTGGCCAAATAGAGGTACCGTGCGATAAGTACGAGATAAAGCAAAGCCGGGGGACGGGACAGACGCCTCCCGCGCGCCGGGAGGGAACGGGATGACGACACCCCCGCAGCCGCCGAATCAGCCTCCGGGCGGACCCCCGGGCGGGGGTGGCTTCGGCCCGCCCCCCTCGGATCCACCGCCCTCGGACCGGCCCCCCGCACCCGCCGGGCCCCCCGCCGCTCCGTACGGGGGAGGGCCCTACGGCGCGCCGCCCGCCCAGGGCGGCTTCGGCCAGCCCCCGGTGGGCGGGTTCGGGCAGCCGCCCGGCGGCCCCGGGCCCTACGGCCAGCCGCAGCCGCCGACGCAGCCGCAGCCGCCGACGCCGCCGAACAACAACAAGATCGTGGCGATAGTCGTGGCCGCCGTCGTCGTGGTCGCGCTCGCGGTGGGCGGCACGCTGCTGGCGGTGTCGGGCGGGGACGACAAGGGCGACAAGGCCGATGCGAAGAAGTCCTCGAAGTCGGAGGAGCCCAGCGACGACGCGTCCGCCGACGACTCCTCCGACAGCGAGGACCCGGCCGGCCCGTCGCCCGACCCGAGCGAGTCGGACACCAAGTACGAACTGGCCTTCCCCAGGACGCTGGAGAACGGCGCGTTCACCCGGCGCAAGGACCTGAGCGACCAGGTGCGCAGCGACACCCCCGGCGAGGAGGCCCACATGGGCTCGTACGCCAAGAACAGCGACGCCACCGAACGCCTGCTCTACGCCGCTGCCAAGGGCAACGACTTCGGCAATCCGGACCTGTCCAAGGACCAGATGATGAAGGGCATGGAGACCAGCCCCGCGATGGATGTCGCCGTCAAGCGCCGCGACATCACACCCGACGGCGCCGAGGACCCGCTGACCTGCGAGGTGCTGGTCAAGACCCAGCAGGGCCGCAAGCTGACGATCCCGGTGTGTGCCTGGAGCGATCCGGGCACGGCCGCCTACGTCGCCAACGACAGCCTCAAGACCTACTCCGTCCCGCCGAAGAGCGTCGATCTGGAGGACTTCGCCGACCGGGTCAACACCATCCGCGACGAGGTGCGGTCGCCGGTGGGGTGAGCCTGCACCGAAACTTGGGGCGAGCTGGACCTGAAGCCCCAGGTGAGCTTGACCTGAAGTTCGGTTCAAGTTGAAGACTTCCTCTTGCCCACACGCGCCATACCGGCCGCGGCGCCCGCCGCACAGCAGCCGGGCAGGGCCGGGCAGGCCGGACAGTGAGAGGAAGTGGTCGTCATGCGCGGCATGCGGATGCGGAGGTTCGGCGGGCCCGGCGTACTGGAGCCCGCCGAACTGCCCGACCCGGTGGCGGGCCCCGGCGAGGTCGTCATCGAGGTGTCCTCTGTGGACGTGATCTTCATGGAGACGCAGGTCCGGCGCGGTACGGGCTTCTTCACCCCGCCGCTGCCCTACGTTCCCGGCGGCGCCGTCGGCGGGCGGGTCGCGGTGCTCGGCGAGGGCGTCGAGGCGGCGTGGGCGGGCCGCACCGTCGTCGCCAGGACCCTCGCCCCCGAGGGCGTACCCGCCGGGGGCGGCTACGCGGCACGCGCGCGCTGCGACGCGGCGGCGCTCGGCGCCCTCCCGCCCGGGCTCGGTCTGCGCGAGGCCACCGCGCTGGCGCACGACGGGCCCACCGCCGTACGCCTCTTCGACAACGCCGTCAGCGGCGGAAGTCTGCGCGCGGGCGCCCGGGTGCTGGTGCTCGCGGCGGCCGGCGGCATGGGGGCCCTGCTGGTGCAGCTAGCGAAGGCGGCGGGCGCGCAGGTGATCGCGGCGGCGCGCGGCGAGCGCAAACTGGCCCTCGCCGCCGGGGAATTGGGCGCCGACCGGGTCGTGGACTACTCCCTGCCCGACTGGACGGACCGTGTGCGCCGGGCCACCGGGGGGCGCGGCGTGGACGTCGTCTTCGACGGCGCGGGCGGCAAGCGCGGGTACGAGGCGCTGGAGACCACCGCGCCGGGGGCCCGCTTCTCCGCGCACGGCGCGCCCGGCGGCGGCTTCGCCGAGGTCACCGCCGGACTCGCGGCCGAGCGGGGCATCACGCTCGCCGGTATCGAACAGGTCCAGTTCGCCCCCGACGAGCACAAACTCCTGCTGGACCGGGCCCTGTTCGAGACCGCGGCGGGGAGACTGCGCCCCGTCGTCGGCCAGACCTACCCGCTGGAGGCGGCGGCCGAGGCGCATGAGGCCCTGGAGTCCCGCACCACGCTGGGCAAGACGCTGCTGACGGTCGGATGACCGCACGCCGAAGGCCGACGTCTTGACGGCCATCACGGCCATCACGGCCATGTGCCGCAGGGCGACGGCCGCACGGCCGCAAGCCGAAGGGCGGCTCCCGGCCTTCCGTGGAAGGCCGGGGGCCGCCCCGGCACGTGTGAACGCCCTTGGTCAGCGGGCGTGATCGCCCCTGGTCAGCGGGCGGTCCGGCCGCCGATGCCCGCGGCGCTCCGCGCTCCGGCGCCCGCCGTGGTGATGACGGCCTTCATGAACTTCCTGCGCATGTCGTTCTCCGTTCAGTTCGTGCGGGGTGCGGCGTGCGGCGTGCGGTGCTTCTTCGCCCGCCCCCTCGGCGCCGGTCCGCGCGGGGAGGGCTCACATCGTGGGCCTCAGCGGGCGAAGTCGGTGCCCAGTGCGGCGTTCGCGGGGGGACCGCCCAGCGCGGCGGGGCCGTAGGAGACGACGCCGTCGGTGGTCAGCCCGTCGTCGGTGCCGAGCAGCGTCCACACGGCGCCCGCCTCCGGCTCCTTCACCGTACCGTTCTCGGTCGGCGCGCCGACCGAGAGGTCGTCGTGCTTGTCGCCGTTGGTGTCCTGGAGGGTGACGGCGCTGCCGAAGCGGTCGCCCTTCTCGCTGCCGCCGGGCACGCCCGGGGTGCTCTGGTGAACCCTCTTGGCGCCGTCGCCGCTCAGCCCGTCCTTGCCGCCGAAGAGCAGGATGACCGCACCGCTGTCGCGGCCCGCCGCGCCCCTGCCGACATCCTCGCCGGGTACGCCCGCCGCGATGTCGGAGAAGCCGTCACCGTTGATGTCGCCCGCGCTGAGCGAGAAGCCGAGTTCGTCGCCCTTCTCGTCGGTGCCGGGCACGCCCGCGCTCCGCTGGCCGAGGGTGGTGGCCCGGTCGCCGCCGGGCCCGTTCTCGGTGCCGTAGAGGACCTTGAGGGTGCCGTGGTCGTCGGGCAGGTTCTCGACGTTGTCGCCGGGCACGGTGCGGATGACCAGGTCGCCGAAGCCGTCGTTGTCCACGTCGCCGATGGTGGCGTTCGCCGCGGAGTCGATGTCGGCGGGCTTGTCGCTCAGCCCGTTCTCGCCGCCCTTCCAGAAACGGGAGGGCTTGGCGGTCTCCTCCATGGAGTTGAGGGTGACGACGTCATCGATGCCGTCTCCCGTGATGTCCCCCGTGACGATCTTGTCCGGGCCGAAGTCCGCACCCGAGGGCAGATCGGCCTTGGAGGCGGGCGCGCCCTCGCGGGTGAACGGGCCGTACAGCACCCGCATCGTGTCGCCCCCGCGCCCCTCGGTGCCGGTGACCAGATCGGCCTTGCCGTCGCCGTTGAAGTCGCCCGCGCCGAACACCCGTGAGCTGACCTTGAGTTCCTTGGGCAGCGCGACCCCCTTGGTGAGGCCCTTGCCCTTGCCGCCCCACACCAGCGTCAGCCCGCTGCGGGTGTCGGTGGAGCCCACCACGAGGTCGGTGGCGCCGTCGCCGTCCATGTCCCGGGCCACCGAACGGTCGCCCCACCGCTCGCCGTCCCGCGCCGTGCCCGGAATCCCCGGGCTGTCGCGGCTGATGACCTGCCGCTTGGTCACATCCGAACCCTTGGCGCCCCCGTTCACCACGGACAGGTAGCCCGCCTCGGACTTGCCGCCGATCTTCCCGTTGGGCGCCGAGGTGACGACATCGGCCTTGCCGTCCGCGTCGAAGTCCGCCATCGGCGCCGCGGCCTTGGCCTTGGCGGCCGGCTTGGCGGGCGTGGCGGCTCCCGAGGTCAGCACACCGGTGACGGCGACGCCCGCGACCAGGGTGGTGACCCCGATGACACGGCCGGGCGTGACCGTGGCGGCGAGCGATTTCCACCGCGCGGTGATGGCTCTGTGCTCCACTGAAGACCCTCCCTGAGCGTGCGTTGAGCGTGCGGCGCACGCGGTATGGGGGAGACCGCACGCGGTCCGCGTGACCGCACGCGAGGTGCGGTGACGGTGTGCGGTGACACGATGTGCGGTGTGCGCGACCGGACGCCTGCGATGGTCAGTCGCAGGGGATGTACGGACAGCTGCTCGTCGCCCCGCCCGGCCCCCCGGACCGGGCGGACACAGCGTTCGATGACCACCCGAGCGGAAAGGTTCACGGCGATCCGGAAAAACTTTGCCGAACTCCCGGAGCCGACCGAGCCCGTGGACCCCGCGGACCCTCCCGCCGGGCCGCCACGGCTGCTCTGGTACGCCTCGTACGGCTCCAACACCCACCGCGACCGACTGGCCGCGTACGTCCTCGGGGGCCGCCCGGAAGGGGCCACCCGGGACTACCCCGGCTGCCGCGACCGCCGCCTGCCCGACGAATCGGTGCCGGTCGAACTACCCGGCGCCCTCTACTTCGCGACGGTCTCCGCCGTCTGGGGCGGCGGTCGCGCCTTCTACGACCCAGAGGCCGGGGGCCGCACCCTCGCCGTGGCCCATCTGGTCACGCCGGGCCAGTTCGCCGACATCGCGGCCCAGGAGATGTACCGCCCACCCGGTACCGACCTCGACCTGGCGCCCGTGCTCGCCGATGGCCGCGCCACGCTGGGCGACGGCCGCTACGAGACGCTGGTCCACGCCGGAACCCTGCGCTCCCGCCCCGTCCTCACCTTCACCGCCCCCTGGCACGCCGCCGACGTCCCCCACGTCCCGCCCGCCCCCGCCTACCTTGCCCACCTGGCGGCGGGGCTGCGGGAGTCGGGCGGTTGGAGCGCGGAGCGGGTCGCGGCCTATCTGGGGGCCGCCTCGGGGGCGCCTGTGCCGGGGGCGGAAGAGGGACCTACAGCTTGATCACCTCGTTGGCCCCGGCTTTTTGGGAGCGTTGCTCTGGCCTGCGGTTGGAGGCGGCTGATACCCGCCGGCCTGCTCGTTCCGCGGTCGCGGTCGTCCGGCCGGTGGAGCGGACAGCAGCGGAACCTGCTGCCTGGAGAGGTTCGCGGCAGCTGCGACAGTTTGGTTCGCGGGTAGGGATTCGCTCGAAGAGGATGCTTCTGGACCATTCACGACGATCAGCGGGCTGCGCGGCGGGCTCTCGGCGGATGGATCCCGTTGCGGGCTTCTGGCCAATGATGCGCCGATTTGTGCCGCTCCGAATGTGCTCGCGCGGTTGATGGGAGTGGTTGGCGGTTCGGCTTGGGAAGGGGAGGACAGGGGGGCTTGAGAAGGGGTGGAGGATGGGGAAGTGGGGAAGATGGGGGCATCGCCAACCCTTCGCACTTGGAACCCGCTCTCTTGGGGTACCGGGGACGAGGGGCTACTTCCCTGTGAGCCAATGCTGAGCCGCCTGGCGTGCTGAGCCAGCCTGTCAATCTGGCTTCTCGTCCTGCCGAGCGCGTCCCTCGTTCTGTGGGTCGGCACCTCATTGCCCTGGGCGTCGAGCATCCTGCCGCTGGCCCTCGCGCTCAGTCTGCGGGCCAGGCCCACACCGGAGCGGATGGGGAGGGATACCGCCTCAGCTACCACGCCTCCGGCTTGCGACAGGCGTCGTCTTCCCTTCCCGCGTTCCTGGGCGTTTGGGTCTTCGTTACTGTGAAAACCCGTGTCAGTGCGCCGCCGCGGGTCGAAGTCACCGGGGCCGGGAGCCGTGGGGTCGGAATCGGGCACGTTCTCTCCTAGAGGTGCGATCGGTCAGAGACAAGAACGTGCAATCCGGACTCACGGTTCAACTCCGGTGCAGCGCCCGCATGTTCCTGATCCTCACGAGGGCGTCGGAAGGACTCCTGGGGGCGAACACCGGGCCTTTGACGTGCTCTCTGGCCTTGAAGTCCACGCTTCGGCCTGGATCGTCTGCCCGGGGACTGTTTCCTCCGGGGCCGCCCCGCAGGAGGTAGCCGCAACCTCTCCGGCTGCCGCGACCGGCGCATGCCCGAGAAGTCGGTGCCGGTCGAGCTGCCCAGTGCCCTGTACTTCGCGACGGTCTCTGCCGTCTGGGGCGGCGGTCGTGCCTTCTACGACCCGGAGTCCGAGGGCCCCACGCTGGCCGTGGCCCATCTGGTCACGCCGGGCCAGTTCGCCGATATCGCGGCCCAGGAGATGTACCGCCCACCCGGTACCGACCTCGACCTGGCGTCCGTGCTCGCCGATGGCCGCGCCACGCTGGGCGACGGCCGCTACGAGACGCTGGTCCACGCCGGAACCCTGCGCTCCCGCCCCGTCCTCACCTTCACCGCCCCCTGGCGCGCCACCGACGTCCCCACGTCCCGTCTGCCCCGGCCTACCTCGCTCACCTGGCGGCGGGGCTACGGGAGTCGGGCGGCTGGAGCGTGGAGCGGGTCGCGGCCTGTCTGGGGGCCGCCTCGGGGGTACCTGTGCCGGGGAGGGGGAGGGGCCTACAGCTTGATCACCTTGTTGGTCCCGGCCTTTTGGGAGCGTTGCTCTGGCCTGCGGTCCGAGGCATCTGATACCCGCCGCTCGAAGCCGGTCCGCCTTGTGATGCGGGCAGGTTCGCGGCGGATTCCCTCGCGGCAGCCGCAACAGAGTCGATCGTTGGCAGACGTTCGCTTGATGAGGATGCTCCATTCGTGACTCTCAGCGGGCTGCGCCAGCTTCCCAAGGTTCGGAAGGGATTGTTGTCCTCATCGAATGTGCCCGTGCTCGAGACGGGACTGAGTGGCCGTTCGGCTTGGGAAGGGGAGGACTGGGGGGCTTGGGGTGAGGAGGGAGCTTGGGAAGTGGGGAAGATGGGGGGCTGGCCAACCCTTCGCACTTGGAACCCCCCCTCCTCGGGCGCAGCGCTCTGTGAACCACTGCGGAGGCGCTCGAGGCGGTCCTTGGCGTCCTGCCCCAAGCGCCAAGCCCCCTGTTTCAGCTGGCTTCCCGCCCCGGCGAGCGGGGATTGGCTCTTCTTCACTTCACCCGTTGAGTCCACCGTTCTGCGGCTGTCGCTCACACGGCGAACCAGGCGCCCACCGGTGACCAGAGGCGCCAGAGGCAGCTTCCCAAGGATCCTCAGCGCCTCAGCTGCCACGAGTCCGGCGTGCTTTAGGCGTCGCCCCGTCAACCCCTCTTCTGGGCCAGTACGTGTGTAAGCCTCAGGAACCTCGTCGATGCGCAGCAGTAGGCCCGACTTTGGGGGGTTGAAAGCGGCAGGGTCGGGGGCGGGGTGGGGGACGAAATCAGACACAGTCTCTCCTAGAAGTGCGATCAGTCAGAGACAAGGACGAACAATCCGGACGTGTGGTTCAACTTTTTCCTGCCGAGCTGGCTTGTTTCCGTCCCTCGCGAGCGCACCGGAAGGATGTCAGGTCGAATTGGGGTCTTCAGCGTGCTCCCTGGTCTGAAGTCCACGGTTCGGCCTGGGTCGTCTGCCTCTTCCGGGAACTACCCCCTTCGGGGGCCGCCCGCAGGAGGTAGCCGCAACTGCTCCGGCTGCCGCGACTGGCGCATGTCCGAGGAGTCGGTGCTGGTCGAACTCCTCGGTGCCCTGTACTTCGCGACGGTCTCCGCGGTCTGCGACGGCGGACGCGCCTTTGACAGGGAAGCGGCGGAGGAGACCCCGCCCGTGCGCTTCCTGCCCGCGCGCGGGCGGGGCACCTTCGGGGTTCATGCCGGGGGACCGGCGGTTTCCGTGGGTCGGTCAGCGCGTTCCGGGTCCGCGCGGCGCGCGGCGGCCGGATGTGTGCCCCGCGCCGTTGGAGCGGTCGGCGGGCGGCGGCGGGGGCCGTCCGTTCGTGCAGGGCTGTCCGTTGGAGGCGGGCGGGTCGAAATTCGCGGCTGAGCCGATCGCGTTGCCCGGAACTTCCCGCGCCCGCGCCCGCTCTTCCCTGGCATAGGCCGACTCCTGGATTCTCACCGATCGTTCCGACTCACGGGTTGCCCGACTCCAGCCCACCCCCAGGCCCCTCAGGTCTGCTCGGCCTGCGGCGTCCAGGACGGCCCCGAGCCCCTCCAGATCCGCGTACGGGAATGCGGTGCTTGCGGGGCCGTCCTCGACCGGGGCATCAACACGGCGGCCAATGCCGCCAGGGCCGCCGGACTGGCGGTGTCAGCCTGCGGAGCGCGGGTAATTCCGGTACGCGTACCGGCGCGGCGTGCTGTGAAGCGGGAACCCACCGAGACGGTCAACCGACCGTGGTGGAAATTCCCGGAATTCAGCCCGGGGAGGGGAAGTCAAGGCTTCTTGGGCTGCAGTGTCTGATGGCCCATGTCCATGTCGAAGTCGCCGATGTACCACTTGCCATCGATCTTGTTGGTCTTCACCTTCGCGGTGAAGCTCTTCGGATCCATCCCCTTCGAGCGGGACAGCAGGATCGCCCGCAGAGGCTTTCCGTCGACCTTGATCTTGGCCGTCGGGACGGTGGCCTCGTCGCCCTTGGGGGTGGGCGCGTCGACCTTCACGGTCGGCTTGCCGGAGGCGCCCTGCGGTGTGAACGCCTTGCTCATGGACTTCAGGCCGACAGCCATTTTCTGCGTCTTCGCCTTGTCGCACGTCCGGGGAGTGGTGGCCTTCGGGGACGAGTCGCTGCCCGGCTCCACGGAGCGCAGGCACACGCTCTTCGCGTCCTTCTCGATGACCGCGGTGACCCAGCCGCCGGCCGCGGCGGACACGGTGGGCTGGCCTCCCGCCCGCGTGCTGGAGCCGTCGCCCGAAGAGGCGCCGGAGCTCTTCGACGCGCTGTCCGAGGGGGAGGGGCTGCCGCTGTCCGAGGCGGACGAGGAGTCCGAGCCCCCTGAGCACGCGGCCATGAGCGGCGCTGCCGCCAGCAAGGTGAACGCGGCGGCTGATCCAACTACCCTTTTACGGAACTCTGTTCGTGCCATGACTTACTGCTCCTTACACGTGCGGTGTACTGCTCGACTTGTTGCCCGTCAGTGGTTGTGACGGGCAATGAGCCGAACGGCTGCACGAAACGCTACAGCGCCAGCAATATCAGGGGCACACCCGGCATATTTCGCAGGTGGTGTCGCTCATATCCCGATACCGGGCCCGACGCCGGTCGACGGAGGCAACCACCCCGCTCTTCACCCGGGCGAGGTCGAGAAATGCTCAGCGAATCCCGCCGCGTCCGGCTTTCCCTTTCCTTCGGGGCTGCAATGATCCCGGCCCCAGGCTGGAACTCCGATACGACCGCCGTCGCGTGGAAACGTGAGGGACGTGAACGCGTTCAGAATTGTTGGTGGCCTTTGTGCGACAGCCTGGTGTGCGGCCTGCGGGGCGTCAGATAGCCCGTGTGGCATAGATCCGCTGCCGGTGTTCCAGGTTCTGGATATACGCGGTTGTGCCGAGAGCGGGGCCCATCGGCACCCCGGGCTCGAACGTCGTCCTCACGTGGCCTCAGAGGGGCCCAGCCCCGCTCGGCACCCGCGGACCGGGATGCCGAGCGGGGGGCCGTTCAGTTCCGGACGGCGGCGACGAAGCGGGACCACGCCGTGGTGCGGAACACCAGGGTGGGGCCGTGGGGGTTTTTGCTGTCGCGGACGGGGATGGCGCCGGGGATGTTGTCGGCCACCTCTACGCAGTTCCCCCCGGTGGCGTTGCTGTAGCTCGACTTGCGCCACCGTGGGTGCATCACGTGCCCTCCTGGCTGTGTCAAGGCTTCAGGCTGTCCGTGAAGGCTGCCCAAGTGGCCGCCGGGAACACCAGGGTGGGGCCGTGCGGGTGCTTGCTGTCGCGGACGGGGACGGTGCCGGGGATGTTGTCGGCCACCTCGACGCACTCGCCCCCGTTGGCGTTGCTGTAGCTGGACTTGCGCCACCGTGGGTGCATCACGTGCCCTCCTGGCTGTGTCAAGGCTTCAGGCTGTCCGTGAAGGCTGCCCAAGTGGCCGCCGGGAACACGAGGGTGGGTCCATGCGGGTTCTTGCTGTCGCGGACGGGGACGGTGCCGGGGAGGTTGTCGGCAACTTCGACGCAGGCCCCGCCGGTGGAGTTGCTGTAGCTGGACTTGCGCCACTGTGGGTGCATGCCGTGCCCTTCTTGTTGTGTCAGGGCTTCAGGGTCTCCGTGAAGGCTGCCCACGTGGCTGCCGGGAACACCAGGGTGGGGCCATGGGGGGCCTTGCTGTCGCGGACGGGGATGGCGCCGGGGATGTTGTCGGCCACCTCTACGCATGCCCCGCCGTTGGCGTTGCTGTAGCTGGATTTGCGCCATTTCGCGGCGCGCAGGTTAGGTCCGGGGCTGTGCATGGCGTGTGTTCCTCCACCGCGCGTCGGATGTAGGTCAGTGAGTCACCTGGAGTGAGGGCAGCGTCCCGCAAAGCATCGTAGGACAGGCGGAGGGTGGCCACCTCTTTTGGTTCCACGATCACGCTGGCAGTGTGACTGCTCTCCTGGTAGGCGGCGTTGGAGCCGTCGGCCTGCCACAACAGGCTCAAGTTGGCCCCGCTCAGATTATGCAGGCCGGACGCGAAGGGCAGGACTTGGAGCGAGACGTTTGGTCGGTCGGCCATGTCGGCCAGATGTGCGAGCTGGTCCCGCCAGATTTGAGAAGGGGGCACGCGACAAAAGCAGGCTTCGTCGAGGATCGCGCGGTAGTGCAAGGCGCCGTCCCCGCTCAGCCGTTCCTGTCGCGCCAGCCGCTTCGTTAGCTCGGTCTCCACCTCCTCCTGGCTCCAAATCGGCGAGGTGTTCACCAAAGCCCGGGCGTAAGCCTCCGTCTGGAGCAGGCCGGGAACGGTCGAAGTGGCGTAGTCGTGTAGGACTGTCGCGCTCGCCTCCATCTCCATGTACGCCCGGTACGTGTCGCGCACATGCTCTTCCTTGGCCAGGCGCCACAGCAGCATCAGCGTGTTTCCCGTGCCGTACAGGCCGTCCAGCTTCGAGATCAGATGCTTGGGGCCGAGTTTCTGGCCGAGTTCCATCTTGTGCAGGTCGGAGCGGTCATAGTGGGCCTTGTCCGCCAGCACGCTGAGCGACCAGCCGGCCTTCTCGCGGTTCTCCCGCAACTGGTTCGCGAGCAGCCTCCGGGCCGTCAGTGGTTGCAGGCCGGGGCGGGACTCTGGTTCATCCATGCAACTCTCCGCATAGGCAATGTGGTTGACCCACAGTTTTCGGCTGTTCAGGCTACGCCGAGCCATGCAGTCTAGGTAGCTGTCCGAACACGAACGGTGATGAACGGAAGGCGCCATGCTGGTGCGAACGATCCCCACCCCACCGCCCCGGTGGCCGGAACCAGTTGAGGGATGCGAGGTGTGCGCCGCGCACGCGAAGGAGCGAGCGGCGGCGTACGACGAGCGGGACTACAGCGCCGCCACGGACGCGAACGTCCGGCTCACCCGGCACAAGAGCGAGGCGCACCGGTGAGTGAGGAGACGGCGACGGGGGCGGAGGCGGAGGCGGAGGTGGGGGCGGAGATGATCTGCCCGAAGGCGTACCACGACATGGAGCCGTACGGGGACAGCGGGAACCTTTTCCACTGCCCCCGGCACGGGGTGATCGTCGTCGTCGGACCACCGGGATCCGCGTCCCCGGTGGTTCCGCCTCATCCGTCGTCTGGCAGTCCCTCACCCGAGGGCCGGAACGGTCGGTGCGAGAACGGGTTCGGTCAGAACGGGCGGTCGCCGACGATGGCGACGCGTTCGGCGACGCGGCGGTGCGGCGCGTAGTCGAAGAGCGCGTAGTGCTGGGTGGCGCGGTTGTCCCAGAAGGCGATGTCGCCCGGCTGCCAGGCGTGCCGCACCTGGAACTCGGGGACGTGCGCCTGGCGCACCAGTTCGGCCAGCAGCCGGTCGCTCTCGGCCCGTTCCATCCCCACGATGTGGGTGGTGAACGAGGTGTTCACGAACAGCATCTTCCGCCCCGACTCCGGGTGCGTACGCACCACCGGGTGCTCCACGGGCGGGAACTCGTCCTGAAGTTCGATCAGCTTCTCGCGCGAGGTGAAGCGCGCGAAGCCGGGGATGAAGTCGTGCACGGCGGTGGCACCGTCGATCCGCTCGCGCACCTCGGCCGGGAGGTTGTCGTACGCGGCGGCCATGTCCGCCCACATGGTGTGCCCGCCGATCGGCGGGACCTCGCGGAGCTGGAGCACCGCGCCCATGGCGGGACGTTCGCGGAAGGTGACGTCCGTGTGCCACACGTTCTCGTACGTCGGACGGCCGCCCGCGCCCTTCTCGAAGCGGACGATCTCCTCGCTCGTGCCGCGCGCCAGCAGCGGGTTGACCTCCAACTCGCCCCAGTGCCGGGCGAACCCGGCCTGCTGCTCGGGAGTGAGGTGGGCGCCTCGGAAGAAGAGGACCTTCCACTCCAGGAGCGCGCGGTTCAGCTCCTCGCGCACGGCGGGTGCCAGGGGGCGGGTGAGGTCGGCGCCGCGGATCTCCGCGCCGATGACGCGGGTCTGCGGACGCACCTCGATGTGCTCGTAGGGGCGCTCCTCCCAGCCTTCGGGGAGGGGGCGCAGGACGCGGGTGCCCTCGTAGAGGCCACCCTCGGGGATTCTGGCCTCACGGAGCGTAGTTGACTGGGTGGTGGCGGGGCCGGGTGCGGTGATGCTCATGGGCGGGGTCCTCCTGAGGATCCGGTGTGACCGTGCGAACTGACGCCGCGTGAGCCGGCACGGCGCGGTGGGGCGCCGTGGGGACTCACGCTGCGGGAAGTGACGCGGTAGAGGCGCCGTACCGGGACATGGGGTACCGGCGCCGTCGTACTGGCTGACGTGGTGCGGAAACCGACGGCAGCTACAGACCGGATCGCTCACACCCACGCCGCCAGGGGACGCGGAGTCGTCCTGCCGGGAGTGCGGAGTGCGGGATCATGTGTTCCATTTTGAGAGCGGGGCCGTGAGACGTCAACATGGCCTCGGAGCGACAGGGCTTCGACGTCAGCGTGATCCACCGGGCGACCGGCGGCGCCCCCCTTGCGGCCCTTGAGCGTGCGTGGTCGGCGGACCCTGACGTGGCACATTGCTGGGCTGCCCCGGAGCGCCCGCGGCATGCGCGTTCGAGGGGAGTTGGCTCCCGGCTCCGCCCTGGAGCCGGGAGCCGTCTGCCCCTTGCCCTCACCTCCCCCGGCCTTGGCTTGAGGGGCGCGCGGGCGGGCCCGGCACGTTCTGCTGGCCGCGGTACGGGGGCGGCGGCGGCTGCTCCGCGCTGTGCCCGGGAGGTGGCGTCGGCGAATATTCAGGCGCCGGGTCAGATGGCCGATGTGCCCGTGCCGCTCCAGGTGTGTAGCCAGAACCGGGACGGGGTGCGAGGAAGGCATGAACGTGATTCAGTCGGTCTTGCAGAAGAGCATCTTTGGATCCGCGACTCCTCACTTCTTGACCAAAGGTCATGCCCAGCTGGTACACACTCTCCAGCAGTAGGGTATTTGCCATGTTGGTGCCGCCCATTCGTTCGGTGCGCCAGCCAGCATGCTCGCGAATATAGTCCTCGCGGTTGTGGTCGAGCCCGTCAGCCGCAGCGGCCTCCTCGAACACCTGATGAAGATGGGGATCGCTTCCTCGCAGACCCTTCCGCGAGGGATTGGCCAGATACTCCCAGCGTTCTTCCAGCGCCTCCCGCTGCTGCGGCGAAAGATCACTAACGTTGGTTGGCAGGTCGTCGTTCGACGGCACGAAGCCTCCTCGGAGGGAAAACACTCTCGCCCCTGACGACGCACCAACTCCCCGCACGGTTCATGGCCTTGACGGGTGGAGGACGCTCATCTAACGGCTATCCACCAGGCGGACCGGGTGATCTCCCGGGTGACGTGGGGGGTCGCGGCGGGCATGGTCCTGTGGTCCCTGCTGAGCGCCACCCCCGGGTGGCCCGCTTGCTGTACGGGATGCGGCTCGCCGCTGCGGGGCAGGTGCGGCCGTACCTGGTGGCTTGGACCGTGACCGGTCTGACGGCGGCAGCCGCGCTGCGGGCTGTCGCCGCCAGGGTTCCGCTCCACGGCCCGGATGTGCTCGCGGTCATACTCACGTTCATGGGCACCCGGCTCCGGGCTTTCAGCCGGAGCCGCCGGTGCTTGGCGTCTCGGCCGCAGCCACACTGACGGCAGTGTTCATATGGTGCGTCCTTGCGCTGCGCCGCGGCTTTCGTGGACACCGCGGGCGGCGAGCTACTTCTGGCGGGCGAGGGGCCGGGTAAGCAGGGGATCCGCACACCCGACCGTCCCGAACGCTGCGGGAAGTGACGCGGTAGAGGCGCCGTACCGGGACATGGGGTACCGGCGCCGTCGTACTGGCTGACGTGGTGCGGGGGCCGACGGCAGCTACAGACCGGATCGCTCACACCCACGCCGCCAGGGGACGCGGAGTCGTCCTGCCGGGAGTGCGGAGTGCGGGATCATGTGTTCCATTTTGAGAGCCGGGCGGTGGGACGTCAACATCGCCCCGGAGCGACAGGCTCTCCGAAGTCAGCGCGACCCACCAAGCGACCGGCCGCGACCTCCCTGCTGCCCCTGAGTGTGCGTGGCCGGCGGCCGACCCCGGTGCGCCCCGTCGCCGGGCTGCGGAGGGGCGCCTGCGGTGGGTGCGTTGGGAGGGAGATGGCGGCCGACCGCCCCGCCGAGCGGGTTGCCGTCCGCTCCGATGCCGGCGTCCATCTGGCCGATGCTGGGCAGGTGCGGTGGGGGTTGGGGTGCGCGTGGGTCTGTACCGTCTGCCCGCATGCCGGCGTCCATCTGGCCGATGCTGGGCAGGTGCGGTGGGGGTTGGGGTGCGCGTGCGTCTGTACCGTCTGCCCGCATGCCGGCGTCCATCTGGCCGATGCTGGGCAGGTGCGGTGGGGGTTGGGGTGCGTGTGGGCCCGTACCGTCTGCCCGCATGCCGGCGTCCATCTGGCCGATGCTGGGCAGGCGCGGTGGGGGTTGGGGTGCGTGTGGGTCTGTACCGTACGCCCCGATGCCGGCGGTCATCTGGCCGATGCTGGGCAGTGGCTGGGGGATGAGCGGGGGAGCAGCCGCGGGGGCGGGCTGATAGGGGTGCGCGGCGGCGGCCTCGGGCCGGCGAGGGGGCGCGGCGGCGGGGGGTTCGTTGCGCGGCCCGGCCTGTGGGGGGCCCGGGGCATTGTGCTGCCCGGCCTGTGCGCGGCGTTCTCTTGCCCAAACTCGACGGGCGGGTTCGGCCAGCGGGTTGGCGTCGGTCAGCCGCCACCTGTTTGCCGCTGGGCCGCCGTACCGCTCTACGGAAAGTCTCCCCACGGTACGCATGCTCTCCGCTGTCAAGGGGCCCACCGTGCGCGCTGGGGACCCGTTCTCGAGATCCACCCGCTCCCTGTAAAGGTTGTTAAGCCACGTCCTGAAATTCCTCTCTCTGCTACTCACTTGTGACGACTGTCGAGGAATCACCCCGGTGGATGCCGCTCCCGGGCCCCTGAAGAACCACTCCACCTCCCTCGCTCGTTCCGCGTCATTTTCCAGCCTGGGGGTAGGCACGGATCCTCCTCTTGAAGCCTTGGGCAGGGGCGTCTGTCTGCGAAACGGACTCCCGCGCCGGACGGTTCACCGCATCCGCCCGCCCCTCTGTCGTGCTTCGGCCGCCTGAAGCGGCGGGCTGGGCGAGGTGGGGGGCAACGCTCCAGGTGGCCAGCCCCTCCGACGCCTCTTGAGGCGGCGCCCGTCGCTCGCGCATCACCGTTCACGCGGATCACCTACCTGGACCGGCCGTGCGAATCGGGCGACGGGGAGCGGCGCCACTTCGCCCGAAGTGCGCTGAAGGAACCGGAAGACGACCGCGTTGTGCGTGGGTTCGCGTCGGCTGTGCGCCGGGTCGTCTCGTCGGTGACGGGAAGCAGACTCTTCGCGTCCGCGGGCGGGCTGGCGGAGAGAGGGCTGTGCTGCGCTTCCCGCTCTTCCTGCTGACGCACATTCCACCCATGGCCCTGGTCCATCAGGCGCTGGGCGAACTCGGGGAACTTTCCCCGCTCCTCCCACCTCTGTTTCGTACCCATCTCGAAAGCGCACTTTTGCATGTCGTACAGAAGCTCGCTCTCCTCGGTCACGGCAGCCGAAACGTCCGGTACCTGGATCCCTGCCTCTATCCGCTCTCGCACCCGTTGGCGCGCGACGTCGACGAGGCTCACCTCGGGGCCGGCGGGTTCTTGGCGTGTCCGGGAGGCCCAGGCCCAACCGCGGATCATCACGGCGAGTTGCGCGTGCTGGTCCGCTCTCAGCGTCTCCTCTTTGGTGGGCTGGTACGGCACGTGTTCCCCGGCTGCTACCCGGTAGAAGTCGTCGGGTGACCAATAAACGGTAGGGGTGTCCGGGCCTTCGCTGAAGTCTGAACTCTCCACGGTTCCCACTTCCTCGTTCCGGGGTCGCTGGACAGAAGGGCCGCTGAAGCCCTGCCCCCGTTACGACGCACGCAACCGCCTGCCAGTTCACGAGATCCACCCCACGATTACGCCTATTTGGCTGAATATTTACCTTCGATGGGAAGGTGGACGGCGTCAAACGCCTTTGATGTATGGGGTGTCGCAAGGGTGAGTGAGAAGGGGAGGTGGCCCCGAGGGGGCCCTCCCGGGACGCGTGTAACAGGCACGTAAGCGAGGCCGCTCGGTGTGAACCTTCCTGGGGCCGGGCGTATCGAACAGGTCGGTAACGCCCCCCACGTGCCGGTCAGACGGTACCGACCGCGAAGGAAGAAACAATGCGCGCCAAGAAGCTGACCCTCGCCGCCCTCGCCCTCTCCGCCGGCCTGTCGCTCACCGCTTGCCAGGGTGGTGAGGAATCCAAGGCGAGCGCGCACACCTCCGGATCCTCGTCCGCCTCATCCGCCTCGTCCGCCTCATCCGCCTCGTCATCTTCGTCCTCCTCTTCCGCCTCGGGCGGGAACTCCGGGGGCGGCCATGCGGCTGCTCGGAAGTCGGCCCAGGGCAGCGGACAGGGGAAGATCACGACCGGAGCCTGCAAGACGTCCGGTCTCGCCTTCAGCACCTCGCACGGCATGGGCGAGGGGGACGTGCTCGTCAGCATCAAGAACAAGGGCGACGCCTGCACGCTCAAGGGCTTCCCGGGTGTGGACCTCCGGTCCGAGGACGCCTCCAGGCCGCTGAGCGCCAAGCGCAGCGACAAGGCCGCCCCGGTCGTCAACCTCCAGGGCGGCGAGACGACCCGCTTCACCCTTCACACGCCGCCGAACAACACCGGCGGCACCGGCGCGGAGATCACCAGCATGGTGGTCACCCCGCCCAACGAGACCCACTCCAAGAAGCTGCCGGTCAGCATCAACTTCCCGGTCGAGGAAGGCGCCGACCAGAAGGTCTTCGTGGACCCGGTCGGCACCGGCAAGCAGTGAGGGGGCCTCAGCCGGTGAGAGCCGGCTCAGCCGGTGGGGCCCTCAGTCGGACCGGTGGGAGTCGAGGGCTTTGGCGACCGCCTGGGACGCCTGGACCGCGCGGGCGAAGCCGCCGGGGATGGTGGTGAGGTAGACGATCTCCTTCAGCTCTTCCTCGGTGGCCCCCACGTTGAGGCCGTAGCCGGCGTGCAGCGTGACGAACTCGTCGAGTCCGAGCGCGGCGAAGGCCGCGACGAGGGCGAGTTGGCGGGTTCGGGCGTCGAGTACCTCCCTGGCCAGCACCTCGCCGCCCGCGTAGGTGTGGATGGCGTGCGACAGGAAGGGGAAGTCGCGCTTGAGGTCGTCCAGCACGGCGGGGGGCCGCCCGTCGCTCATCGTCGCCAGCAGTTCCTCACCGCGCTTGTGGCGTATCGCTGTGGTCTCGTCCGGATCGGTGGTCCCTGCGGGCATGCGCGGTTCCTCTCAGAGGCGGAGACGAAGACGGAGGCGGAGACGAAGACGGAGACGTGACGGCGTATCGACGTATCGGCGTCGTCGGCTCTGGCTGATCACTTGTCATTCAAACCGGCCCCGGGCCCTCCCGGCAAGCAGCAGGCCGGAGCCCGTGACAGGCCGGGTGTCCTCGCCTCAGGTCTTCGCGCTGAGCGCGTGAGCGGTTCGCCGCCGGTGGCGGGCAGTTCGTGCCGTGTGGAGGGAGACGGCCCCGCCGGGCCCTACCGCCGCCGTGTGGTCGCCTCGACCAACTCGTAGGCCAGATCGAGGCGGACGCCGTCCGGATTGCGCAGCCCCTGCTCCTCGTACCAGGAGCGGTCGGCCTCCGGGTGGGGGCCGCTCACCCCGACGCGGCCCTTGCCGTACGGGGCGACGACGACGGCGGCGTCCCCGTTCGGATAGGTCGCCAGGACATCGGCGTCCGCGCCGTCGTCGAGGAAGAAGGCCGGACCGTCCTGGAAGTACATGTGCCGCCGCTTGCCGCGCCACTTCACCGGCACCACCGTGTCGCGCTGGTGGTGGATCGTGGTGCCGGGCGAGTCGATGTACCCGTTCGTGTCGCCGGGCAGGAGATCGAAGCCCGGATCGCGCCCTGCCAGATAGGCGCCGAAGCACAGGCCCAGATAGCTGCCGCCGCCGCGGACCCAGTCGCGCATCATGTCGGCGGAGCCGCGCAGTTGCCGCCAGGCCCCGTCGAGGTCGGCGCCGCCGCCGGGCTGGACGTACAACTCCGCGTCGGCCAGCGCTTCGGCGCTCAAGGGGGTTCCGGTGCCGGGGCCCACGTACGTGACGCGGTACGGCCGCCGCGCCCGGCGCAGCAGGTTGGCCACTGCCGGCGCGCATCCGGCGCAGCCTTGCGGGCCGCGGTAGACGAGCGCGAGGGGGCGCCGGTCGTCCGGTTCGTTCCGCGCGCGCTCGGCGGACGGGGCGCAGCCGGCGGCCAGCAAGGCGGTGGCAGGGAGGGCGGTGGCAGGGAGGGCGGCGAGGAGCAGCCGCCGCCGGTCCACGGCGGCCGGAGCCGGGCCGGCGTTCGGGTGCGTACCGGGCATGGTGTCTCTCTCCTGTCCTGCCCGGGGCGGGCGCGGATGCCACTCCTGGGCCCGGCCCCGGAAGCGTGCCGGGCGGGGCCCGGAAGCGTGGCGGGCGGGGCCCGGAAGCGCGGTGGGCGGCGCCGGGGAAGACTCAAATATCCCCCGCATCGCCGCCCTTCTGGCGCAGCAGTGGACTCCCTGTCCCCGCGGCCTTCCGCCCGCTGACGGTTCCGCTGGTACGCCTGTGGCGTGCGCACCTGTGGCCCACGCGCCTGTGTCGGTCGCCCAGGGATCAGGCGCGCGGCACCGGCCCGATCGCCCGGCCTGCCCACGGCGGCGGCTCCTCAGTGAGCGCGGCGAACCGCTCGCGCACCTCGGCGGGGAACGGCACGCTGCCCTCCGTCCCCACGTGCAGCGCGAACAGCTCGCTGGTGGCGACGGGTTCGCCCTCACCTTCGTCCACGTCCGCCGACTCAGCCGACTCGACCGGACCGGCGTACATCTCGTGTGCGAACCGCAGCTTCTTCGCGTCCACGCCCAGGACCCGCGTACGCAGCGTGAGCGGGGTGCCCTCCGCCACCTCGCGGAGGTACCGCACATGTGCTTCGACGGTGTAGAGGGAGCAGCCGCTCTCCTCCCGGTAGCCGGGCCCGAGGCCGACGGCGTCCATCATCGCGTCGGTCGCGTGACCGAAGACGAGGACGTAGAACGCCTCGCTCATATGGCCGTTGTAGTCGATCCACTCCGCGCGGACCGTCTGGTGGAAGTCCGGCAGCCGCCGCGCTTCCCGGAGCCGCTCGCTCACGCCGAGTCCCCCTGCCGCGCGCTGCCGTCCCGCCGCGCGTTCCCGCCCCGCGGTGCGCCGCTGTTCTGCGGTGCGCTCCCGCGCGCTGCCGCGCCGGGCAGCCGGCCCGTCGCGCGCAGGACGTCGATGACGCCCTGATCGCGCTCGGCGACCAGATCCGCGATGGTGCGGCCGTCCGCCGCCTCCTCGCAGCCCGCGACCATCGCGTCGCGCAGCTCCCGGTCCAGTTCGGGGGCCTCCAGCCGGGTCCACGGGGACTTCAGCGAGGGGCCGAAGTGGTCGAGCATGTGCCCCATTCCGCCCTCGCCGCCCGCGAGTGCGAAGGTGAGGCAGGGGCCCATGAACGCCCAGCGCAGCCCGGGGCCCTCGGTGATCGAGTCGTCGATCTCCTTCACCGTGGCCTCGCCGTTGGCGACCATGTGCAGCGCCTCGCGCCACAGGGCCTCCTGGAGGCGGTTGGCGATGAAACCGGGCAGCTCGCGGTCCATGGTGATGACCGACTTGCCGGCCGCCTCGTAGAACCGCGAGGCCCACTCGACGGCCGCGCCGTCCGTGCGCTCGCCGCCCACCACCTCCACCAGGGGAATCAGATACGGCGGGTTGAACGGGTGACCGACCAGCAGCCGGGACGGGTCGGCCGCCTCCGTCTGCATGTCCGTCATCGGATACCCGGACGTGGACGAGGCGATCACCACTCCCTCGGGTGTCGCCGCGTCGAGCCGCGCGAGCAAGGAGCGCTTCAGCTCCAGCTTCTCCGGGGCGCTCTCCTGTACGAACTGTGCGTCCGCGCAGGCCGCTTCGAGGGTGGGGGCGAGGGTGAGCCGGTCCTTGGAGGCGCCCTCGGCCAGGCCGAGCTGGATGAGCGCGGGCCAGGCGGCGTCCACGAGCCGCCGCAGCTTCTCTGGGGCGTCCGGGGCGGGGTCCCACGCGGTGACGTCGTATCCGCGTGCGAGGAAGTGGGCGACCCAGCCGCCGCCGATGACGCCCGCGCCTATGCAGGTGACGCGCCGTATGCCGTGGGGTGCGGTGCGCATGGTGCTCCTTCGTGGTGAGGACCAGGTGGGGTGAGGACCAGGTGGGGTGAGGGCCAGGTGGGATGAGGACACAGAGAGGGTGGGGCCGGGGTCAGGCGCGGGGCTTGAGGCCGAGGCGGGCGCGGGCCTCGTCGGGGGAGGCCACCGAGGCGCCGAGGGACTCGGTGATCTGCACGGCGCGCTCCGTGAGCTGCGCGTTCGTCGCCTTGACGCCCTTGCTCAGGTACAGGTTGTCCTCCAGCCCGACCCGCACATTGCCGCCCAGCAGAATCGACTGCGCCACCCACGGCATCTGCATGCGCCCCAGCGCGAAGGACGCCCACTGCGCCCCGGGCGGCAGGTAGTTGACCATGGAGGCGAGGATGCCGGGCTCCGCGGGCGCGCCCCACGGGATGCCCATGCACAGCTGGAAGACCGTCGGATCGTCCAGCAGACCCTCATCGAGCAGCTGCCTGGCGAACGCCAGCTGGCCGGTGTCGAAGATCTCCAACTCGGGCCGCACGCCCAGCTCCTGGATGCGGCGCGCGCCCTTGCGCAGCATCTCGGGCGTGGAGATGTAGAGGTTGTCGCCGAAATTGAGCGAACCGCAGTCCAGGGTGCAGATGTCGGGAAGCAGATCCTCCACGTGCGGCAGCCGGTCGAGGCCGCCGACCAGATCGGTGCCCTCCAGCGCGCCCTTCTCCAGCGGCTGGTCGGCGTCGAGCACGAGGTCACCGCCCATACCGGCGGTGAGGTTGATGACGACGTCCGTGCCCGTCTCCTTGATCCGCTCGACGACCTCGCGGTAGAGGCGCGGATCGCGCGACGGGTCGCCGGTCTCCGGGTCGCGGACGTGGATGTGGACGACGGCCGCACCCGCCCCGGCGGCCTCCACCGCGGAGGCGGCTATCTGCTCGGGGGTGACGGGCACATGAGGGCTCCGCCCGACGGTGTCACCGGCACCGGTCAGGGCGCAGGTGATGATGACGCTGTTGTTCATGGGCATGGGGAACCTCCGTTGGGGGTCGGGCGGTTGGGGGTTGGGGGAGTGTGGGGGCTTGGGCCTGGGGGCTTGGGCCTGGGGGTGGGTGGCGCGGGGGCGGGGGAGCCTCGGAAACTAGACGGAAAGCAGTTCGGTGCGGACGTGGGCGAGCAGCGCCGCGTGCATGTCGTCGGCGCTGGTGCCGCCTCCGGCGCCGTCCGCGCTCCCCGCGCCTTCGGCGCTCCCCGCGCCCGCCGCTCCCGCGAGGACCTGGGAGGCCAGGCCGTCGATGAGGGCGGTCAGCCGCAGTGCGCTGAACTCGGGATCGACGGGACGGAAGACGCCCTGGCCGATGCCGCGCCGGATGACGTCGGCGACGGTCGTGCGCCACTGCCGGTAGTAGTCCACGTGCAGTCGGCCGATGGCGGTCGAGCGGGCCGCCTCGGCCCACAGGTCGAGCCACACCAGCCACTGGCGTCGCTGCTGCGGGGTGCGGGGTGTCTGGAGCGCGAGGAGGCCGCGCAACTCGGCCGCCGCGTCCTCGGCACCGGCCTCGGCGATGCGCGCCGCGCGCCGGGCGGTGTCCTCGTCCATGCACCAGCGCACGGCGGCTTCCAGCAGTTCGGCGCGGCCGGGGAAGTGGTAGTGGATCGTGGCGGTGCTGGTGTCGCACGCGGCGGCGATGTCGGACACGCGTACGGCGTGAAAGCCGTGCTCGGCGATGAGCCTGACCGTCTCCCGCACGATCTGCAACGGGCGCCCCGCGACGGGGGGTTCGGGTGACCCGGGCACGGGAGGCGGCGCGGTGGCGGACGGGGCGACGCCGGTCGCCTCGGCGCCGGGCGCCGCGCCGTCGGCGGGAGCGGCGGGGGTGGCGCCGCCATCGACGGCGGCGCCGGGGACGCCGGACGCGTCCCCGCCAGGGGCAACCGTGCCGGGCGCGTCCGCTGTCGCCGCCGTGGAGCGGGAGCCGAGCAGCCACGCCGCGTCCACCTCACCGGCGTCCGCGATACGGGCCAGTTCGGCAACGGTGAAGCGGCGGGCGCCGCTGAGGGAGCGGGACAGTTTGGAGGGGTCCATCACGATCCGCCGGGCGAACTCCCGCTGGCTGCATCCCGCGGCCTCGACGACCTTGCGGACGCGCTCGGCGACCTCGCCCGCGCCGTCCTCGACTCTGTCGCCCGTTTCCTTCGGCATGGCCGCCACCGTACGAGCGCGTTGAGATAACCGCAATGGGCGTGCGTGCCCTGCGTCCCGTTACGTGTATTAATGTCACGTAATTTTCGCGGCGTTGCGATGCTGACTAACGCGTCAGTCAGGGCGTTGCCCTCGCCTGCGCGTTGGCCCTCCGGGCGCCGGGGACGGTTCGGGCGCCGACGCCGACGCCGACGCCGACGCCGACGCCGGTCGCGGCGTCGTGGCTGGTGCTGGACCGGTGGGCCGCGAGGCCGGTGCCGGATCCGGCTCACCGGGGTGGTGGTAGCGGGCGGAGAGGGCGGCCACAGCCGCCAGCACGGCCGCCCGCAGGGACGGCGGGCCGACGACCTCCGCTTCGGCTCCCAGGCTGAGCAGGTCGCTGACGGCGACCGGTTCGGACTCCACCTCCAGCTCGGTCTCCACCCAGCCGTCGCCGTCCGGCGGACCCGCAGCCGCCAGCGCCCGCTCGCCCGGGGTACCGAACTTCGCCGGGAGCAGCCGCTGCCCGGCGGGGGAGAGGCGTACCCTCGCCACGTCCTGCCGCAGCCGTGACTCCAGCCGGCGTGCCGACTCCGCCCAGTACGCGGCCAGATCGAAACCGGCCGGCCGCTCGAACGTCCGCCCGTCCGGTGTGGGCTCCGCCTCCTGGAAGCGGGAGATCCGGTACGTGCGCACGGCGTCGTCGGCCTGGGCCACGGTGTACCAGATGCCGCTCTTGAGGACGATGCCCAACGGCCGTATCTCACGGCGGACTTCGCCGCGCCACCGCTGGTAGCGCACGCGCAGTACCCGCTGCTCCCACACGGCCTCGGCGATGTCCGGCAACCGGGGCACGGGCTCGGTTTCCCTGAACCAGCCCGGCGCGTCCAGATGGAAGCGGTCCTGGACGCGCCGGCTGCGCTCGGCCAGAGCGGCCGGGAGCGCGGCCTGCACCTTCAGCTGCGCGGTGGTCGCTACAGCGCCGAGCCCCAACTCCTGGGCGGGCCCCGGGAGCCCGAACAGGAAGAGCGAGCCCGCCTCGGAGCCGGTGAGCCCGGTCAGCCGGGTGCGGTAGCCCTCCAGCAGGCGGAATCCCCCGGCGGGTCCACGGTCGGCGAAGACGGGGATTCCGGCGGCGCCGAGGGAGTCGATGTCGCGGTAGATGGTGCGTACGGACACATCGAGCTCGGCTGCCAGCTCCGGCGCCGTGGACCGGCCCCGGTTCTGGAGGAGCAGGAGAAGGGAGACAAGCCGGTCCGCACGCATGTGCGCATTCTCGCGCGGCGGCTCCGGCACCGGGGAGCCTCGGGCGGTGCCGTCCGGAGCCGACGAGTCCCGCGCGGAGGATTCCGGCACTGGGGAAGCCCTCGGCTGTACCTGACAGAAGACGTCAGGTATGCCGATGAGGATGTCTCACGCAGTCAGGACCACACAGCGAGAGGCACCTTCCATGGCCCAGAAGACCGTCACCACCGCCGCCTTCACCTTCGCCTCCTGGGACGAGAAGGACGTCACCGAAGCGGCGCCCCACAGCCCCCGCCTCGCCCACGCGGCCGTCGTCAACACCTTCACCGGTGGCATCCAGGCGCGGGACACCGCGTGCCAGTACGTGCTGGTGTACGCGGGCGAGACACAGGGCGCCTTCACCGGCATGGAGCTGCTGACCGGCTCCGTCGAAGGCCGGGAGGGCTCCTTCGTGCTCCGGCACGAGGGCTCGTTCGACGACGCGGGCACCATCCGCTGCACCTTCGACGTGGTACCCGGCTCCGCGACCGGTGACCTCGCCGGTCTGTCCGGAACGGGCTCCTACGAGACCCGTCCCGGCGACCAGGCCGTCCCGGTGACCTTCACCTACGAACTGGGCTGACGGGCCGCCGGTTCACCCGCCAGGCCCAGCAGCGTGCCCGCGGTGAGGGCGACGCGGTCGGGGAGGTCGGCGAGGAGGACGTGCTCGTGCCGTGCGTGTGCTCCGTCGCCCGTGGCGCCCATGCCGCACAGGACCGGGCGGCCCAGCGCGGCGACGAAGTTCGCGTCGCTGCCCCCGCCGACGAACAGCTCCGCGAGGGGCTCCCGGATCCCGGCCGCCACGCCGTCGGCCAGCGCGAAGAGGCGGCGGCCCCCGGCGCCCGGCAGCATCGGCGGGCGGTTCCAGCCGCCGTCAACGGTGACGGTGGCCCGTGGGTCCCTGGTGGCCAGGCCCGCCAGCACCCGGTCCATGCGCTCGATCTCCTCCTGCGCGCTGACCCGGACGTCCACGAGGCAGGTCGCCTCGCCCGCTATGACGTTGCGGGCCGTACCGCCGCTGATGCGGCCGATGTTGACGGACGTACCGCGCTCCAGGTCGGCGGCATCGACCAGGCTCTGGATGACATCGGAGAGTCCGTGGACGGCGCTGGCGCCCTTGGCCGGGTCGAGACCGGCGTGCGCCTCCAGGCCCGTCACGGTGATGGTGAAGATGCCGACGCCCTTGCGGCCCGACTTGATGCCCCACTCGCCGCCCGGTTCGAGGACCAGCGTGGCCACGGCGTCCTCGGTGGCCTGTTCGATGAAGGGCCGGGAGACGACGCTGCCGGTCTCCTCGTCGCCGTTGAGGACGAACCGAACGGTGGGCCGCGGCAGCCCCAGTTCGCGCAGCGCGCGCAGGGCCCAGATGCCCTGCGCCAGACCGGCCTTCATGTCGAAGACCCCGGGCCCCGAGGCCGTACCGTCCGCGAGGGTGAACGGCCATCCGGCGGCGGTCCCGGCGGGCCACACGGTGTCGTAGTGGCCGACCACCGTCACCGTGGCGTCAGCGGGACCCGGGGCGTCCTCGGCCTCCGGCGCTGCGCCCGCACCGGCATCCGCACGGCTGCCGCGGGCGGTGCCCCCGTACTCGGCCTCGATCACATCGCCGGCCTCGGGGTGACGGCGGCGTACGGTGCGCGTCGGCTCGCCCAGCCGTTCGGCCAGCAGTTCCTGGAGCAGGTCGGCGGTGGCGTCGAGGAGCGGCTTGTCGTCGCTGGGCGACTCCTGTTCGACCAGTCGGCGCAGATCGGCGAGGTAGCCGTCCTGGTGCTCTTGTTCGCGGCACCACGCCGCGATGCGCGACAGCGTGGAACTGCCGGGAACGGGCAGCGGGTCGGAGGCGGGGGCGGGCGTGGACGCGGGTGCCGACATGGGGTGCGTGGTTCTCCATTCTTGAGGGGGCGGGGGTCTTGCGGGGTCGGTGGTGGTGACGAGGGGTGACGGTGACGGTCAGTGCGCGGGCGCCCCCGGGCCGAACGGGAGGCCGACGAAGTACCAGGCCAGGAAGAGCAGCGTCCACACGACGAGCATCGCCAGCGAGACCGGCAGGGTCAGCGACATCAAGGTGCCTATACCGGCGCTGGGGCGGTAGCGGCGGACGAAGCCGAGGCAGAGCGCGAAGTACGGGCTCATCGGGGTGATGGGGTTGGTGCAGGAGTCCGCGATGCGGAACAGCGCCCAGGTGGTCTCGGGGGCGACCTTGAGCAGCATCAGCATCGGCACGAACACCGGGCCGATCAGCGCCCACATCGCGGACCCGCTGGTCAACAGCAGGTTCATCACGCTGACGACGAGGATGACGCCGATGAAGATGCCCGCGATCGGCACGCCGGAGGAGTCCAGAAGTTCGGCCCCGGAGATGGCCATGACCTCGCCGATGGAGGTCCACTTGAAGTAGGCGAGGAACTGCGAGATCGCGAAGAAGAGCACCAGCACCGGGGTCAGTTCGCGAAGCCCCACCGCCATCATCTCGGGGATGTCCTTGGCCGTGCGCACGACGCCCACCACCCGCCCGTAGGCGATCCCGGCGGCGAAGAAGAGCAGGGAGAGGAAGACCGCGATGTTGTGGACCAGCGGGGAGTCGATGAGGGCGCCGTGCTCGCCGCGCAGGGGCGAGCCCGAAGGCAGGGCCGCCACCGCGACCGCGGCCACCAGCGCGAGCGCGGTGGCTCCCGCGGCGCGCAGCCCCCGCCGCTCGTCGCCCGTGAGCGACAGATCGGGCAGCACCTCGGTTCCGGGTCGGGCCCCGGCCCCGGTCTCGCCTCCGGCACCCGCCGCGTCACCGGGCCCCGCTCCGGCACCCTCGCCGCCGTCGCCGGGCGCGGCCCCGTCACTCCGCCCGGCCGTCTTCGCCGCGCCCCCGGCCCCCTCCGCCGCGTCGTCGTCGGCCATCGCCGCCAGCCTGCGGGTCAGCAGCGTCTCGGCGATCAGGGTGATGACCAGCGACAGCACGATCGCGGAGACGAGCGAGAAGAAGTAGTTGGCCACCGGGGTGACCGTGTACCCGGGGTCGATGGTGTGCGCCGCCGCCGTCGTCAGCGCGGCCAGCGTGGCGTCCGAGGGGGTGACGAGGGGGCTGGCGGCGTGGCCTCCGGAGACCGAGACGAAGGCGACCACCGCGCCCAGTACGGGGTTGCGCCCCACGGAGCGGTAGGCGATCGCGCCGAGGGGGATCATGACCACGAACGCCGCGTCGGAGGCGATGTGGGCGATCATCCCGGTGAGCGCGATCATGAACGTGACGGCCTTGACCGGGACCTTCGCCAGCGCGGCCCGCAGCATCGCGGTGAGCAGCCCGGCCCGGTCGGCGACCGCCACGCCCAGCATGACGACGAGGACGACTCCGAGCGGCGGGAACGTCGCGTAGTTCTCGATGACTCCGTCGAGCATCGTCGTGACGCCCGCGTCCGAGAGCAGGCTCCGCACCGCGATCGTCGAGCCGTCCTTGGGCGACGTGGCCGAGACGCCCAGCGCGTGCAGGCCCCAGCTCAGGACGAGCAGGACCCCGCTGAGTATCACGAACAGCCAGAAGGGGTGCGGCAACCGGTTGCCGACGCGCTCGATGACGCCGAGCAGCCGCAGCGTGAGCGCCACCGAGCGCGAGGTCACCGGGCGCTCCACCGTCGTCCTGGTCTCCATATCGACCCCTCTCGCCCTCATCGGATGGCTTATTCATGCGCCATGAGACGGCAGCGCGGTTGAATGTGTCAATAACTTTGGCAACCGTGGTTGTTTCGTCCGCGTAACTTCCTGGCAGTGCGGAAGCTAGGATCTGGGGCATGCCCCCGTCCACCGACCGCGCCCCCGCCGGCCGCCCCACCAGCGGCCCCGCATCCGCCGATCACGTGCCCGCCGTCCACACCCGGCGGTCCGCGGCGCACCCGGAGGAGCGGCTTCTCGACGATGTCGATCTCGACCTGGTCGCGGCGCTCCAACTCGCGCCCCGTACCCCGGTCAACGCCCTCGCGGAGGTGCTGGACAGCTCGCCCAGCACCGTCGCCCGGCGGCTCTCGCGGCTGCTGACGGAGCGGCTGCTGCGGGTGGTGGGCCGACTGGACTGGCCGCTGATCACCACGGAGAACCCGCGCCAGGTATGGATCACGTGCGAGCCGGGGCGCTCGCAGGAGGTCGCGCGGCGCCTCCTGGAACTGGCCGAGGTGCAGACGCTGCTGCTGACGACCGGCAGCGCCGACATCTACTGCACCGTCTATCCGCTGCTCGGGACCGACATCTTCGACCTGCTGACCCACCGGCTGCCCGGCATCCCGGGCGTGGTCTCCACCGAGTCCCAACTGGTCCTGCGCGCCCACACCGGAGGGCAGAGCTGGCGTCTCCACCGGCTCGACGACGAGCGGACCGAGCGGCTGCGCGAGCACGCCGTGCACGTCACCCAGGAGCGGCGCACCTCGCCCGACCAGCTCTCGGAGCTGGAGCGGCGCACACTGGAGCTGATGGTGGCCAACGGGCGGATACCGGCCGCCGACATCGCCCGCGAGCTGGATGTCAGCCGCTCGACGGCGTATCGCACCGCACAGTCACTGCTGGAGTGCGGCGCCCTCCAGCCCAGGGTCGAGATCGAGCCGACGCTGCTGGGCTACCCGCTCAACGCCCTGATGTCGCTGACCGTGCTTCCCCAGGCGATCCCCGCCCTGCTCGACACCCTGGGCAACCACCGCTCGGCCCGCCACGTGTCGATGGTGGCCGGCTCCTCCTCGGTGATCCACTACGGCGTCTTCCGCGACGAGGAGGACCTGGCCCACTTCATCACCACGGACCTCGGCGCCTTCCCGGAGGTCACGACGGTCAACACCTGCGTGGGCGTCCGCGTGCTGCGCCGCCACTGGACGGCCCGCGACGGCGTCCGCCTCGGAGACCGGGTGAACGGACTCCTGGCCCGCCGCGCGGAGTAATCCGCCCGACGGGCCAGGAGAAGTCGGTGCCCCCGAAGGGGCGCGGGGAACGGCGCGCTCAGCGCGTACGCTCCTGCTCAGCACCGGGCAACAACGAGCGGAGTCGCCCCGGGCAGCAACGAGGCGTTACGCCGGAGCCGGCGCCGAGCCCGCCTTGCTCTTGTCGGGGCCCCCATCCTCTGAGCCCTCCCCGGTGCCGGAGGCACCCTTGGCATCCTGCTCCTCCGGCATCTTGAGGAAGAAGGTCAGCACCATCGCGACCAGGTACAGGGCCAGGAAGACGATGGTCACGCCGCCCGCGCCGACCAGCGGGAGGAAGAGGCTGGCGATGGCGGGGCCGACGAACGTGGCGCCGCCCGCACCCAGGTTGAGCAGGGCCATCGAGCCGCCCTTGTTCTCCGGTGCCATGTTCGGGATGAGCGCGGAGATCGGGACGAAGCCGGCCAGCGTGGCGCCGTAGAGCATGCCCGCCAGTACGGCGACCCAGTAGTAGTCGGGGCCGAGCCAGGTCGGCACGAAGTAGAGCACCGTCACGCTGATCGCACAGCCCAGGGCGCCGAACGTGGCGATCGTCGTCCGCCAGCCGATCTTGTCGGAGACGGCGCCGAAGATCAGGTTGAAGAAGATGTTGGTGCCGTAGATGATCGCCAGCAGCTGGAGCCACTTGTCGGTGCCGAAGCCGACGTCGTCGGAGAAGATCCGGGGCAGGTAGACCAGCATGCCGAACTCGGGCGCGGTGTTGATGACCCGCACCAGGCAGCCGACCAGGACGCGCGGGTGGGTCCACACGATCGAGACGCTGTTGTAGAGGGACTCCTTGGTGGTGACCTCGGGCGGGGCGAGCCGCTCGCCGCCCGCCCGGTTGTGCGCGCCCACCAGTGCGATCGCGCCGCCGATGAGGATCAGGCCGAGGGCCGTCCACAGCGTGCCCATCTCGCCGAGCGCGGGGATGGTGAAGCTGGACCACAGGGAGCCGAGGGTGGGCAGGCCGCCGGTGAAGGCGAAGTAGAACCAGCCGACGGCGGTGCCCAGCCGGGCCTTCGGGGCGCTGCCGGTGATCCACACCAGGAAGCCGAAGGCGAAGAGCGGGTAGCCGAAGCCCCGGATGCCGTAGAGGATCAGCATCATCAGGTAGTTCTCGCTGCCCAGCGCGAAGAGCAGGTACAGGGCGTCGAAGACGGCCCAGATGGCGAGCCCCACCCACATCACCTTGCGCGGGCCCCACACCTGCGAGAGCGCGCCGGAGAACCAGGAGGCGAGCATCACGGCGATGCCGTAGACGGTGATGACGTAGCCGGCCTTCACATCGGTGCCCGCGCCGTGATCGGCCATATAGGGCGCGATGAAGCCGCTCTCCACGCCGTCGCCGACCATGAACAGCAGTACGCCGATGTAGCCGAGGACCAGGGGCTTGGGGAGCCCTATGCGATCGAGCAGCCCCTTCCCGCTCCCCGCGTCTGGCGTCGCTTGATCCGGCATCGCGGCCTCCACTCTGAGGTAACCATTTGGTGCACCGCAGATACTCAGCCGCCCTGCGATAAATATCAAGGGGTGTGTTAAAAGTAACCCGCTTCTTTGTTAAGCCGTGACGTCACGCCTCGCCGCCACCCGGTGACACCGGGAAGCGTCCCCGGCCCGGACCCCCGTCATTCCCGGCGTTCCCGGCCCGGCGGTCCCGGTGTTCCGGCGTATCGGCGGTCCCGGTGCCGCCTCGGCCCGGGGGTCCCGTCACGCCGCCGTGACCAGCCGGACGTCCGTCAGCTTGCGCATCTCCGTCAGTACGTCGTCCTCGACCGGTCCGGTCAGGACGACGTGGTCGAAGGAGCGCACCGGATCCAGCCGGTGCAGGGCGCTGCGGCCGACCTTGCTGTGGTCCATCAGCAGGACGCTCACCGAGCCCGCCTCACGCATCGCGCGCTTGATGGCGACCATCTCCTGCTCCTGGTGGTACGTCATCTCGCCGGTCATGGCGGAGGTGGAGACCAGGGTCAGGTCCACCGAGAAACTCTTGATCATCTCCAGCGCCGAGAGGCCGATCCACGAGTCGTGGGTGCGTGAGTACTCGCCGCCCACGCCGATCAGCCGCACGTCCTCCACGGCCCGCAGCTCCTCGGTGATCAGGCGGTAGTTGGTGACCACGGTCAGCGGCCCGACCTGCGGCAGGAGCTTCGCCAGTGCCAGGGCGGTGGTCGAGTCGTCGAGCATCAGCGACATCCCCGGCGAGACGAACTCCAGCGCGGCGCGGGCCAGCGCGCCCTTCTCGTCCGGGTGGGCGTGCAGCCGGAAGTCCGAGCTGGACTCGAAGACGGTGGAGGGCTGGGCCGAGACCCCGCCGTGGTATTTGCGCAGGATGCCCCGGTCGGCCAGCTCGGCGATGTCGCGGTGCACCGTCATCAGGCTGACGCCGGTCAGCTCGGTCAGCTCCGCCACGGAGGCGTCGCCCTTGGCCAGCACGTGATCGACGATGATCTGCTGGCGTTTCTGGCGCGTGGCGCGTGCGGTTCCCTGGGCGGTCATACGGACCATCCTGCACCGTGACGCCCCCGCCTCATGCGCCGGACCGGCCTGAGTCTCACACAACCGGTGTTTCTCGTATCAGGCCGTGAGTGACAGATAACAGGAGCAGTGTTAATTTGCAGGGAGCCGAACGTGAGGAGTACCGGCCGTGGCCGATGCAGTGGTGTTTGACATGGACGGAGTGCTCGTGGAGAGCGAGCACCTCTGGGAGGGGCTGTGGACCGCGTTCGCCGCAGACCGGGGCAAGCAGTGGGGCCCCGAGCAGACCCGCAGCTGCCAGGGGATGAGCGCGCCGGAGTGGGCCGCCTTCCTCACCGAGTTCGCCGGCGCGGGTGACAGCGCGGCCGACACCGAGCGCACCGTCGTGGACGGCATGATCAAGGCGCTGGAGGACGGCGAGATCGACCTGCTGCCCGGCGCCCGCGAGATGGTCACCGACGCCGCCTCGCTCGGCCCCATCGCGCTCGCCTCCTCCGCGCCCCGCCGGGTGATCGACGCGGTCCTCGCGCACCATGGAGTCGAACACCACTTCAAGGCGACCGTCTCCAGCGCCGAGGTGCCCCGGGGCAAGCCGAGCCCCGACGTCTACCTCGCCGCCGCCGAGAAGCTGGGCGTCCCCGCGGCGAACTGCCTGGCCGTCGAGGACTCCAGCAACGGGCTGCGCGCGGCTGCCGCCGCGGGCATGACGGTCGTGGCCATCCCCAACCCGACCTACCCGCCGGCCGAGGACGCGCTCGCCGGCGCCTCGTACTCGGCGTCCGACCACGACGCCGTACGCCGCTACCTGCTCTCCCAGCTCAAGGAAGGTGACCGGGCATGACGGGCCCGATTCAGGTCCTCGCCTCCGGCGACCACTTCATCGCCCCCCAGCTGTTCGTCGACGCGCTCCAGGCCGCGGCACCCGAGGCGGAGCTGGACTTCCGCACCCAGACCACGCCCTGGCCGCACACCCCCTTCGGCCCCGTGGGCAACGTCAAGGAGGCCAGCGGCACCGAGGACGAGCTGCTCGCCGCCCTCGGCGACGCCGAGATCGCCCTGATCCAGATGGCGCCCTTCACCGAGCGCGTCATCCAGGCGTCCCCGAACCTCAAGCTGATCGCCGTCGCGCGCGGCGGCCCCGTCAACGTCGATGTGGCCGCCGCCACCCGCGCGGGCATCCCCGTCACCTTCACCCCCGGCCGCAACGCCGCCGCAGCCGCCGAGTTCGCCCTCGGGCTGATGCTGGCCGCGCTGCGCCGCATCAACACCTCCGACGCCGAACTGAAGAAGGGCAACTGGCGCGGCGACTACTACGCCTACGAGAACGCCGGCATCGAGCTGGAGGGCACCACCGTCGGCCTCGTCGGCTACGGCGCCATCGGCTCCATCGTCGCCCGCGTGCTGCGCGCCTTCGGCTCCCGCGTGCTGGTCGCCGACCCCTACACCGACCCGGCCAAGGCCCAGGCCGACGGCGTCGAGCTGACCGGCCTGGACGACCTGCTGCGCCGCAGCTCCGTCGTCAGCCTGCACGCCCGCGTCACCCCCGAGACCCGGCACATGCTCAACGCCGACAACCTCAAGCTCCTCCCCGAGGGCGCCGTGCTCGTCAACTCCGCGCGCGGCGAACTCATGGACTACGCGCCGCTGCCCGAACTGCTGAAGACCGGCCGCCTGGGCGCGCTCGCCGTGGACGTCTACGACATCGAGCCGCCGCCCGCCGACTGGCCCCTGCACCAGGCGCCGAACGTCATCACCACCCCGCACCTGGCCGGTGCCACCCGCCAGACCGCCGACCGCGCCGCCGCCATCACCGCGGCCCAGGCGGCGGCCCATCTGCGCGGCGAGCGGCCCGAGTTCCTCGCGAACCCGGAGGTCTACGCGGCGGCGGAGGGGCGGGCCCCGGGACCCCGGTCATGATCGTCGGGGTCGATGTCGGCACCTCCGTCACCAAGGCCCAGCTCATCGCGCGCGACGGGCGCACCACCCCCGCGCACGAGGCCCGCTCCACCGTCTACACGCTCCCGGGCAACCGCGTGGAGCAGGACATGGACGAGGTCATCGGCACGGTCGTCACCGTCGTACGGGCCGCCGTCGCCGACGCCGCACAGCTCGATCCGGACGAGCCCATCGAGGCCCTCGCCCTGACCGGGCAGGGCGACGGGCTGTGGCTGCGCGACGCCCAGGGACGCCCCGTCGGCCGCGCCCTGTCCTGGATGGACGGCCGCGCCGCCGACGTCCTGGACCGGTGGACGGCGGACGGCATCACCCGCGAGGTGCACCGCCGCACCGGCTCCGGGATGTTCCCCGGCGCGGCGGCCCCGCTCCTCGCCCACCTCGCCGAACACGAGCCCGAGCGGCTCGCCGCCGCCGACGTGGCCGGATACTGCGTGGACACCATCGCGCAGCGCTTCACCGGAGAGCGCACCGTCGATGCCTCGGACGCCTCGCTGCCCTTCTTGAACGTGGCCACCCGCCGCTACGACGAGCAGGCACTGGAGCTGTGCGGGCTCACCCGGTGGCGCTCGCTGCTGGCCGAACCCGCGCCGCCCGGCACCCTGTTCGGGCTGCTGCCCAAGGTCGCCGCCGAACTCGGCCTGCCCGCCGGACTGCCCGTCAGCGCCGGCCCCTTCGACATCCCGGCCTGCGGCTTCGGCTCCGGGCTCAGCGAGGCCGGCCAGGGCAACCTCATCATCGGCACCACCCTGGCCTGCCAGGTCCTCAGCGCCGACCCCGCGCCGCCCGGCGACGAGGCGGCCGGCATGGTCCTGGCCACCCCCTACCCGGACCGCTACCTCAAGGTCATGCCCGCCATGATCGGCACCGCCGGACTGGACTGGCTGCTGAAGATGCTGGGCGTGCGCATCGAGGAACTGGACGCGCTGCTCGCCCAGTCGCCCTACGGCGCGGGCGGCGTCACCGCGCTGCCCTTCCTGTCCACCAGCGGCGAGCGCGCCCCCTTCGTGGACGCGCGCGCCCGGGGCCGCCTCGACGGCCTCTCCCCGCTGACCGGACGCGCCGACCTGGTGCGCGCCCTGTGCGAGTCCGTCGCCTACTCCGCGCGCCACTGCCTGGAGACCCTCGGCGTCTCCGCCGAGGTCACCGCCTGCGGCGGCGGCGCGCGCTCCGGCGAATGGGGCCGCGTCTTCGCCGGAGTGCTCGGCCGCGACCTGCACGTACGCGAGGACGCCGTCGGCATCCGGGGCGCGGCCCGCGTCGCCTTCACGGCGCTGGGGGCCGACGCCGAGGTGACCGGCGCACCGGCCCGCACGGTGCGGGCCGACCCCGAGGCCGTCGAGTTCTACGAGGCGGGCTACGCCGCGTACCTGCGTGCGCTCGCCGCCGCCCGCGAATCCTGGTGACCGCCGCATCCGGGGGGCGGGCCCGCCCCCCGGAGCCGCCGCTCCCCGAACACCCCCGGACCCGGGCCGGACGGCGCCGCCCCACCGGGGCTCGCCAAGGGCGGGACCGGAGCCGAAACAACTGGAGCCCTCCATGACCCGACTCTTCAACGACCCCTCCCGCTTCACCGACGACATGGTGAACGGATTCGCCGCAGCGCACCCCGAACACGTCCGGGCCGTCCACGGCGGAGTCGTCCGCGCCCAGCGCCCGGCGGCGGCGAAGGTCGCCGTGCTCACCGGCGGCGGCTCCGGCCACTACCCGGCCTTCTGCGGCGTGGTGGGCCCCGGCTTCGCCGACGGCTCGGTGATCGGGAACGTGTTCACCTCACCGTCCGCCGCGCAGGCCCACTCCGTGGCGAGGGAGGCCGAAAGCGGCGCCGGGGTCCTGTTCCTGTTCGGCAACTACGCCGGTGACGTCATGAACTTCGGCCAGGCAGCCCAGCGCCTCACCGGCGAGGGCATCGAAGCCCGCTGCTTCGCCGTCACCGACGACATCGCCAGCGCCCCCGCCGGCTCCGACGAGGAGCGGGCCAAACGGCGCGGCATAGCCGGCGGCTTCGTCGTCTTCAAGACCGCCTCGGCCGCCGCCGAGGAAGGCGCCGACCTGGCCGAGGTCGTCCGGATCGCCGAGCACACCAACGCCCGCACCCGCACCCTCGGCGTCGCCTTCGCCGGCTGCACCCTGCCCGGACAGCGCGAGCCCCTGTTCACCGTCCCGGAGGGCAGGCTCGGCCTGGGCCTGGGCATCCACGGCGAACCCGGCGTCAGCGAGAGCGAACTGACCAGCGCCGAGGACCTGGCCCGCACCCTGGTCGAGGGCCTGCTGGCCGAGCGCCCGGCGGACGCGGCGGGCAACCGGGTCGCCGTCCTCCTCAACGGCCTGGGCGCCACCAAGTACGAGGAGCTGTACGTCCTGTGGGCGACAGTCTCCCGGCTGCTGGCCGAAGCGGGCCTGGAGACGGTGCGCCCCGAGGTCGGCGAACTGGTCACCAGCCTCGACATGGCGGGCTGCTCCCTCACCCTCACCTGGCTGGACGACGAGCTGGAGCGGCTGTGGCTCGCCCCCGCCGACACCCCCTCCTACCGCAGGGGCGAGGTCGCCCCCCAGAACCCGGCCGTGGCGGAACGGGCCCCCGAGCCCCGATCCGCCACGGCCACCCGCACCGAGACACCCACCGCCACAGGCGGCGCCGTGGCCGTCTCCGCAGCGGCCGTCCGCGCGCTGCGCGCCGCCCACACCCTCCTGCACGACCAGGAGGAGCGGCTGGGCAAGCTCGACGCGGTCGCCGGGGACGGCGACCACGGGCGCGGCATGTGCAAGGGCGTGGACGCCGCGCTCGCCGCCGCCGAGCAGGCGGAGGACGCGGACGCGGCCCGCGCCGCGCTGCTCGCCGCCGCCGGTGACGCCTGGGCCGCCGAGGCGGGCGGCACCTCCGGCGCACTGTGGGGTGCCGGCCTGCGCGCCGCCGGTTCCGCGCTCCCCGCCGACCGGCCGGCCGAGCCCGCCGAACTGGCCGCCGCGGCCCGGGCCGCGCTGGAGGCCGTCACCTCGCTCGGCGGCGCCCGGCCCGGCGACAAGACGCTGGTCGATGCCCTCGACCCGTTCGTGACCGCCTTCGCCCGCAGCGTCGGCGAAGGGGCGGGCGCCGGGGCGGCGTTCGCCGCCGCCGCGGCCGAGGCCGGTACGGCGGCGGAGGCCACCGCGCGGCTGAGCCCCCGACTGGGCCGCGCCCGGCCGCTGGCCGAACGCAGCGTCGGCACCCCCGACCCGGGCGCCACCTCGCTGGCGATGGTCCTGACCGAGGCGGCCACGGCCCTGGCCACCGACGGCTGACCACTCGCCCCGCCACCCGCCTCTCTCGCTTCCCGCACCCCTCGCACCAGGAGGAACGCACCATGAGCAACACCCCCGCCCCCCGGCCCTTCCGTATCGTCGTGGGCAGCGACGACGCCGGACTCGACTACAAGGAAGCCCTCAAGCGCGACCTCAAGGACGACGCGCGCGTCGCGGAGGTCACCGATGTCGGAGTGGGCTCTGACGAGCACACCGCGTACCCGCACGTCGCGGTCGAGGCGGCCCGCCGGATCGCCGCGGGCGAGGCCGACCGGGCGCTGCTGATCTGCGGCACCGGCCTCGGCGTAGCCATCAGCGCCAACAAGGTCCCCGGCGTCCGCGCGGTGACCGCGCACGACAGCTACTCCGTACGCCGCTCGGTCCTCAGCAACAACGCCCAGGTCCTGTGCTTCGGCCAGCGCGTCATCGGCCTGGAACTGGCCAGGACCCTGCTGGACGACTGGCTGGACCAGCACTTCGACGAGACCTCGGCCTCGGCCGAGAAGGTCGCCGCGATCAGCGGGTACGAGCAGGGTTGTTAGAGCCAGGCGGTCTGTCCGGGGGTGCTGAGCACGGGGTGCCCCCGGGTGTGCTTCGCAGGGTGCGGGTGCGGGTGCTTGTGGGCTGAGCACGCAGTTCCTCGCGCCCCTTCGGGGCGTCGGCCCTCACCCGTAGAGGCGGGGCCAGCGGCGCCGGCCGGGGACGTTTTCGCGGACGGTGTAGTCCGCGTACATCACCGCCAGCGTCACCGCCCAGCCCGCGTGCACGACCCACTGCATCGCCGCCCGGTCCCTCCAGCCGACCGCCAGCAGCGCCACCGCGCACAGCAGGCACCAGGCGGCGGCCAGCGGTGCCGAGCGCACCTGCCAGGAGCGGCCCAGCAGTGCGCGCATCCCGCGCCAGGCGCCGCGGGGCAGCCGCCGCCAGGCGAGCACGCAGGTCAGCGTCCAGATACCGGCGATCCAGGCCAGCCCGTAGAGCCGCTGTCCCAGCTCCACGGGCAGGACCGCCGGGTCGTCCCCGGTGGGGAAGACCCGGGCCGCCAGCGTCGCCACCAGCAGGCTGAGCAGGGCGACCCAGCGGGTGCGGCACAGCATCCGGTGGTAGCTGTGGTGCAGTTCGTGGCGGGCGGCGGCGGACTGCGGTGACGCGGCGAGCGCGTCCGTGCCCGCCGAGATGACGTCGCTCAGGTGCGCCTGGCCCTCCTCGGCCTGACTGCGCACCAGGTCGGCGCGGACCCGGGTATCGGCCGGGTCGAGCCTGAGCACCTCCTGCCAGGCGGCGTGCGCGTCCTGTTTGCGGCCCCGCATCGACTGGACCTGCGCGACCTGTTCATGCGTCCCCGGGTTCTCCGGGTCCAGCTCCACCGCCCGCCCGGCGGCCTCCAGCGCTTCGCGCAGGTACGCCTCCTTCTCGGCCTTGGGCGTCTGGTCGGTCACCTGGCGGCGCAGCGCCTCGGACAGCGACCAGTGGCAGACCCAGGAGCCGGGATCCAGCCGTACGCACTCCCGGGCCGAGGCCAGGCCCCCGGCCAGATCCCCGTCGCCCAACTGACCATGCGTCAGCAGCCGGTGCGCGTAAGCCAGTTGCGGGGCGTAGTGCAAGGCGGACCGCGCGAGCAGCACGGTGGCGTGCGGCCTGCCCCAGGCGAGCTGGCAGCGGGCCATCTCGGCCCACACCATCGGGTTCTCCCCGTCCTCCTTCGACGCCTGGAAGAGCAGCGGCCACGCCTCTGCCGGGTGTCGCGCGTCGATCAGCAGTTCCGCCTTGGCCAGCAGCAGAGCGGCCCCGGAAAGCTCGCCGGCGCCGGATGTCACAGCAGTTTCCGCTTCTTGAGGTAGGCCAGCAGATCGTCGTAGGTGCCGCCCTCGTTGGCGTACAGGGCGACGTTCCGCGCGGTGGCGAACCACGCGTCGGTGGAGGGCCGCAGCTCCTTGGCGGCCCTGGTGAGGTCGGCCATGCCGATCATGCGGGGCTCACCGCTGCGCACGGAGTCCATGAGCGCGTACTCGGAGGCCGTCTCACACAGGTGCGCGAGGTCCGCGCCGGAGAACCCCTCGGTACGGCGCGCCAGCCGCTCCAGGTCCACCCCGGCGACCGGCCGCTCCCGCAGGTGGTAGTGGAGCACCGCGCGCCGCGCCTCGTCGTCGGGCGGCAGCACCAGCAAGGTGCGGTCGAGCCGCCCCGGGCGGCGCAGCGCGGAGTCCACGTCCCAGGGGTGGTTGGTGGCGGCGAGCACGAACACGCCCTCGTTGTCGCTGCCGACGCCGTCCAGTTCGGTCAGCAGCTGGTTGACGGTGTTGCGCATCCCGCCGTGCTGGATGCGGCTGCGCTTGCCGCCGAGCGCGTCCAGTTCGTCGAGGAAGACGACGCAGGGCGCGTTGCGGCGGGCCGTCTTGAAGATCGAGGAGAGGTTGCGCTCGGAGGCGCCGACCCACATGTCCAGCACATCGCTGAGCGCGACATTGAGGAAGCCGGCCCCCAGCTCACCCGCGACGGCCCGGGCCAGGAACGTCTTGCCGCAGCCGGGCGGCCCGTACAGCAGCAGCCCGCCGCGCAGGCTCTTGCCGTACAGCTTGCGCAGCTCCGGGTTGCGCAGCGGCGCCAGGAACGCGGCCTCCAGCCGCTCCTTGACCTCGCGCATCCCCCCGACGTCGGCCAGCCGCAGCCCGCCGGCCGACTCGACGTCCCAGGGCGAGGTCGCGCCCGGGTCGTCGTCCCCGCCGGCGGCCAGCGGCACCTCGGGCGTACCGGCCGCGCCGGACTCGTCGGGCGGGCCCGTCACAAAGCGCGGTTCGACGATGCCCGCGACCTCGTCCTCGGCCCGGTGCCAGTCGAAGCCGGGCTCGGGGGCATGAGGCGCCTGGCCGGACGACGGCGACGGCGCGGCGGCGGGCCCAGGGGGCGGCGGGCCGACCGCGCGGGTCATCATCGCGCGCGCTTGGACGTTGTTCGGGTCCCGCTGGAGGGCCGCCGCGGCCTCCACGATGGCCTCGCCGGCACGCCCGGCATCCAGCAGGAGCTGGGCCAGATGCAGCCGCAGCGGTACATCCTCCGGAGCGGCCTCGACCGCGCCGCGCAGACTCTGGATCAGCGGTGACTCATCGGACATGCCGTCACCCTAAAAGGGGACCCCGCCGAGTCGAACGGCGGTACGCCCGAAGGAACGCGGGGCGCCCGAAGGGGCGCGGGGAACGGCGCGCTCAGGGCATACGCACCCGCACCCTGCGAAGCACAGCCAGGGCCACCCCCGACCCAGCACACTGCGCCGGATGGCGAAGGGCCCTGCCGACCGCCGGGCAACACACCGAGGCCACGGTGGCGGCAACCCCCAAGGGCCGGCCGCCAAGGCGAAAAGGCAGGAGCCCCCGCCGGGGCGGGGGCTCCTTGGGTACTGCGTGAGACAGGGACTACTGCGGGGTCACGTTCTCCGCCTGCGGGCCCTTCGGGCCCTGGGTGACGTCGAAGCTCACGAGCTGGTTTTCCTCCAGAGAGCGGAAGCCAGACGCGTTGATCGCGCTGTAGTGAACGAAGACATCGGGACCGCCGCCGTCCTGGGCGATGAAACCGAAGCCCTTTTCGGCGTTGAACCACTTCACGGTTCCGGTAGCCATAAGCCCTCCTTGGGCCTATAAGGGTGTCCCTGCTCCCAGAACCCACTAAGAAGCCTGAAAACGACGAGAGCCCGCGGTCACATGCTCCGCAGGCTCTGTACTGCAAGGGAAACCAAACTGCAACTTGCGGCGAGCCTAGCACGCAGGATCCGGAACGGGGAAGGGCTGACGATCATGTTCTGCCCGCCGGTGTCCGCCTCCCCCGACCGGCCCCCGCGGACCACCCGGAGCGCCCGCCCGCGCCGCCCCCTTCCGTCTCCCTCCGGCCTTCACCCGCGCGGCTCTCCTGCTCTCGCCCGGTCACGGGCCCCGGCCCAGGCTGGAGGAGCGGGCTGACTCTCCAGTCCTCATGGGCAGGAGGTGCCATGGACGATCCGGCCAACCGCTGCAGACGCAGCAGCCGCCACGGCCGTGGGCGGCCCGCGCGGCGGCGGGTCCTCGGTTCCGCCGCCGGGCTCGTCGGTACGGCGGCGCTCGGCCTCACGGCGACGGGATGTGACGGGCAGCCCGGCGCGGCCCGGGGGAGCAGGCACGATCCGGTCGGGGCCGACGAACGGAACCGGCCCGGCGACGCGGGATGGCGCATCGACGCGCAGGGCCCGGACGACGCGATCGAGGGGTTCGCCGACCGGGCCGGGGTGCGCCCCGGTGAGGAGGTGCGGCTGTTCGTGTCCACCACGGCCGGGTCCTTCCGGGTGACCGCGTACCGGGTCGGCTGGTACCAGGGCAAGCAGGCCCGGCGGGTGTGGCGGTCGCGTCCGGTCCGGGGGCGGCGGCAGCAGGGCCCGGACTTCGACGGCGCCACCCGCACCGTCCGGGCCGACTGGAAGCCCAGCGTGCGGATCTCCACCGACGGCTGGCCGGAGGGCGCCTATCTGCTGGTCCTGGACGCCGATTCGGGCCACCGCCGCTACGTGCCGCTGGTGCTGTGCTCGGCCGCGGCGCGGGGCCGCACCCTGCTGGTGCACGCGACCGCCACCTGGCAGGCGTACAACCGGTGGGGCGGCTACAACCTCTATGCGGGGGAGAGCGGCGGCTATCACGACCGTTCGCTCGCGGTCAGTTTCGACCGGCCCTACGACAAGAACGGCGCCGAGAAGTTCCTCGTCCACGAGCGGCCCCTCGTCGTGCTGGCGGAGCGGCTCGGCATCCCGCTGGCGTACACCACCGGATTGCACCTCTCCGCCGACCCGGGTGTGCTGCGCGGTGCGAGGTCCCTCATCTCGCTGGGCCACGACGAGTACTGGACGCCGCAGCAGCGCCGGCACATCACCAGGGCGCGGGACAGCGGCACCAACGTCGCCTTCCTGGGGGCGAACACCTGCTTCCGGCGGGTGCGTGCGGAGTCCTCGGCGCTCGGCCCGGACCGGACGGTGGTGTGCTACAAGACCGACTGGCACCGCGACCCCGCCTATCCCCGGCACCCGTCGCAGGTCACCACCGACTTCCGCGCGGCGCCCCGGCCCGACTCGGAGGCGTCGCTGACCGGGGTGCTGTACGAGGGCTATCCCACGGACGCGCCCTTCGTCGTCCACCGGCCCGAGCACTGGGTCTTCCGGGGTACGGGCGCGCGCCGCGGCGACCGCTTCGCGCACCTGGTGGGCGTCGAGTACGACCGCGTCACGCCGGAGCAGGAGACCACCCCGCGGCCGATCGAGATCGTGGCCCACTCGCCGCTGGTGTGCAACGGCCGCCACAGCCACGCGGACGCGGCGTACTACACGGTGGGCGGCGGCGCCGGGGTGTTCGCGACCGGCACGATGCGCTGGGTGGAGGCGCTGATGGCGGGCACCTCCGACGGCGGGCGGTGCCACGGGATGGATGCCAGGACCCGCCGTTTCGTCACGAAGGTCACCCGGAACGTGCTGCACGGGTTCGCCAAGGGGCCCGCGGCACGGGAGCGCGGCGCGGCCGAGGACAACGTGAAAGAGGTGTACGGGGCGAAACCCGGAGCCGACGCGCAGGCGGCGGAGCCGGCGGCCGTGGGCGCGGCCCCGCGGGCGGCGTGAGGCGGCGTCTCGGGCGCGAGGGGCGGCGCGCCCCTCGTGCGGACGCGGATGTTCCGAGGCGTACTCTCCGAAGGGTGAGTGAGAATCCGAGGCATGTGCGCACCCGGCCCCGTGTAGGGCACATCCAGTTTCTGAACTGTCTGCCCCTCTACTGGGGCCTGGTCCACACGGGCACCCTCCTCGACCTCGACCTGACCCGGGAGACCCCCGAGAAGCTCAGCGAGATGGTCGTGGACGGGCGGCTGGACATGGGCCCGGTCACCCTCGTGGAGTTCCTGCGCAACGCCGACGACCTCGTCGCCCTGCCGGACATCGCCGTCGGCTGCGACGGCAACGTGATGTCCTGCGAGATCGTCTCCCGCGTCCCCCTCGACCAGCTCGACGGCGCCCGGGTCGCGCTCGGCTCCACCTCCCGCACCTCCGTGCGCCTGGCCCAGCTGCTGCTGAGCGAGCGCTTCGGAGTCGAGCCGGACTACTACACCTGTCCGCCCGACCTGGAGCGGATGATGAAGGAGGCCGACGCCGCCGTCGTCATCGGCGATGTGGGCCTGCGCGCCTATCTGCGCCACCTTCCGGAGCAGGACCTGGAGGTGCACGACCTCGGGCAGCTGTGGAAGGAGTGGACGGGCCTGCCGTTCGTCTTCGCCGTATGGGCCGTGCGGCGCGACTTCCTGGAGCGCGAGCCGGAGACCGCCCGCGAGGTGCACCGGGCCTTCCTCTCCTCCCGCGATCTGGCGCTCGAACAGGTCGATCAGGTCGCCGCGCACGCCGCGCGCTACGAGATCTTCGAACCCCCGGTGCTGGAGCGGTACTTCACCACCCTCGACTTCCGCTTCGGCGAGCGGCAGCTGGAGGGCGTACGCGAGTTCGCCCGCCGCACCGGCGGCACCACGGGCTTCCCCGCCGACGTGACCGTCGATGTGCTGCGCCCCTGACCCGTACGCCCACTCGTTCTCCTGACCCGTACGCCCACTCGTTCTCCTGACCCGTACGCCCGTTCGTTCTCCGACCCGTTCCGGGAGCCGTTCTCCCGGTTCGGGCCCCCGTTTTCCGGGCCCGGGCGCTGCCCGGCCGTGCGTGGTGCCTAAGCTGAACCGGTGACCGGGAGGTAGGGGGAAGGGGCAGGGGGACATCAGTATGTGGCGGCTGGAGCCGGAGGACCCGCGGGAGCTGGGGGAGTACCGACTCCTGCGCAGGCTCGGCTCGGGCGGAATGGGACGGGTGTACCTGGGCCGCTCGGTGAGCGGCCGTACGGTCGCGGTCAAGGTGGTCCATCCGCACTTCGCCTCGGACGAGCAGTTCCGCGCCCGCTTCCGGCGCGAGGTCGATTCCGCGCGGCGGGTGGGCGGTGACTGGACGGCGCCGGTGCTCGACGCCGACCCGGAGGCGCCGCTGCCCTGGGTGGTCACCGGCTATGTGGCGGGCCCGGCCCTCTCCGACGCCCTGCGGGAGTACGGGCCGCTGCCGGAGAACACCGTACGGGCGATGGGCGCGGGGCTGGCCGAGGCGCTGCACCATGTGCACGGGCTCGGGCTCGTCCACCGGGATGTGAAGCCCTCCAACGTGCTGCTGACGGTGGACGGACCGCGGCTGATCGACTTCGGCATCGCCCGTGCGACCGACAGCGACTCCTCCCTCACTTCCTCCGGGGTCTCGATCGGATCACCGGGCTACATGTCACCCGAGCAGGTGCTCGGCCGTGGGGCGGTCGGGCCTTCGGACATCTTCTCGCTGGGCGCCGTGCTGGCGTACGCGGCGCTGCGCAAGGTGCCCTTCCCCGGCGACAGTTCGGCCGCGCTGCTCTACCGCGTCGTGCACGAGCCCCCCGATCTGGACGGGCTCGACGGCGAGTTGCGCGAGGTGATCGGGCGCTGTCTGGCCAAGGATCCGGCTGCCCGGCCGCTGCCCTGGGAGATCGCCCGGGAACTGGCGGGCCCGGCGGGCGCGGCGGGGCTCGTACGCTCCGGCTGGCTGCCCGGTCCGATCGTGGAACAGGTGAGCAGACGGGCTGTCGAGCTGCTCAGCCTGGAACCGGAAGGGCCCGATCCGCGCTCGGGGCCCGTCCCGTTCACCTCCCTGGCCGCCCAGGGCGACAGCACTCCGGCGCACACGCACACCCCCGCGAGCCCGGCGCCCGTCAGCCCGGCGGCCATGAGCCCGGTGCCCCCGGCCACCGGGAGCACAGCGCCCGGGACCCCGGCGCCCGGGAGCCCCGCGCCCGAGGCGGGCAGCGGTGAGCAGCCCGGGGCCGCACCAGGAACAGGGCCGGGCACGGGACCGGGAACCGGGCCGGACACTGGATCCGGGGCCGGGCCGGGAACCGGGAGCGGCACCGGGCCGGGCACCGGCGCGGAGGCGTCGAGCGGTCCGCCGACCCAGATCGACATCCGGGCGGCCGGGCCCGCCTCCCACGGCCGGGCGGTCGCCCCGGCCGGAGCCGGCGCGCAGGCTCCCGTGGCCGAGGCCCGGGTGAAGGCGGGCCGCCGGCGCCGGGTCAGCTGCACGCTCGTCGTCACGCTCGCGTGCGTCGTGTTGGCGGCGGCGCTGTCCGGCACCTGGTATCTGGGCCTCTTCCCCGGCCAGAACACCGGCGGCGGCGACACCGCACAGCCCGCACAGCCCGGGCCGGGGGACACGGGCGGCGGCAGCGGCGGGGCGGCCAGGCCCTCACTGCCCCGGGGGTTCATCGGTACCTGGCAGGGTGATGTGAGCTTCGATACCGGCGCCCCGGGAGGCCGGCTGACCGTCGACTTCACGGGGGGCGCCGCGGGCGAGACGGTCGCCACCGGGGTGACCAGGCGGACCGGCGCCGTGTGCCGTACGGCCTGGAAGCTGCGCGCCGTGGACAGCGACCGCGGCCGGGTGACCTTGGACGCCGTCAGCAAGACCGGCGCGCAGGTGTGCTCCGGGAACACCAAGGGCGAGGTCTTCCGACTGCACGGCGGCGACAAGCGGACGCTCACCTACCACTCCGGCACCGGCCCCGGCGGCGGCCGGGGCCCGTCCGGGACGCTCCGGAAGATGGGCTGAGACGGGCCGGGGGCGGGCCGGGCCCCCGGCGCCGGAAGACGGGGCAGGACCCTGGCGTACGCTGGCGTGGTCGTCGCTTCGGAGGCGAAAGCGGCGGGATGTCTGAATGTGCGACCTTTGGAGGGACGCCCGGTGACAGCGCACGCGTCGAATGCCGGCCTGCAGTCCGTACTCGACCGCGCGGCCGAGGGCGGCCGGGTCACTCCCGAAGAGGCCCTCGACCTCTACCGCTCGGCCCCGCTGCACGCGCTGGGGGCCGCCGCCGACAAGGCCAGGCGCCGCCGCTACGCGGGCACCGAGCACATCGCGACGTACATCATCGAGCGCAACATCAACTACACCAACTCCTGTGTGACGGCGTGCAAGTTCTGCGCGTTCTACGCCTCGCCCAAGAGCGACAAGGTGTGGACCCGCGACCTGGACGACATCCTGCGCCGCTGCGCCGAGACGGTGGAGCTGGGCGGCACCCAGATCATGTTCCAGGGCGGCCACCACCCCGACTACGGCGTGGAGTACTACGAGGAGCACTTCGCCGCCATCAAGAAGGCGTACCCGCAGCTGGTCATCCACTCCCTCGGCGCCAGCGAGGTCGAGCACATGGCGCGGATCTCCAAGGTCACGCCGAAGGAGGCCATCGAGCGCATCCACGCGGCCGGGCTCGACTCCTTCGCCGGCGCCGGCGCGGAACTGCTGCCCGCCCGGCCCCGCAAGGCCATCGCCCCGCTCAAGGAGTCGGGCGAGCGCTGGCTGGAGATCATGGAGATCGCCCACAACCTCGGGGTGGAATCCACCTCGACGATGCTGATGGGCACCGGCGAGACCAACGCGGAGCGCATCGAGCACCTGCGGATGATCCGCGACGTGCAGGACCGCACCGGCGGCTTCCGCGCCTTCATCCCCTACACCTACCAGCCGGAGAACAACCACCTGAAGGGCCAGACGCAGGCCACGCTCTTCGAGTACCTGCGGATGATCGCCATCGCGCGCGTCTTCCTGGACAACGTCGCCCACATCCAGGGCTCCTGGCTGACCACCGGCAAGGAGGTCGGCCAGCTCTCGCTGCACTACGGCGCGGACGACCTCGGCTCGATCATGCTGGAGGAGAACGTCGTCTCCTCGGCCGGTGCCAGGCACCGCTCCAACCGCATGGAGATCATCGACCTGATCCGCAAGGCGGGGCGCGTACCGGCACAGCGGGCGACGACCTACGAACACCTGGTCGTGCACGACGACCCGGCCAGCGACCCGGTGGACGACAAGGTCGTCTCGCACCTCTCCTCCACCGCGATCGAGGGCGGCACGGCCCACCCCGAGCTGCGGCTCGCAGAGGCCAACTGACAGGCCGCCCCGACAGACAAGCTCGCAGGCCGGCCGGCAGGCCGACTCACAGGAACGGAACGCTCCGTGACCCGCGCATCCCTGGACAAGAAGCCGCAGGACGTCGCCGCGATGTTCGACGAGGTCGCGGAGAAGTACGACCTGACCAATGACGTGCTCTCGCTCGGCCAGGCGCGGCTGTGGCGCCGGGCGGTCGCCGACTCCGTGGCCGCGCGCCCCGGCGAGCGTGTCCTCGACCTGGCGGCGGGCACCGGCACCTCGGCGCTGCCGTTCGTGGAGGCCGGTGCCTTCACCGTGCCCTGCGACTTCTCCCTCGGCATGCTGCGCGAGGGCAAGCGGCGGCACCCGTGGATGCCGCTGACGGCGGGCGACGCGACGCGGCTGCCGTTCGCCGACGGCGTCTTCGACGCCGTCACCATCTCCTTCGGGCTGCGCAACGTCGGCGATGTGGACGCGGCGCTGGCCGAACTGCTGCGGGTCACCCGGCCCGGCGGGCGCGTGCTCCTGTGCGAGTTCAGCCACCCGACCTGGACGCCCTTCCGCACGGTCTACTCCGAGTACCTGATGCGAGCGCTCCCCCCGGTCGCGCGCCGGGTCAGCAGCAGCCCGGACGCCTATGTCTACCTCGCGGAGTCCATCCGCGCCTGGCCCGACCAGGAGGCCATGGCACTGCGGCTCCAGGAGGCCGGCTGGTCGCGGGTGGCCTGGCGCAACCTGACGGGCGGCATCGTCGCGCTCCACCGGGGCGTCAAGCCGGCGTGACCCGCGCGCGGGGGCGGCGGGCAGGACGCGGAGCGGCGGTTGCGCTTGCGTAACTCCGCTTCCCATGGCGGTGGTTGAGCGGGAACGATGGACGCTGTCGCGTGTCGCGGGAACCATGTACGCGACATTCGTGTCTCCCCGCACACGCACGGTGCCCGGTCGCGGGCGCCGTGGCCGTCCCTCGAAGCCAACAGAGGAGCGCCATGTCGTCCCCGTCGTCAGCGCCCTGCCCGAAATGCGGCACCAGCTCACCGCCTGAAGCCCGTTTTTGCATGGCCTGCGGCGCCCCGACGGCAACACCCGGGGACCTGGGTGCGCCTGGGGACGCGGGTGCGCCTGGGGGTACGGCGGGCCACGGGGTGCCGGTGGGGCCGGACGTGGTGGCGCCGGGCTTCGTGGCGCCGCCCGCGCCCGCGGCCCCGCCGCCTCCGGCCGCGGCTCCGTCACCCGCCGCGCCTCCGTCGCCTGCCGCACCCCCGTCGCCCGTCGCGCCTCCGCCGTTCGGAGCGCAACCGTCCGTTCCGCCGCCGCCCGGCGTGCAGCCGATGGGGCCGGCGGGGGCTCCATTTCAGTCGGGTCAGCCGGGTCAGCCGACCGCGGTGGGCCTGTTTCTCACGCGTACGGTCAAGGGGGACTGGGCCGGCGCGTTGCGGATCGCCGTGTGGCCGCTCGGGCTGCTGTTCGTGCTCGCGAGTGCGATCGGGATGTGGTCCAACGAGGATCTGGACGACCTCGACATCGGCTGGGGCACGCGGATGCGGGTCGCGCTGGCCGGACTGCTCCAGGGGGTCGGCGGCGGCTTCGGTGTGACCTCGGACGGCAGCGTCCCCCTGGGCGGCGAGCGGGTCGTCGGCGGAGCCACGCTCTCGTGGCTGCCGCTGCTGGCCACCGCGGTATGGGTGGGCGCGCTGGTCGTGGCCGCGCGGCGCGAGCGGGTGCGGCTCGCGGACGCCGGGCCCTCGGCCGGGTTCGAGGCCGCCTTGCGCGTGGGGGCGCTCTGCGGCCTCGGGGGGCTCGTGCTCGGCCTGTACGCGCGTCCCTCGTACGAGGGTCTGGAACTCAGCACCTCGCCGGGGCTCACACTGCTGTGGGCGTTTCTGCTCTCCACCGTCGTCGTGGGCGCGGTCCTCGGCCGGGCCGTGATCGACGCCTGGCCGGCCGCCCGGCCGGGGCCCGGACCCCGGATGGTGCTCGGCGCGCTGCGGACCGCGCTGCTGACGCTGGTGCTCGTGGTCGCGCTGGGCTCGGTGGTGATGCTCGTCGTCGGCCTGACGACCGTGGACGATCTCCACGGCGAGGACGTGCTCGCCCTGCTGGTGCTGCTGCCCAACCTGGGTGCCCTCGCCCTGGCCATGGCCTGGGGCGCCCCCATCGATGTGCGCTGGGAGGCCACCCAACTGGGCGGCGTGCGTGAGTCGTTCGGGTACGGGGAGCTGGCCGACGCGGGCGGCGCCTGGGCGGTCGTCGGGGCGCTCGCGGGCGGGCTGGTGTGCGCGCTGCTCCTCGGGACGCTGGCCGTGCGGCGCTCCGCCGACCGCCGCGAACAGCTGTTGACGGCGGTGTTCTTCGTCCTGTCGGTCCTGGCGCTCGTCCCGCTCGCGGGGGCGAGCGTGCGGGCGGGCTTCCACGAGGGGGCGGCCGTGCCCGACAGCGGCGAGTTCGGCACCACCGCGGAGAGCTTCACCCTGCACGGGGAGTTCGCCGCCGCCGGAGCCGAACTGCTGCTCTTCGCGCTGCTGTGGTCCTTCGGCGCGGTGCTCTTGGTGCCGTTCGCACGGACGCTGCTGGGCAAGAGCGCCGTCCCGGGAGCGGGGGCGTTCCCCGGGGCGGCCCCGACCGCGCCCCCGACCGCGCCCCCGACCGCGCCCCCGGCCACCGGGGAGGCGGCGGCGCCCGACTCCAGGACCGTCAACCTGAGCGCCGGGGCGGGCACACCGGGCACACCGGGCACACCAGCGGTGCCCGGCGCACCAGCCGGACCCGGCGGCGGCGCCGTTCCGCCGCCCTCGCGGCGCGGTCCCGGCGCCACCTGGGTCGGGCTGCTTCTGGCCGCCTTCCTCGTCGGCGGGGCCGCGGCCGGGGGCGCCTTCTACTTCGCGGGCGACAAGGACGAGGACATGAAGCCGAGCGCCAAGGGCACCGTCAAGGAGAAGCCCGCCGGCGGCCCGTCCGCCTCCGCCGACCCCACGGCCACCCCCACTCCCACCGAGTCCACCGGGCCCGGCTCCCTCCCCGACCCCAGCGCTTCCCAAGCGGCCCAGGGCGGCCCCGGCGGCTCCCCCGAACTTCCGGGCAGGGGCCTCCTGCCGGACGGGTTCCACCTCGTCAAGGACTCCAAGGGGTTCAGCGTCGGCGTGATGGAGGGCTGGCAGCGCGAGCCGAACGGCACCCAGATCGACTACGCGGCTCCTACCGGCGGCGACTATCTGCGCATCGGCATCATCGAGAACGCCGGTCAGTCCTCGTACGCCAATTTCCGCACTCTGGAGAAGGGCGCCAAGAAAAGGGACGACTACCAGCGGCTGGAAATGAAGAAGAACACCTTCCGGGGCCGTCCGGGCGCACGCTGGGAATTCACCTACACGTCCGATGATTCGGGGAACACCATTCACGCGACCGACCAGGCGTATGTGGCCGAGGACGGCACCGAGTACAGCATCTATTCGGAACACCGCGCCTTTCCCGGCGAGGAGTCGGCCGGTGATCCGGTCTTCGAGACGGCTCTGGACACCTGGAGCGAGCCCGGAGCCGACTGAGCCCCGGAGCCGACTGAGCCCGGAGTCGGCTGAGACGGGGGCGGGCGGCGCGGGGCGGCGGCGCCCTCCTCCGGGGGCGGCGCTCCAGAGGCGGCGCCCTCCTGCATTCGGCGCGAACGCGGGCAGAGCCGCGCGGAACGCCCGGAGGGGATGTATGCCGGGGGCGAGCCGGGGGAGTCCGGAATGCGCGCATAGACTGCGGGAGTCAGCCTCAATCCAGCAAGTGACGCGGGAGTCCTCGTGGCCGATCCCCACGCGCAGCCAGCCTCCGAGCGGACCGCCGATGTGATCGTCGTCGGTGCGGGCCCCGCCGGGTCCACGACCGCGTACCACCTCGCCCGCAGCGGCCTGGACGTCCTGCTGCTGGAGAAGACGGCCTTCCCCCGCGAGAAGGTGTGCGGCGACGGGCTCACGCCGCGCGCCACCAAACAGCTCGTCGCGATGGGCATCGACATCTCCGAGGAAGCGGGCTGGCTGCGCAACAAGGGCCTGCGCATCATCGCCGGCGGCCAGCGCCTTCAGCTCGACTGGCCCGAGCTGGCCAGCTACCCGGACTACGGCCTGGTGCGCAAGCGCGACGACTTCGACGAGCAGCTCGCCCGCCAGGCGCAGAAGGCGGGGGCACGGCTGTATGAGCGGTGCAACGTCTCCGACCCCGTGCTGGACGAGCGGACGGGCCATGTGACCGGCGTGCACGCGAAGCTCGGCGAGGAGAAGACCCCTGTCACCTTCCACGCCCCCGTGGTGGTCGCGGCCGACGGCAACTCCACCCGGCTGTCGCTGAAGATGGGCCTGCACCGCCGCGAGGACCGCCCCATGGGGGTGGCCGTGCGCACCTACTTCACCTCGCCCCGCCACGACGACGACTACCTGGAGTCCTGGCTGGAGCTGTGGGACCGGCGCGGCGCCCAGGACCGGCTGCTGCCCGGCTACGGCTGGGTCTTCGGCATGGGCGACGGCACCTCCAACGTCGGGCTGGGGGTGCTCAACACCTCCTCCTCGTTCAAGGAACTGGACTGGCGCGAGATCCTCAAGGCGTGGTGCGCCTCGATGCCCGGGGAGTGGGGCTACACGCCCGAGAACATGACCGGCCCGATCCGCGGTGCCGCACTTCCCATGGCCTTCAACCGGCAGCCGCACTACACCCGGGGCCTGCTGCTGGTGGGCGACGCGGGCGGCCTGGTCAACCCGTTCAACGGCGAGGGCATCGCCTACGCGATGGAGTCCGGTGTCATCGCCGCCGAGACCATCGTCCAGGCGCACGCCCGCGCCACCCCCGGCCAGCGCGAACTCGCCCTGCGCCGCTACCCGAAGGTCCTCAAGGACACCTACGGCGGCTACTACACGATGGGCCGGGCCTTCGTGAAGCTCATCGGCAACCCCAAGGTCATGAAGGTCGCCACCGAGCGCGGCCTCTCCCACCCGCTGCTGATGCGCTTCACCCTCAAGATGCTCGCCAACCTCACCGAGCCCACCGGCGGCGACGCGATGGACCGCATCATCAACGGCCTGGCGAAGGTCGCCCCGCGGGCGTAAGCGTCCGCCGCGTGTCACTTCGCCGGCGTCCGCTGCTTGTTGCTTCGTCACGAGACCGTCCCGGGCCGGGGACCGTTCTGGGGCAGGGGGTGTCAGAGTCGCGGAATGCCTATACCGTCGGCTGGCGGGGCCGGCTCCTGCCGAGTGAGCCCCGCTACCAAGGCGTCGGCGGCACGGGGGTGTGGGTCAGCGATGACGTTCGAGGACGAGTGGGCGCAGCACAAAGCCGCGGCGAGCGCACGGCAGGACGCCACGCGCATGCGGCTCAACGAGGCGGACGGCGGCGGGGGCGGGGGCGGCCCCGAACTCCCGGCCGAGGGCCAGGGGGTGCTGACCACGCCGGCGGCCAAGAAGAAGGCCGCGAAATACGTCGAGGAACACCTGCTTCCGGACACCGTCAAGGCCGGTAAGCACGCGGGCGGCGCCACCCAGACCGCCACCGGCGCGGCTCCCGCCGGACGCACCGACGTGGTCCCCTTCGGCGGGCCGGGCGAGCTGGACAAGTGGGAGGTCAAGACCGGCCTCAACACGGCGATGAAGCACTGGGGCCAGCAGGTCAACAACGTGCTGGCGCGCCTCAACGGGGAGATGGGCGCGCTGCGCGCCGCCCACAACGGCTACCTGCTCAACGACGATCTCACCGGCTCGCAGCTCACCGGCCTCTTCCCGCCGGGAGCCCCCGGCGGCGGCGTCACCGAGGACACGCCCTCCCTCATCGCGAAGCCGGATCCGGCCAGGAATCCGAACGGCCCGCTGGCGCCCACCCTCCCCGCCCCGCCGAGGTAGTCATGGCTCTCACCTATCAGGACGCGATGACCACGGACCTGTCGGTCCTCAGCTCCGCCGCCGACGAGTGGAAGGAGATGGGCGACAAGTTCGGCACCCTCAAGACGAACTACGACACCCACGTACGCGGCTCCCTCGGCAACGGCAACTGGATCGGCCTCGGCTACAGTGCCGCGGCCAAGAGCGGCGCCGTCACCGCGCACGAACTGTCCGCCGCCAAGATCGAGGCGCACAAGGTCGCCGGACTGCTGGACGAGGCGTACACGGAGCTGCACCGGCTCCAGGAGGCGCTGAAGGAACTGGTCAAGGACGCCCGCGCGAAGGGCTACAAGGTGGACCCCGTCACCGGGAAGGTCACCACCGACTACGACGCGAAGAAGTTCCGCGACATGACGCCGGAAGAGCTGGCGGCCTACAAGAAGAAGACCGGCGACATCGCCGAGGCCGAGCAGGGCTGGAGCGACGACATCAAGGAGCAGGTCAAAGCGATCGACAGGGCCGACTTCGGCCACCGGGTGGCTCTGGAGGACGTCACCAAGGACGTCGACGGGAAGGGCGTCAACGGCGGCTTCAACAGCGCGGCCAAGGACGACCCCGAGTGGTACGAGGCGCAGCGCGCCAAGGACATCGGCACCAGAATCGCCGGCGGCGAGGACGTCGATACGAAGGACCTGAACGAGTTCCGCACCCTGGTGAAGGGCAACGAGGGGGACAAGGCGTTCAGCCAGACGTTCCTCAACGGCCTGGGCCCGGAGAACACCGTCAAGCTGGGCCGCGAGCTGCGCGGCATGGGCAAGGACGGCGACTCGCTGGAGAAGAGCGTCGCCACCACGCTGGCGACCGCGACCCGCGCGCCGAAGGACATCAGCAAGCTGCCGGTCACCTCGAAGGAGTACAAGACCTGGCTCGACAGCGGGGACGGGAAGTTCACCAAGGACTTCCTCGGCGGCCTCCAGAAGATCGGCGCCAAGAACTTCGGCAGCAACACCGAGCCGGTCCGCGGCTACCAGGAGTTCGTCACCCTGATGAAGCGCGGCGGCCCCTACGACGGCTCGTTCCTCCAGTCGCTGGGTGACGACATCCGGGAGACCGAGGAGAAGAACAAGGACCGCGGGCTGTGGGACCAGTGGAACGGCAAACCGGGCCAGAAGGGCATCGAACACGACCCCCTGGACGGCGTGCTGGGCCTCATGAGCAAGGACCCGGACGCCTCCACCACCTACCTCGACCCCAAGGGCAGTGACCGCCTCGAATACCTGATGAAGAAGCGGGACTGGCCCGACTACCTCTTCAACGGGGCCGGCGCGGCGCCGATGAGCATGAAAGAACTGGCAGACCTCTCCGATCGCGGCGGCTTCGGCCAGGCGCTGGAGGCGGCGGCCACGGGCAACGTGCCCGGCACCCACCACCCGCTGGGCGGGCACACGGACGAGCAGGCGCGCGTGATGCAGTACGCCGTCTCCCACCTCGACGACAAGATGCCCACCAACCTCCGGGCGCCGCTGGGGCACATCCTCACCGACTACACCCCCGACGTGCACGAGATCCTGACCGGCACCAACCCCGGCTACCAAAACGACCAGCACCTCGCACAAGGGGTGTGGAAGGACACCGACGGCAACGTCCGGGTGGCCCTCTCGGAGCAGGCGCTGGACAAGGTCATGCGGGGCGTGGCGGAGGACCCGGCGGCCTTCGCCGACATGTTCAACGCCGAGCGGCAGTACTCCGCCGACAGCCTGGCCGGCATCCCCATCGAGGGGGACACCAAGGCCATCGACACCCGCGATGTGGCGATGCAGAACGTGGGCAACGTCTGGGGCCACTACGACGGGGTCATGACCGACATCGCCCTCGACAAGCGCGACGCCGCCGTCCAGTGGGCCCGCGACGTCAACCACCACGTCAACTCCGCCAACGCGCTCATCGACTTCATCCCGCCCAAGGCCGCGACCGTCGGGGTGCCCGGCGTCGATATCGCCAACCGGATCGTGGACTTCGGTATGTACGACTGGACCAAGAACGCGATCGCGGACGCCAACGCGGTCGGCGCCAAGGAGAGCGCGAACGTCTTCCACACGGGCCAGAAGCAGATGAACGACCTCGCCACCTCCTGGGTGGGAGCCCAAGGCGGCGATACGGGCATCGAGTCGGGGAAGCCCAGCCCCCAGGTCGAGAAGCTCCAGGGCGTCGGCCAGGGCAGCTACGCGGACTCACGGGAGAAGGCCCTCATCAACCTGGGCCGCCCGGACTAGCGCAGGAGCGGGCCTGGATAGCCTGCGGCCATGCCGCAGTCGTGGAAGCCCCGTCGCGGGCCGCTGGCCCTCGCTCTCCTGAGCGGACTGGCCTGTCTCCTGCTCGTGGGCGGGGTGCTGTACGGAACGGGCACGCTCCAGTCGTGGCGGGAGGAGCGGCAGCTCTCCCGCGCCTGCGGGGGCATCCTGGCGGCTCCGCAGATCCGTACCGTGCTCGGCAGCCGGGACGTGGGGGCGAAGGACACCGGCCCGGACGGGACACCGGCCTCCTGCGTGGCCAGAGCCCGGGACGGGGACAGCAGCATGAGCCTTCAGGTGCGCTGGGGTTCGGAGGACGACGCGGCCACGCGCCTGCTCGACCGCACCCGCCTGTTCGCCTACAGCGCCCCCGTCTCGCCCCTCGGCTCCTGGCCCGGCGTGCTGATGAGCGACCAGGGCCGGGCCACCGTCAGCCTCTGGCTCCAGTGCGGCAACGAGAACAGCAAGGGCAACGAGAACAGCAAAGGCAGCAAGGGCGGCGAGGGGAACAGGGGCAGCAAGGCCAACGAGGCCGGCGAGAGGGCCGGGAGCCTGACCGTCAACGCCCGTCTCGACCGGGGGACGGGGAACGGTGCCGGGCTCTCCTCCGCCGGGCGGCATAGGTTCGCCGCCGCCGTGGTCGAGTCCGCCGAGAAGGCCGCGGATGCGGCCGGTTGCGACCATCCGGCCGAGGGCTCGCTCGCCGGGCTCACCGGCAGCCCCCGCGCCCACCCGTCAGGGCTCGCCACGGCCCCGGGTACGTGCGCGGGGCTGCGCCCGCTGGCCGCGCGCGCCGCACGCCTCGGCCTGGGCCACACGTGGGCGCCCCCGGCGAGCGGGTCGGCCCCCGTCGAGGACTGCGTCCTCACCACGGCCGGGGACGCCCAACTGCCCGCGTACTGGATGTCCGCGTACTACGGCCCCTACGCCGAGGACTTCACCAAGAGGTTCGCCGCACGCGTGAGCGGCGAGCGGGGCCAGGAGAAGGACGGCACCCTCACCTGGGCCACCGCCTCCTGCCCGGGCACCGGTACGGGCCACGGCACCGGCACCCGGGCCCTCTTCCTGCTCCACGGCGTCCCGGACAACGACACGAGGACGGGCGCGGGCAAGGTGCCCACGACGGGGAACCCGCCCGCCTTCCGCGCCGACGCCCTCTCCGCGTTCGCCCGGCAGTCGGCGGAGCGGCACGGGTGCGGCGATGTGAAACTGCCCTGAGCGGCCCTGCGCACGGTCGGGCCTCCGTACCCGGTCGGCCGGCCGCGGACACGCCGAGGGCCCCACCGCTCCGTCGTGCGGTGGGGCCCTCAGCGGGTTCGGGTGAGCGAGTGCGTCAGAGGACGCGGACCGCGCCGGTGGGCTGGTCGTAGCTCAGGGGGCGCTCGACGACACCGGTGGAGGAGTTCTGGGCGCCGATGAACTTGCCGCCGCCGACGTACACGCCCACGTGGTAGGCGCTGCCCGCGCTGCCCCAGTAGAGGAGGTCACCGGGCTGGAGGTTGCTGAGGGAGACCGGGGTGCCGGCCGTGGACTGCGGCTGCGAGGTGCGCGGCAGGTCGATGCCGACCTGCTTGAAGGCGGCACCGGTCAGTCCGGAGCAGTCATAGGCGGAGGGGCCGGTGGCGCCCATGACGTAGGACTTGCCCACCTGCGCCCGCAGGAAGCTGAGGACGGTCGCCACGTTGCCGCCCTTGGGAGCGGAGGCGGTGTTGAGCGTGGCGCGCTCGGCGGAGCGGGAGGCGGGGGCAGCGGCCTTCCGCTCGGCGGCGCGGGCCTTGCTGGCGGCCTCCGCCTTGCGCTTGGCCTCGGCGCGGGCCTTGGCCTCCGCCTTCTTCTTGTTCTCCTGGGCCTGCTTCTTGGCCTTGGCCGCGGCGGCCTCTTGGGCGTCCTGCAGCTCGTACTGCTGAGCGGAGGTCTGGAGGGACTGGGCCGCGCGCGTGGTGGAACCGGCCAGGTCGCCGGAGAGCTTGGGCAGCTCCTGGGTCTGGGCCGGCGCGTCCTTGTCGGCCGCGAGGGCCGGAGCCGCCGCCGTGGTGAGGGCGATGGTGCCCATGACGCCGCCCGTCATGCCCGCACGCAGCGCCGTGTTCATCTTGCTGGAGCGGGGCTTCCGGTGGCTGGGTATCTGAGCTTTCGGGGACATGAGGGCATGCCTAGCAGGCGCCGAACCCTCCGCTCAACAATCGTGCGATGCGCCACAGTCGTCGCGTACACCGCCAGTTGGCCCCTCCGGGAGACCCCGTAAGGGTGCCCGGCCACCGTGATCATTGCCCAACTACGAGGCTGTGACCATGCAGTTGTCCGCAATGCCGGAGTTTTTGTCACGGCAATATCACGGCCGGATTCGACGCGCAAAGGTGAAGAAGATCGTCGGGCTTTCGGGTGGTGCAGGTCACATTCCCGCGCGGCCTCGCGTCGGGGGCACCGGTCAACTCTTCGCGCAAATGGGGCGTTGGGTCCGTATCTCCCTATTTCTCTTTGCCGGCGAGAGGGGTCGCCCCTTGCTGTCCGAGGGGTAACCCCTTTGTCGTGGGGTGGGGCCGCTCTGTCATGGGGAGGGTCGCCAGGGTCGCGCGCGAGCCCCACCGCTGCCGCGCGCTTCGCGCCGCCTCCCGGCTTGTGCCGGCGTTCACGATCGCACGAGCGCAAGTGGTCGTCGCATACCAGGCAGTTGTGTCCAGCGCGAATTTGCCTGTGCATGCCCGTGCCTGATACAGCGATCGACCGTCAAGGGGTGTGAGCACCGTCGAAACGTCACCTCGGGTGATCATCCGTGGGCTTTGCGTATGAAGATCACCGCTCGCCCGAACGGATGATTCACCGTCAGGTGGTGGAGATCACAAAGCAGTTGCCGTACCCCGTGTCGCAGATCACAGAGGGCCGGGCTTAAGATGCCTGCGAACAGGGCTTGTGAACTGCCTCACATAGGAGCGATCTTCGTGGGGGCACACAGCGGCCCAGCGGTCTGCCGGTAGTCAGAGTCGACGCCTGGAGGGAGACGGGAGCGGTGAACGTCTACACACCAATCCTCGTACTGGGAGCCATCGCGGCGGGGTTCACGGTCTTCTCCGTGGCCGTGGCCTCGGTCGTCGGTCCCAAGCGCTACAACCGGGCCAAGCTGGAGGCATACGAGTGCGGCATCGAGCCCACGCCGCAGCCCGCCGGGGGCGGGCGCTTCCCGGTGAAGTACTACCTGACGGCGATGCTCTTCATCATCTTCGACATCGAAATCGTCTTCCTCTACCCGTGGGCCGTGCATTTCGACTCACTCGGGATGTTCGGGCTCGTCGAAATGCTGGTCTTCGTCGCCCTCATCGGTATCGCGTACGCCTACGACTGGCGGCGCGGCGGCCTGGAATGGGACTAGGGGCAGGATAAGCAATGGGACTTGAAGAGAAACTGCCGAGCGGCTTTCTGCTGAGCACCGTCGAGAAGATGGCCGGGGCGGCGCGCAAGTCGTCGATATTCCCGGCGACCTTCGGGCTCGCCTGCTGCGCCATCGAGATGATGACGACGGGAGCCGGCCGCTACGACCTCGCCCGCTTCGGGATGGAAGTCTTCCGCGGCTCACCCCGCCAGGCGGACCTCATGATCGTGGCGGGCAGGGTGAGCCAGAAGATGGCCCCGGTGCTGCGGCAGGTCTACGACCAGATGCCCAACCCCAAGTGGGTCATCTCCATGGGCGTCTGCGCCTCCTCGGGCGGCATGTTCAACAACTACGCGATCGTGCAGGGAGTCGATCACGTCGTCCCCGTCGATATCTATCTGCCCGGCTGCCCCCCGCGCCCCGAAATGCTGCTGGACGCCATTCTCAAGCTCCACGAGCAGATTCTGCATTCCAAGCTCGGCGTCAACCAGAAGGAAGCGGCCCGCGCGGCGGAGGAAGCGGCCATGAAGGCGCTGCCGACGATCGAGATGAAGGGGCTGCTTCGGTGAGCGACGCACGCGCGGCTGCCGGGTCGCGGCCGAGGATGATGCGCGCGCTGTGCCGCGCGGGCGGAGAAGCGAACGAAAGGGGGCGCTGTGAGTGATGAGCGTGCGAACGGCGACGGCAACGGCTCCGTGCCGGCCCAGGCCCGGGAGGCCGGTGAGGTCATCGGGGTACGGCGCGGGATGTTCGGCGCCAACAACGGCGGTGACACCTCCGGCTACGGCGGCCTCGTGCGCACCGTACGGCTGCCCGGCGCCAGCAACCGGCCCTACGGCGACCCACGCGGCGGAGCCGGATATGGATCCTTCGACGAAGTCGCCGACGAGTTGGAGGGGGCGCTGGAGGAGCAGGGGCTGCTCCCGGAGAACGCCATCGAGAAGACCGTCGTGGACCGCGGCGAGCTGACCTTCCACATCGCCCGCGAGCATCTGCTCCGCGTCGCTCGCACCCTGCGCGACGACCCGGCGCTCCGCTTCGAGCTGTGCACCGGGGTCAGCGGCGTCCACTATCCCGGTGACAAGGGCCGCGAGCTGCACGCCGTCTACCACCTGCGCTCGATCACCCACAACCGGCTGATCCGGCTGGAGGTCAGCGCCCCGGACGCGGATCCGCACGTCCCCTCGATCGTCGAGGTCTACCCGACCAACGACTGGCACGAGCGCGAGACGTACGACTTCTACGGCCTGATCTTCGACGGGCATCCGGGTTTGACGCGGATCATAATGCCCGACGACTGGCAGGGCTTCCCGCAGCGCAAGGACTACCCCCTCGGCGGCATTCCCGTCGAATACAAGGGTGCCCAGATTCCCGCTCCTGACCAGCGGAGGTCGTACAGCTAAATGTCCACCACACACGCACCCGCCGGTATCCGGGAGACCACCGAAGGCACCGTCTACGACGTCACGGGCGGGGACTGGGACGAGCTGGCCGCACACGCCGTCAAGAGCGACGACGAGCGGATCATCCTCAACATGGGCCCCCAGCACCCCTCCACACACGGTGTGCTGCGGCTCATCCTGGAGATCGACGGTGAGACGGTCACCGAGGCCCGCTGCGGCATCGGCTATCTGCACACCGGCATCGAGAAGAACCTGGAGTTCCGCACCTGGACCCAGGGCACCACCTTCGTGACGCGCATGGACTACCTGACGCCGTTCTTCAACGAGGCGGCGTACTGCATGGGCGTCGAGCGGCTGCTGGGCATCGAGGACGACATCCCCGACCGCGCCAACGTCATCCGCGTCCTGATGATGGAGCTGAACCGGATCTCCTCGCACCTGGTGGCCATCGCCACCGGCGGCATGGAACTGGGCGCCACCACGATCATGATCTTCGGCTTCCGCGACCGCGAACTGGTCCTGGACCTCTACGAGCTGATCACCGGGCTGCGGATGAACTCCGCCTACATCCGTCCCGGCGGCCTCTCGCAGGACCTGCCGCCCGGCACCGTCGACGCGCTGCGCGAGTTCGTGAAGAAGATGCGGAAGAACTTGCCGGAGTACGACGCGCTCGCCACCGGCAACCCCGTCTTCAAGGCCCGGCTGAAGGACATCGGCTACCTCGATCTGGCCGGCTGCATGGCACTGGGCGCCACCGGGCCGATCCTGCGCTCGGCCGGGCTCCCGCACGACCTGCGCAAGGCGCAGCCGTATTGCGGATACGAGACCTACGACTTCGAGGTCCCCACCGTCGATACGTGCGACTCCTACGGCCGCTTCCTGCTGCGCATGGAGGAGATGCGCCAGTCGCTGCGCATCATCGAGCAGTGCGTGGACCGGCTGGAGCCCGGCCCCGTCATGGTCGGTGACAAGAAGATCGCCTGGCCCGCGCAGCTCGCGCTCGGCCCCGACGGGCTCGGCAACAGCCTCGATCACATCAAGAACATCATGGGCACCTCCATGGAGGCCCTCATCCACCACTTCAAGCTGGTGACCGAGGGCTTCCGGGTGCCACCGGGCCAGACGTACGCGGCGGTCGAGTCGCCCAAGGGCGAGCTGGGCGCGCATGTGGTCAGCGACGGCGGGACCCGCCCCTACCGTGTGCACTTCCGCGACCCCTCCTTCACCAACCTGCAATCCGTGGCGGCGATGTGCGAGGGCGGCCAGGTCGCGGACGTCATCGTGGCCGTCGCGTCCCTCGACCCCGTGATGGGAGGCGTCGACCGATGAGCGGACAGCCGGCACAGACTCCGGCACAGAACCCGGCGGGGGCCGTGGAGATCGGCATCCCGCAGATGCCCGCGCCCGACTACCCCGCCGAGGTGCGGGAGCGGCTGGAGGCGGACGCCCGCGAGATCATCGCCCGCTACCCCGACTCCCGCTCGGCGCTGCTGCCGCTGCTGCACCTGGTGCAGTCGGAGGAGGGGCACGTCACCCGCACGGGACAGCGGTTCTGCGCCGAACAGCTCGGACTGACCACGGCCGAGGTCAACGCCGTGGCGACCTTCTACACCATGTACCGCCGCAAGCCCTCGGGCGACTACCAGGTCGGGGTGTGCACCAACACCCTGTGCGCGGTGATGGGCGGCGACGCCATCTACGCGGCGCTGCGCGAGCATCTGGCCGTGGGCGACGGGGAGACCACCGGGGACGGCAAGGTCACCCTGGAGCACGTCGAGTGCAACGCGGCCTGCGACTTCGCGCCCGTGATGATGGTCAACTGGGAGTTCTTCGACAACCAGACGCCGGAGAGCGCGCGGCGGATCGTCGATGACCTGCGCGCCGGGCGCGAGGTCGAACCCACCCGCGGCGCCCCGCTGTGCACGTTCAAGGAGACGGCGCGCATCCTCGCGGGCTTCCCCGACCGGCGCGCCGACGCCAACGCCGCCACCGGCAGCGCGGGTCCGGCCTCTCTGGTGGGCCTGCGGCTCGCCAAGGGGGAGACCGCGCCGGGCGTCGTCGCCCCACGCCGTGCGGCGGCCGACGAGGAGGGGGAGTGATGACCGTGGCAGCCCAGGGCGGCAGCGGCCAGGACGACACCACCAGGTCCCAGGACCACGCGGACCACCAGCCCCACTCCGGCCCGCCGGACATGAGCCCCGAAAAGCTCCTCACCCCGGTGCTGTCCGCGCACTGGGACGAGGACGACTCCTACACGCTGGCGGCCTACCGGCGGCACGACGGCTACCAGGGCCTGCGCAAGGCGCTGGCCATGGACCCGGACGACCTGATCGCCTACGTCAAGGAAGCGGGCCTGCGGGGGCGCGGCGGCGCCGGTTTCCCCACCGGGATGAAGTGGCAGTTCATCCCGCAGGGCGACGGCAAGCCGCACTATCTCGTCGTCAACGCCGACGAGTCCGAGCCGGGCACCTGCAAGGACATCCCCCTCCTCTTCGCCAACCCGCACTCCCTCATCGAGGGCATCGTCATCGCCTGTCACGCCATCCGCTCCAGCCACGCCTTCATCTATCTGCGCGGCGAGGTCGTGCCGGTGCTGCGGCGGCTGCACGAGGCGGTGCGCGAGGCGCGGGAGGCCGGATATCTCGGCAAGGACGCGCTGGGGCCGGGCAAGGACCTGACGCTGACCGTGCACGCCGGCGCCGGCGCGTACATCTGCGGTGAGGAGACCGCGCTGCTCGACTCGCTGGAGGGCCGCCGGGGGCAGCCGAGGCTGCGGCCTCCCTTCCCGGCCGTCGCCGGTCTGTACGCCTGCCCCACGGTGGTGAACAACGTCGAGTCCATCGCCTCGGTTCCCGCCCTCGTCAACAAGGGCAAGGACTGGTTCCGTTCGATGGGCAGCGAGAAGTCCCCCGGCTTCACGCTCTACTCGCTCAGCGGCCATGTGGCCCGTCCCGGCCAGTACGAGGCCCCGCTCGGCATCACCCTGCGCCAGCTCCTCGACATGAGCGGCGGCATGCGCCCGGGCCACCAGCTGAAGTTCTGGACCCCGGGCGGCTCCTCCACCCCGCTGCTCACCGCCGAGCACCTCGATGTCCCCCTCGACTACGAGGGCGTCGGCAACGCGGGCTCCATGCTGGGCACCAAGGCCCTCCAGTGCTTCGACGAGACCACCTGCGTGGTGCGGGCCGTCACCCGCTGGACCGAGTTCTACGCGCACGAGTCCTGCGGCAAGTGCACCCCCTGCCGCGAGGGCACCTACTGGCTCGTCCAGCTGATGCGGGACATCGAGGCCGGCAAGGCGTCGGGGGCCGACCTGGAGAAGATCGCCGACATCGCCGACAACATCAACGGCAAGTCCTTCTGCGCCCTCGGCGACGGCGCGGCCTCCCCGATCTTCTCCTCGCTCCAGTACTTCCGCGACGAGTACGAGGCCCATCTCGGCGGGCGCGGCTGCCCCTTCGACCCCGCGAGGTCCACGGTCTGGGCGGACGCGGCGGGCGCGCCGCGCGCGGGGGTGACCGCGTGACCGTGGCCGACCGCCGGGCCCGCCCCGGACCCCGCCGGGCCCGCCCCGGATTCCCGGAAGAACCTCGCGACCGGAACAACGCGTCCCCACCGGAGGTGCACGCATGACCGTCACCACCCCTGCCTCGCCCTCCGGAAGAGGGGAGGTCGCTCCACCGCCGGAAGACCTCGTGTCGCTGACCATCGACGGAGCGGAGATCTCCGTCCCCAAGGGCACGCTGGTCATCCGCGCCGCCGAACAGCTCGGTATCGAGATCCCGCGCTTTTGCGACCACCCGCTGCTCGACCCGGCCGGTGCCTGCCGGCAGTGCATCGTGGAGGTCGAGGGCCAGCGCAAGCCCATGGCGTCCTGCACCATCCAGTGCACCGACGGCATGGTCGTCAAGACCCACCTCACCTCCGAGCCGGCCAGCAAGGCCCAGCGCGGTGTGATGGAGCTGCTGCTCATCAACCACCCGCTGGACTGCCCGGTCTGCGACAAGGGCGGCGAGTGCCCCTTGCAGAACCAGGCGATGTCGCACGGCGACGCCGACTCCCGCTTCGAGGGCAAGAAGCGCACCTTCGAGAAGCCCGTCGGCATCTCGAAGCAGGTGCTGCTCGACCGGGAGCGGTGCGTGCTGTGCGCGCGCTGCACCCGCTTCTCCAACCAGATCGCGGGCGACCCCATGATCGAGCTGCTGGAGCGGGGCGCTCTCCAGCAGGTGGGCACCGGTGAGGACACCCCGTTCGAGTCCTACTTCTCCGGCAACACCATCCAGATCTGCCCGGTCGGCGCGCTCACCTCGGCCGCCTACCGGTTCCGCTCCCGCCCCTTCGACCTCACCTCCTCGCCCAGCGTGTGCGAGCACTGCTCCGGCGGCTGCGCCACCCGCACCGACCACCGGCGCGGCAAGGTCATGCGGCGGCTGGCGGCCAACGATCCCGAGGTCAACGAGGAGTGGCTCTGCGACAAGGGCCGCTTCGCGTTCCGCTACGCGCAGCGGCCCGACCGGCTCACCACCCCGCTGGTGCGCGGTGCGGACGGCCGACTGGCCCCGGCGAGCTGGCCCGAGGCGCTGGAGGCCGCGGCCCGCGGGCTCGAAGGGGCGCGCGGCCGGGCCGGGGTGCTGACCGGCGGGCGGGTCACCGTCGAGGACGCGTACGCCTACGCCAAGTTCGCCCGCGTCGCGCTGCGCACCAACGACATCGACTTCCGCGCACGGGCCCACTCCGCCGAGGAGAGCGCCTTCTTGACCGCGCACGTGGCCGGCAAGGGCAAGGACCTGGGCGGGGGAGGGCTCACCTACCGCGCGCTGGAGGCCGCGCCCACCGTGCTGCTGGCCGGACTTGAGGCCGAGGAGGAGGCGCCCGGCATCTTCCTGCGGCTGCGCAAGGCGTGGCGCACCCGCCGGCAGCGCACCTTCGCGATCGCCCCCTACGCCACCCGGGGCCTGGAGAAGGCGGGCGGCACCCTGCTGTGTGCCGCGCCCGGCACCGAGACCGAGTGGCTGGACGGGCTCGCGGGCGGCGTCGGTCTTGAGGAGCGGGGGAGTGAGGCGGCCGAGGCGCTGCGGGCCGAGGGTTCGGTCATCCTCGTCGGCGAGCGGCTGGCCACCGTGCCCGGTGCGCTCACCGCCGCCGTACGCACCGCCGCCGCCACCGGCGCCACCCTGGCGTGGGTGCCGCGCCGCGCGGGGGAGCGGGGCGCGATCGAGGCGGGCGCGCTGGGCACGCTGCTGCCGGGGGCCCGGCCGGTCGCCGACGCGGCGGCCCGCGCCGAGGTCGCCCGGGTGTGGGGGGTGGCCGAACTGCCGTCGGAGCCGGGGCGCGACACCTCGCAGATCCTCCAGGCCGCCGCCGACGGCGAGTTGTCGGCGCTGGTCGTCGGCGGTGTCGGCGTCGAGGATCTGCCCGATCCGGCGCTGGCGCTGCGGGCCCTGGACGCGGCGGAGTTCGTCGTCAGCCTGGAGCTGCGGCCCAGCGAGGTCACCGACCGGGCCGATGTGGTGCTGCCGGTCTCCGCCGCGGTGGAGAAGTCGGGCACCTTCCTCAACTGGGAGGGCCGCGCCCGGCTGTTCGAGGCCGCCGTCAAGCCCGACCAGATGACGCGCCGTCATGTGCAGCCCGACGCACGGGCGTTGAACATGCTGGCGGACGCCCTCGATGTGCACCTGGGGCTGCCCGATGTCCGCATGGCGCGCGGCGAGCTGGACCGGCTCGGCCACACCGTCCACGAGATGGAGGCCGTACTGTCACCGGCTCCGGGGACGGGGGCGCGCTCGGTGCCCCAGCCCGCCGCCGGGGAGGCCGTGCTCGCCGGGCACCGGCTGCTGCTCGACCAGGGGCGGCTCCAGGAGGGCGACGAGGCGCTGGCCGGAACCCGGCACGCGGCCTTGGCCCGGCTCTCCGCCGCGACGGCCGCCGAGGCCGGGGTCGGGGACGGCGACGAACTGGCCGTCACCGGGCCGAGGGGCCAGGTGCGCTTCCCGCTGCGGATCACCGAGATGCCCGACCGGGTGGTGTGGCTGCCACTGAACTCGGCCGGCCGCGGCGTCGCGGCCGATACCGGGGCCGGCCCCGGTGAACTGGTCCGTATCGGCCCCTCCGGCGGGCTCGCCGGGTCCTCCGCGTCCGCCCACGACCACAAGCCCGAGGAGGGAGGCGCCGCATGAGTGCTCTCGCCCTGGCCGCCCCGTCCCAGAGCGTCCTCGCCGCCGAGGACCTGTCGATGTTCGGCACGGACCCCTGGTGGCTGATCGCGCTCAAGGCCGTCTTCTGCTTCGCGTTCATGATGCTGACGGTGCTGCTGTCCATCGTCTTCGAGCGGAAGATCGTGGGCTGGATGCAGCTGCGCATCGGGCCCAACCGGCACGGCCCCTGGGGCATGCTCCAGTCGCTCGCCGACGGTGTGAAGCTGATGCTCAAGGAGGACATCACCGTCAAGGGGAGCGACAAGCTCGTCTACCTGCTGGCCCCCGTCATCGGCGCGGTGCCCGCCTTCATGGCGATCGCGGTCATCCCGTTCGGCCCGGCGGACAACGAGATCTCGGTCTTCGGCCACCGCACGACGATGCAGCTGACGGACATGCCCGTCGCCGTCCTGTTCATCCTGGCCACCGCCTCCATCGCCTCCTACGGGGTGGTGCTGGCCGGCTGGTCGTCCGGATCGACGTATCCGCTGCTGGGCGGGGTCCGCGCGACGGCCCAGATCATCAGCTACGAGATCGCGATGGGCCTCAGCTTCGCCGCGGTCTTCCTCTACTCCGGCTCGATGTCCACCTCGACGATCGTCGCGGAGCAGGCGGACGGCTGGTTCGCCTATCTGCTGCCGGTCTCCTTCCTCATCTACCTGGTGTCGATGGTCGGCGAGGCGCACCGCGCGCCGTTCGACATGCCGGAGTCCGAGGGCGACCTGGTCGCGGGCTTCCAGACCGAGTACAGCTCGATCAAGTTCGCGATGTTCATGCTGACCGAGTACATCCACCTGGTCACCGTCTCCGCGCTCGCCGTCACCCTCTTCCTGGGCGGCTGGCGGGCCCCGGCGCCGATCTCCACCTGGTGGGAGGGCGCCAACCACGGCTGGTGGCCGATGCTCTGGTTCACCGCCAAGCTCGCCGTGCTCATCTTCGTCTTCGTCTGGCTGCGCGGCACCCTGCCCCGGGTGCGCTACGACCAGTTCATGACGCTGGGCTGGAAACTCCTCATCCCGGTCGCCCTGGTGTGGCTGATGCTGGTGGCCACCGTCCGCGCCATGCGCAACGAGGGCTACGACTACAGCGAGGTCGTCTACTGGGTCGCCGGGACGGCGCTGGGCCTGCTGCTGATCACCTTCGTCATCGACTTCTTCCGCGGCGGCGGCGATGACGATTCCGAGTCCGAGGGGCCGCCGGGTGACGGACGGCCCGCGAAGGACGGGGCGTTCGACCCGATGGCCGGCGGCTTCCCCGTCCCGCCGCTGCCCGGCCAGAAACCGCCGCCGGTGCCACGACGCCCCTCGCGCGCCGGCCGCGACCGCGAACCGGTCGCCGCCGGAACCACTGACGGAACCGAGAGCAAGGGGGCTGACGGTGCCTGAGAATCCCGTGGCCGGCTTCGGCGTGACCTTCAAGGACATGTTCAAGAAGCGGCTGACCGAGCAGTACCCCGAGTACAAGAAACCCACGGCGCCGCGCTTCCACGGCCGCCACCAGCTCAACCGGCACCCGGACGGGCTGGAGAAGTGCGTCGGCTGCGAGCTGTGCGCCTGGGCCTGTCCCGCCGACGCGATCTATGTGGAGGGCGCGGACAACACCGAGGAGGAGCGCTACTCGCCGGGCGAGCGCTACGGCCGCGTCTACCAGATCAACTATCTGCGCTGCATCCTGTGCGGCCTGTGCGTCGAGGCGTGCCCCACCCGGGCGCTGACGATGACCAACGAGTACGAACTGGCCGACTCCTCCCGGCAGTCCCTCATCTACACGAAAGAGGAACTGCTCGCGGGCCTGGAGGAGGGCATGGTCGACTCCCCGCACGCCATCTACCCGGGCATGACCGAGAAGGACTACTACCAGGGCCTGGTCAGCGAGGCCGCGCCCGGTACGCAGCCGCAGCGGGTACGGGATACCGCCGTACCCCAGGAGTCGGCCGACACCTGGGGCCCGGACGAGCCGGCCGCCGCCGCGGGGGACGGACTGGACTCGCGGGCCGCGGCCCGGGGGGCCATGACCGGCGGCACCGAGACCGGATCCGGGGAGGGTGACCGATGACCGCGCTCGCCGGCCCCGCGGCACTCGCGGACACCGCCTCGCTCGCCGCCGCCGCCACCTCCACCGGGGAGGCCGTCCAGTTCTGGCTGCTGGGCACCTTCGCCGTGCTCGGCGGGCTCGGCACCGTGCTGATGCGCCGGGCGGTGCACAGCGCGCTCTGCCTGGCCGGGACCATGATCATCCTGGCGCTGTTCTACCTCGCCAACGGCGCCTACTTCCTGGGCGTCGTCCAGATCGTCGTCTACACCGGCGCGGTCATGATGCTGTTCTTGTTCGTGCTGATGCTGGTCGGCGTCAGCGCGGCCGACTCCCTCAAGGAGACCCTCAAGGGGCAGCGCTGGCTGGCCGCCGGATGCGCGCTCGGCCTCGGCATCCTGCTGATCGCGGGGCTCGCCCAGACCCCCGTCGCGAGCTTCAACGGGCTGGGCGCCGCCAACGCCGAGGGCAACGTCCCGGCGCTGGCCTCGCTGCTGTTCACCAAGTACGTGGTCGCCTTCGAGGTGGTCGGCGCGCTGCTGACCGTCGCCGCCGTCGGCGCCACGCTGCTGACCCACCGTGAGCGCATCGAGAAGAGCAAGTCCCAGCGCGAGCAGTCCGAGGAGCGGGTCCGCAGGGGCAAGCAGGTGCCGCCGCTGCCCGCACCCGGCGTCTACGCCCGGCACAACGCGGTGGACCGGCCGGCCCTGCTGCCCGACGGCACCCCCGCCGACATCAGTGTCAGCCCCACCCTGCGCGAGCGCGGCCAGATCCGCGAGGTCAGCGCCGAACAGATGGCGAGCCTGGCCGCACTGGAACAGCGCACCGCCGACCACCACGGCCAGCGCCCCTACCCCGGCCCGAAGGACCCGGGCGAGAAGGCCGCCGAGGCCGCCGAACGACGGCGCGGTCGGGAGAGCCCCGGGGCCCAGGGCGCCGCCGACGAGCGCGAGGAGGCAGCCAAGTGAGCCCCGTCAACTACGTCTACCTGGCAGCGCTGCTGTTCACCATCGGCGCCACCGGAGTGCTCCTGCGGCGCAACGCCATCGTGGTGTTCATGTGCATCGAGCTGATGCTCAACGCGGCCAACTTGACCCTGGTCGCCTTCTCCCGCATGCACGGCAACCTCGACGGCCAGATCATGGCGTTCTTCGTCATGGTCGTCGCCGCCGCCGAGGTCGTCGTCGGGCTGGCGATCATCGTGATGCTCTACCGCTCCCGCCACTCGGCCTCGGTCGACGACGCCAGCCTGATGAAGTTGTGAGGGGTACGAACCAGTGGAGTCATTGATCGGACTGCTCATCGGCGCGCCCCTGCTGGGCGCCGCGGTGCTGCTGTGCGGCGGCCGGCGCCTGGAGCGGACGGGGCACTGGGTGGCGACGCTGCTCGCCGCCGTCTCCTTCGCGCTGGGCGCCGCCTTCTTCTTCGACATGCTCGGCAAGGGCGGCGGACACCGCGCCATGCACTCGCACCTGTGGTCGTGGGTGCCGGTGGAGGGCTTCCAGGCCGACGTCGCCTTCCAGCTCGACCAGCTCTCGATGACGTTCGTCCTGCTGATCACCGGCGTGGGCACGCTCATCCACCTCTACTCGGTCGGCTACATGGCGCACGACCCCGGGCGCCGCCGCTTCTTCGCCTATCTGAACCTGTTCCTGGCGGCGATGCTGCTGCTCGTCCTCGCCGACAACTACCTGCTGCTGTACGTCGGCTGGGAGGGCGTGGGCCTGGCCTCCTACCTGCTGATCGGGTTCTGGCAGCACAAGCCGACGGCCGCGGCGGCGGCGAAGAAGGCGTTCCTGGTCAACCGGGTCGGTGACGCGGGCCTGGCCATCGCCATCTTCCTGATGTTCAGCACGTTCGGGACCTTCGCCTTCGCGCCGGTGCTCTCCAGCGCGACGGACGCGGGCGAGGGCAAGCTGACCGCCATCGGGCTGATGCTGCTGCTGGCCGCCTGCGGCAAGTCGGCCCAGGTGCCGCTCCAGTCCTGGCTGGGCGACGCGATGGAGGGCCCGACTCCGGTCTCGGCCCTCATCCACGCGGCGACGATGGTGACCGCGGGCGTCTACCTCATCACCCGCTCCGGCGCGATCTTCAACGCGGCGCCGGACGCGCAGACGGCGGTGGTCGTCGTCGGCGCGGTCACGCTGCTGTTCGGTGCGATCGTCGGTTGCGCGAAGGACGACATCAAGAAGGCCCTGGCGGGCTCGACGATGTCGCAGATCGGCTACATGATCCTGGCCGCCGGACTCGGCCCGATCGGCTACGCGTTCGCGATCATGCACCTGGTCACCCACGGCTTCTTCAAGGCGGGGCTCTTCCTCGGCGCCGGTTCCGTGATGCACGGGATGAACGACGAGGTGAACATGCGCCGCTACGGGGGCCTGCGCAAGCACATGCCGGTCACCTTCGTGACGTTCGGCCTCGGCTATCTGGCGATCATCGGCTTCCCCGGGCTGTCCGGCTTCTTCTCCAAGGACCAGATCATCGAGGCCGCGTTCGCCAAGGGCGGCACCCAGGGCTGGATCCTGGGCGCGGTGACCCTGCTGGGCGCCGCGATCACCGCGTACTACATGACGCGGGTGATGGTGCTGACGTTCTTCGGCGAGGAGCGCTGGCGCAAGGCGGCCACCCCCTCCCCGGCCGAGACCGATGTGGAGCCCGCCGCCGAAACACGGGGCGAGCACGCCGAACCGCACCCGCACGAGTCCCCGAAGACCATGACGATCCCCATGATCGTCCTGGCTTTCGGCTCGGTCTTCGCGGGCGGGCTCTTCAAGGCGGGCGAGTCCTTCGTCCACTGGCTGGAGCCGGTGACGCAGTTCGAGCACGGGCACTCGCCGGTATCGGCACCCGTGGTCACCACCGCCACGATCGTCGCCCTGGTCATCGGGGTCGGCGCCGCCTGGCTCCAGTACGGGCGGCGGCCGGTGCCCTCGGTGGCGCCGCGCGGCTCGCTGCTGACCCGCGCGGCCCGGCGCGACCTGCTCCAGGACGACTTCAACCACATCGTGCTGGTCAACGGCGGTTCGTATCTCACCCGCAGCCTGGTCTACGCCGACAACAAGGTGGTGGACGGCGCGGTCAACGGCACGGCCGCCTCCTTCGGCGGGCTGTCCGGGCGGCTGCGGCGGCTCCAGAACGGTTTCGCCCGCTCCTACGCGGTGTCCATGTTCGGCGGCGCGGCGGTACTGATCGCCGCCACCCTGCTGATGAGGGCGGTCTGAGTCAATGTCTGTAGCAAGCACAGGATTTCCTCTTCTGACGGTCACGGCGGCGCTGCCCGCCGTCGGGGCCGTCGCCACGGCGGCCGTCCCGGCGGCCCGGCGGACCGCCGCCAAGTGGCTGGCGCTGCTGTTCTCGCTGGCCACGCTCGTCCTCGCGGCGGTGGTGCTGGTCCGCTTCGACCCCGGCGGCGCCCGCTACCAGCTGACCGAATCGCACGCGTGGATCGCCGACTTCGGGGTCCGCTACGAGCTGGGCGTCGATGGCATCGGCGCGGTGATGATCGGGCTGACGGCGCTGCTGATCCCGTTCGTCATCGGCGCCGGCTGGCACGACGCGGACTCCGGGGACGGCGCCGAACGGACGACTTCCAGGTGGCGTCCCACGCAGGGCTTCTTCGCGCTGATCCTGGCCGTCGAGGCGATGGTCCTCATCTCCTTCGCCGCCACCGACGTCTTCCTCTTCTACATCTTCTTCGAGGCCATGCTCATCCCGATGTACTTCCTCATCGGCGGCTTCGGGGACCGGGCGCACGCCGCCGGTGAGGAGGAGGGCGCCAAGCAGCGCTCCTACGCGGCGGTGAAGTTCCTGCTCTACAACCTGGCCGGCGGGCTGATCATGCTGGCCGCCGTCATCGGGCTGTACGTCGTCAGCGCCGACCAGCTCGGCGAGGGCACCTTCTCCCTCCAGAAGCTGCTGGAGGCACGGGCAGGCGGCGACCTGACCATGTCGGCCACCACCGAACGGCTGCTGTTCCTGGGCTTCTTCTTCGCCTTCGCCGTCAAGGCGCCGCTGTGGCCGCTGCACACCTGGCTGCCCAACGCGATGGGCGAGTCCACGGCGCCGATCGCGGTGCTCATCACGGCGATCGTCGACAAGGTCGGCACCTTCGCGATGCTCCGCTTCTGCCTGGGCCTCTTCCCCGGCGCCAGCGACTGGGCCACCCCCGTGGTGCTCGCGCTCGCGCTGGTCAGCATCCTGTACGGGGCGCTGCTGGCCGTCGGGCAGCGGGACATCAAGCGGCTGATCGCCTACGCGTCCATCTCCCACTTCGGCTTCATCATCCTCGGCATCTTCGCGATGACCAGCCAGGGGCAGGGCGGTGCGACGCTGTACATGGTCTTCCACGGCATCTCGACGGCGGCGCTGATGCTGGTGGCGGGCTTCCTCATCTCCCGCCGGGGCTCGCGCCTGATCGCGGACTACGGCGGGGTGCAGAAGGTGGCCCCGGTACTGGCCGGCACGTTCCTCGTCGGCGGACTGGCGACGCTGTCGCTGCCGGGGCTCGCGCCGTTCGTCAGTGAATTCCTCGTGCTGGTCGGCACGTTCAGCCGCTATCCGGTCGCGGGCATCGTGGCCACGGCGGGCATCATCCTGGCCGCGCTGTATGTACTGCTGCTCTACCAGCGCACCATGACGGGGCCGGTCCTCAAGCCGGAGATCGAGCGGATGCCGGATCTGAAGGTGCGGGAGATGGCCGTGGTGGCGCCGCTGATCGCGCTGCTGCTGTTCCTCGGCCTGTTCCCCAAATCGCTCACCCAGATCGTCGATCCGGCGGTCGAGCACACCATGTCCGACGTGCGGAAGACCGATCCGAAGCCCGATCACCGGGTCGCCGACCACCGGACCTCCTACAAGCCCGCGGAGAACGGCGGAGGTGACCACGAGTGAGCGTGGTGCAAACGGCTGTCCCCAGCCTGTGGACAATGGCGGCGGGCCAGGGCGACAAGCTCCAGGCCCCCAGCATCGAGTACGGCAAGCTCTCGCCGACGCTGATCGTGCTGGGCGTCGCCGCGCTCGGCATCGTCATCGAGGCGTTCCTGCCGCGCAAGTCGCGGTATCCGGTGCAGGTCTTCATGTCGCTGCTGGGCCTGGCCGCCGCGTTCGCCGCGGTCGTCGGGCTGGCGGCCAGCGGCTCGGGCGGCAGCAAGGCGCAGATCGTCGGCATGGGCGCGCTCGCCGTGGACGGCCCGGCGCTCTTCTTGCAGGGCACCATCCTGCTGGTCGGCATCGTGGGCGTCTTCACCTTCGCCGAGCGCCGGCTGGAGCCGGCGGCACACGGCGCGCGGGTCGATTCCTTCGCCGCGCAGCCCGCCTCCGTACCGGGTGGTGAGGGCGAGCGCGCGGCGGTCAAGGCGGGCTGGACGACCACCGAGGTCTTCCCCCTGCTGATGTTCGCCGTCGGCGGCATGCTGATCTTCCCGGCCGCCAACGACCTGCTGACCCTCTTCATCGCGCTGGAGGTCTTCTCCCTCCCGCTGTACCTGCTGTGCGCGCTGGCGCGGCGCAGGCGGCTGCTGTCGCAGGAGGCGGCGGTCAAGTACTTCCTGCTGGGCGCCTTCTCCTCGGCGTTCCTGCTGTTCGGCATCGCGCTGCTGTACGGCTACGCGGGCACCGTCAACTACTCGGGCATCGCGCGGGTCATCTCCGGCTCCGACGTGGCGACCGACCCCGTGCTGGCCGACACCATGGGCAACGACGCGCTGCTGCTGATCGGCGGCGCGCTGGTGGTGATGGGCCTGCTCTTCAAGGTCGGCGCCGTGCCCTTCCACATGTGGACCCCGGATGTGTACCAGGGCGCCCCGACCCCGGTGACCGGCTTCATGGCCGCCGCCACCAAGGTCGCCGCCTTCGGCGCGCTGCTGCGGCTGCTGTACGTGGTGCTGCCGGGGCTGCGCTGGGACTGGCGGCCGGTGATGTGGGGCGTGGCGATCTTGACCATGCTGGCCGGTGCGGTGGTGGCCATCACCCAGACGGACATCAAGCGGCTGCTGGCCTACTCCTCGATCGCGCACGCCGGGTTCCTGCTGGCGGGTGTCATCGCCACTTCGGAGAACGGCATCTCCTCGGTGCTCTTCTATCTGGGCGCCTACTCTTTCGTGACGCTGGGCGCTTTCGCCGTGGTCACGCTGGTGCGGGACGCGGGCGGCGAGGCGACGCACCTGTCCAAGTGGGCGGGCCTGGGGCGGCGTTCGCCGCTGCTGGCCGCCGTGTTCGCCGTCTTCCTGCTGGCGTTCGCGGGCATTCCGCTCACCTCCGGGTTCGCGGGGAAGTTCGCGGTGTTCAAGGCGGCGGCCGAGGGCGGCGCCGGGGCGCTGGTCGTGGTCGGTGTGATCGCCTCGGCCATCGCGGCGTTCTTCTACCTGCGGGTCATCGTCCTGATGTTCTTCAGCGAGCCGCAGGCCGACGGGCCCAGCGTGGCGGTGCCGAGCGTGATGACGACCTCGGCCATCGCCATCGGCGTGGTGGTCACGGTCGTGCTCGGTGTGGCGCCGCAGTACTTCCTGGATCTGGCCGGGCACGCCGGGGTGTTCGTCCGGTGACGCGCCGCCGGGCGGGCTGCCGTCCGGACAGACCCTGACGGGGCGTCATATCAAGCCACGTCACTGACGCCACCAGAAGTCCCAACTGGGCTGCTGGTGGCGTCTTTTGATGTACCAGTGACAAATGGTGTGCGGAAACGGTAGGAATTCGAAGCATGGGTTGTGTGATTCTCCGTCGGGAGAACGACGGATACGAGGGGATACAGGGCGGCATCTTCACCGAGGGGGTATCGGCCGAATCGGTGGGTGCGAAGGGGCTGTGCCTGCACGTCCTGCACATACCGGCGAACTCCCGCGGCGAGCCCCACCTGCACTCGGGCCACGAATCGGCGATATACGTCGTCAGCGGTGAACACGAGATATGGCACGGCGAGGACCTCGGCAACCGCGACACCCTGCACCCGGGCGACATGGTCTACGTCCCCGCCAACACACCGCACATGCCGGTGACCGGAGAAGAGCCGGTGACGGTGGTGGTGGCGCGCACCGATCCGCGCGAGCAGGAGTCGGTGCACCTGATCTCGCCGCGAGAGACATGACGGGCCCGCCTTCCCTGACCGCCGGCCGGGACGGGGAAGGCGGGCCGTCGCGCGCACCGGAGCCCGCGCTCCGGGTACGGTGCTGTGCGGTGCCTTCCGGGCCGGGGCGCGGGGCCGCGGCGTAGGGCTCCCGCCGGGTGCGGGGCGTCAGTTGCCGGGGTACTCGCGGACCTTTCCGGGCTCCACCGTGGCCTCGCGCAGCTTGTCGGAGAGGCCGGGCACGTCCTTCAGCTCATCGGGGTTCTTGGGCAGCTTCGCCGGGGACTGGGCGACCTTGGTGTAGGTGTCGCTCTCCCCGCCGTTCCAGGTGATCTTGAGGGTCTTCGCCGTCAGCTCGGCGACCTTGCCGGTGCTGCGGTCCTCGCCCGTGCCGCCGGGGCACTTGAGGACCAGCGCGCTGTCCGCTCCGGTGGTCATGACCTGTCCGGTGCACACCTTCTCGCCCCGGAGCAGGGAGGCGGTCTTGCCGACGACGGTCAAGGTGAGCTTCTCGCCGGACGCCTTCGCCGTCCACACGCCGGGCAGCTCGCCCTTGCCGCCCGCGCCCTTGTCCGCCGAAGGGGTAGGACCGGCGGTCTTCTTCGCGTGGTCGCCCTGGGAGGCGTCCTTTTCGTCCTTGCCCTTGTCGTCGTCGCTGCTTCCGCAGCCGCTCAGCAGCAGCGCGATCGCCGCTGCCGCGGCCACCGCCCCCGCCCTCCGTGCTGACGTGCGCACTCGCCCTCCTCGATCGGCCTTCAAGCTCATGACAACCTAGCAGCGCCCGCGAAGCTCGGTACCTTCGCTGCGGCGGCCCGGGGAGCGCGTGGAGGGGCCGGGGGAGCCGCCCGTAGGGGAGAAGCGGCGCCGCGTGTCGGTGGTGGCGCCTATCGTGGCGGCATGCTTCGAGAGAGTGCCGAGGAATCCGCCGGGGCGCCGGAGCCGGATGTGCTGCGCGTGCTGCGCAAGGTGTTCGGCTACGACGCGTTCCGCGGCGAGCAGGAAGCCGTCATCGAGCACGTGACGCGCGGTGGCGACGCGGTCGTGCTGATGCCGACCGGCGGCGGCAAGTCGCTCTGCTACCAGATCCCGGCGCTGGTCAGACCAGGTACGGGCGTGGTGATCTCGCCCCTGATCGCCCTGATGCAGGACCAGGTGGACGCGCTGCGCGCGCTGGGCGTGCGCGCCGGGTTCATCAACTCGACGCTGGATTTCGAGGAGCGCCGCGTGGTGGAGGCCGAGTTCCTCGCCGGTGAACTCGACCTGCTCTACCTCGCCCCCGAGCGGCTCCGCCTGGAGGCCACGGGCGCGCTGCTGGAGCGCGGCAAGGTCTCGCTCTTCGCGATCGACGAGGCACACTGCGTCGCCCAGTGGGGCCACGACTTCCGCCCCGACTACCTGTCGCTGTCGATGCTCGGCGAGCGCTGGCCCGAGGTGCCCCGGGTCGCCCTGACGGCCACGGCGACGCGCGCCACCCACCGGGAGATCGTCCAGCGGCTGGGGCTGGACGGGGCCCGCGATTTCGTCGCCGGCTTCGACCGGCCCAACATCCAGTACCGCATCGTGCCCAAGCGCGACCCGAAGAAGCAGCTGCTGCGCTTCTTGAAGGAGGAGCACGCGGGCGACGCGGGCATCGTCTACTGCCTCTCGCGCAACAGCGTGGAGCGCACGGCCGAGTTCCTGTGCCGCAACGGAGTGGAGGCCGTGCCTTACCACGCGGGCCTGGACGCGGGCACGCGCGCGGCGCACCAGTCCCGCTTCCTGCGCGAGGACGGGCTGGTGGTGGTGGCCACGATCGCCTTCGGCATGGGCATCGACAAGCCGGACGTCCGCTTTGTCGCCCACCTCGACCTGCCCAAGTCCGTCGAGGGCTACTACCAGGAGACCGGCCGCGCCGGGCGGGACGGCGAACCCTCAACGGCCTGGCTCGCCTACGGCCTCCAGGACGTCGTCCAGCAGCGCAAGCTGATCGAGGGCGGGGAGGGCGACCCCGCCTTCCAGCGCCGGGCGCGCGCCCACCTCGACGCGATGCTGTCCCTGTGCGAGTCGGTGCGCTGCCGCCGGGCGCAGCTGCTGGAGTACTTCGGCCAGGAGCCCGCCGCCGGCGCCACGGATGTCGCCTGCGGCAACTGCGACACCTGCCTGACCCCGCCCGAGACGTGGGACGGCACGGTGCCCGCGCAAAAGGCGCTCTCCTGCGTCGTACGGCTCAAGAGGGAGCGCGGCCAGAAGTTCGGCGCCGGGCAGATCGTGGACATTCTGCTGGGCCGCAAGACCGCCAAGGTCATCCAGTTCGACCACGACGCGCTGAAGGTCTTCGGCATCGGCGCCGACCTGGGCGAGCCCGAATGGCGGGGCGTGGTACGGCAGTTGCTCGCCCAGGGCCTGCTGGAGGTCGAGGGCGAGCACGGCACGCTGGTGCTCACCGACGCCAGCGCGGAGGTGCTGCGCGGCGAGCGGGAGGTACGGCTGCGGAGGGACCGGCTGGAGACAGCGCCCGCGAAGGCCGAGGGCGCCGGGCGCGCTGAGCGCTCCGGGCGCGGCGGGGGCAAGGCGGCAGCGGCGGCTGCCGATCTGCCGGAGGAGGCCAAGCCGCTGTTCGAGGCGCTGCGCGCCTGGCGGGGCGAGCAGGCCAGGGAACAGGGCGTCCCGGCGTATGTCGTCTTCCATGACGCGACGCTGCGCGAGATCGCCACCCTGCGCCCCGGCACGCTCGGTGAGCTGGGCGGTATCGGGGGCGTCGGCGAGAAGAAGCTGGCCAACTACGGGGAGGGGATTCTGGCGGTGGTCGCGGCGGACCGGGATGCCGTCCCTGAGCCGGTATCGGCGTTTGATGCGTCTGCCGAAGTGGACCCTTTGCCCGTACCGGGGCCCGGCCCCGGCGCCGGGCGTGGGCCGGATCCGGAGTTCGAGCCGGAGCCGGGCCCGGATCCGGAGTTCGAGTTCTGACAGCCGTCTCGTTGCGTCGCGGCTTGTCCGGCGGATCTTTTGTTGCTCTCTTTGCTGGTGCTGCGTTGGGGGTGCCCCTGTCTGTGCCGTGCAGGGTGCGGGTGCTTCTGTGCTGAGCGCGCAGTTCCCCGCGCCCCTTCGGGGGCGCCCCTGTGCCGGCTCCCTGGTGCCCTCACCGCTCGCACGGAGTGGTACGGAATGACGGTCGATGACCGGGATTTCGAACAGCGAGGGGTGCTGTGCATTCCTCAACGAACGAGTTCCACGCCTTCTTCGCCCAGCACCACGCCGAACTCGCCCGCCTGGCCTACCTGTTGCTCGGCGACGCCGAGGAGGCGGACGACCTCGCGGCGGACGCTTTCGTCGCGATCCGGCGCTCGTGGGAGCGGGTGCGCACCGCCGAGCGGCCGGTCGCGTACGCGCGCGGCGTCGTCACCAACCTCGCGCGCACCCACATCCGCAGCCGCGCTCGCGAGCGGCGCAGGATCGCCCTGTTCCGGTCGCGGCACGCGGAACGCGGCGAGGGGCCCGACGTTCCGGCCGTGCTGGACGTGCGCGAGGCGCTCGGGAGGCTGGCGTTCCGCAGGCGGGCGTGTGTGGTCCTGCGGCACGCGTTCGATGTGTCGGAGCGGGATACGGCCCGGGTGCTGGGGATTTCGACCGGCACGGTCAAGAGCCAGACGTCGCGCGGGATGGCCGAGTCAGCGAGGTTGCTCAAGCCCCGGGAGGAGGAGGCGCCGCGTAGCGCGGACGCGGCATTGGCACTGCGTGGCGAGAAGGCGGAACGGTACACCCGGTGAAGCCGACGGAGGAGTCCGAGGACGCGCGGCGCGTGCGGGCCCAACTGCGCGCCGCCGCGCACGCCCACCAGCCGGACCGCGCGCGGATGGCCGCCCGGATCGCGTGCGCCGCCGAGGAGCCCGGGGGAAGCCGGGAGGGCCGGGGTCCCCGGCTACCGGTGGCGGGCACCGTGGGCGCGCTGCTGGTGGTGCTCGGCGTCGGCGGCACGGCCGCGCTGTGGGCGCGGATCGGCGACGGCAGCGGCGGCGGGCCCGGGCATCCGCCGACGGTCCGCTCCTCAGCGGGACCGGCGGCCGGAGGGGCCGGAGGGGCCGGAGCCCGCGCACGAGCGGTTCGCTCACCTCGCACGGCGCTGTGGACCGGAGGAGCAACGCCTACTGGTCGCAGACGGAGGTGACCGTCGGCACGGCCGGCCGCCTCACCGCGCTGACGGTGGGGCTGCGGATCGCGGACGCCCCGCGGAAGCCGGCCTCCACGGGCTCCTGGCGCACCCGTCCAGCGCAGGACTTCGCCGTTTCCGTCCGGCATGAGAAGGGTGCGCTCGTCTACCGCTGGTCGCTCAGGAAGGGGCGCTCCGTCCCGCCGGGCAAGCATGTCTTCGCCGGTCGGTTCGACCACCCGGCGGGAAAGCGGAGCGCGCGGGGCGACCCGTACACGGTCTCGGCCGTCTCCGAAGGCCACCGGCGCACGCTCGGCGGCGGTATCGGCTGACTCCCCGGCCCCGGCCCCGGGCCTGGTCGTGGGCCCCGCTCTCGGTGGCTTGCTTACGCCCGGGGCCCACGCACCCGTGCGGCCCACGCACCCGCGCGGCTACGCGCCCACGCACCCGCGCGGCTACGCGCCCACGGCCGGGCGGACCTCGCCCGTCACCTCGCCCAGGCCCAGGCGGGTGCCCGCCGGGCCCGGGCACCAGGCGGTGAGGGTGACCACGTCGCCGTCCTCGAGGAACGTCCGCTTCCCGTCCGGGAGTTCCAGCGGTTCACGGCCGCCCCAGGTCAGCTCCAAGAGGGAGCCGAACTGGGCGGGCTCGGGGCCGCTGACGGTGCCCGACGCGTACAGGTCGCCCGTACGCAGCGAGGCCCCGTTCACCGTCAGGTGGGCGAGCTGCTGGGCCGCCGTCCAGTACATCGTGGAGAACGGCGGTTCCGCGATCACGTGCCCGTTCAGCCGCACCGTCAGCCGCAGGTCCAGGCCGCCTTCGGCCAGGCCCTCCGCCGAGTCGTCGAGGTACGGCAGCAGCGGCAGATCGCGGGCCGGGGGCGCCACGCGGGCCGCGTCCAGGGCCTCCAGCGGGGTGATCCACGGTGAGACGGAGGTGGCGAAGGACTTGCCGAGGAAGGGGCCGAGCGGCACGTACTCCCAGGCTTGCAGGTCCCGCGCCGACCAGTCGTTGAGCAGCGTCACGCCGAACACGTGGTCGCGGAAGCCGTCGAGTCCGACCTGCGCGCCCAGTTCGCTGGGGGCGCCGACCACGAAGCCGACCTCGGCCTCGATGTCCAGCCGCCGGGAGGGCCCGAAGAGCGGCAGCGGCTCGTTCGGCGGCTTGCGCTGCCCCTGCGGCCGTACGACGGGGGTGCCGGAGACGACGACGGTGCCGGCCCGGCCGTGGTAACCGATCGGCAGGTGCTTCCAGTTGGGGGTGAGCGCTTCGTCGTCGGGGCGGAAGATGCGGCCGACGTTGGTGGCGTGCTGCTCGCTGGCGTAGAAGTCGACGTAGTCGGCGACCTCGAACGGCAGGTGGAGCCGCACCCCGGACAGCGGCAGCAGATGACGGGCCGCCGTCTCGCGGTGGACGTCCTCGGTCAGCCAGGAGCGCGACTCGGCACGTACGGCCCGCCACACGCTCCGGCCCGCGGCCATCAGGGGGTTGAGCGAGGGCTGCTGGAGCACATCGGCGTGCGCCGAGCCGAAGGCGAGGGCCGCGGCTCCCGCGTCGAGCACGTCGTCGCCGTACCGGATGCCGAGCCGGCGGTGGCCGGGGCTGTCCGGTGTGCTGAAGAGGCCGTACGGAAGGTTGTCCGGGCCGAAGAGGGCTGTGTCACTCATACGGGTCAGGTTATGGGCCCGCACGCCGACGGTGAAGGACGCGGAGGCCGGGGCCCGTTCGCTCACTGGGGGTGCGCGGCCCGCTTTCTGGACCATGCGGCGGCGTCGGCGCCGTAACGGGCCAGAAGGCGCGCGAACTGGATCTGCTCCTCCGGTGACCAGGCAGCGGTGATCTCCTGGAACGCCTTTCGCTGTTCGGCGGCGAAGCGGCTGCGTTCGGCCTCGCCGTGCTCGGTGAGTTCGAGCACGGTACGGCGGCCGTCGGACTGGGAGGCCGCCCGGCGCAGCAGCCCCTCTTCGATGCAGGCGGCGACGGTCCGGCTGGCCACCGGCTGGGCGACGCCCATCTCGGCGGCGAGGCCGCCGACGGTCGTCTCGCCCGGCGCGTCGGCGATCACATTGAGCACGAGATTGCGGGAGAGGTCCTTGCCCGATGCCGGTGCGCGCCGGCGCAGCCGGGAGAGCGCCGGGCCGATCTGGTCCAGCGCCGGGTCGTCGGGGGGCCGCTCGGAGGAAGACGCGCTGCTCATGTGCCTGAGTTTAGGCCCGCATCGCGCATTTGCATACCTTCGCGCAAGTACATAGCATCGGGTATGGAAATGCGACGAGCAAGGAAACGAGGCGGACTGCCATGGCACTCACCGCGATCACCAACGCCCAGGTCTTCGACGGGGAGAAGTCCCTCGGCGTGCGGACCGTGGTCATCGACGGCGGGAGGATCGTCCGGGTCGGTGGCGACGCTCCCCGAGGCGCCGAGATCGTCGACGGCGGCGGCGCCACACTGCTGCCCGGGCTCATCGACGCCCACGTGCACTCCGCCCCGGGCTCCCTGGCGCTCGCCCTGCGGTTCGGGGTGACGACCGAGCTGGAGATGCAGGGGATGAACACCCGGGAGAACCGGGGGCCGATCACCGACGACGACACCGTGGCCGACGTGCGCTCCGCGGGCTTCGCCATCACACCGCCCGGCGGTCACCCGAGCGAGCTGATGCCCGAAGGGTTCCGGCCGAAGTGGGACCTCCCCCCGGTGATGCCCCTGATGCCGTTCTCCACCACTCCCGAGGAAGCGGCCGGCTTCGTCCCCCAACTCCTCGCCCGGGGCTCCGACTTCATCAAGTTCATGATCGACGACGGCAGCGTGGAGGGACACCCCGGGCTGCCCTCGCTCGACCAGGCCACCGTGAACGCGGGCGTGGCGGAGGCCAAGAAGTACGGCGCCCTCACCGTGGCCCACGCGCTGACGGTGGAAGCCACCAGGATGGCCGCCGAAGCAGGCATCGACGGTGTCGTCCACGTGTTCATGGACCAGCCGCACACGGCCGAGATCATCGGCCTCATCAAGGACGCGGGCATGTTCGTGGTGCCCTGCATCAGCCTCAATGCCTCGATGATGGGCATCACCGGCAGCGAACTCGCCGACGACCCCCGGGTCGCCGCCCGCCTCGACAGCGCGTGGGACCGGACCCTGCGCTCCAGCTACGACCGCTACCCGCAAGGCAGGCTGGAGGACGTGTACGACACCGTGCGCGCGCTGGACGCCGCCGGTATCGACGTGCTGGCCGGCACCGACGTCTCCATGCCCGAGACGTTCTTCGGGGGCCTGGCACACGGAGCGAGCCTGCACCACGAGCTGCGGTACCTCGTGGCGGCCGGCCTCACCCCCGCACGGGCCCTGCGCGCGGCCACGGCGACCACGGCCCGCCGCTTCCGCCTCAGCGACCGGGGCCGCGTCGCCGAGGGGCTGCGCGCCGACCTCCTGCTGGTCGGGGGCGACCCGACCAGCGACATCGGCGACACCCTCAACACCCGCGCCGTCTGGCGCCGCGGCACCCGCCTGTCGGAGTGACCGCGGCCCCCTCCTCGCGCGCCGGAACCGTCAGCCCGCGGTGCGCGGAATCCGGCGCTCCCACACGCGGTGGAAGACCTCCTCGCCGCCGTCCTCGCACCGCACCTCGTTCACGGCGATGAAGTCGGCGCCGTCGGCGCGCAGCCGGGAGCGGGTGGTGACGCGGGCGTCCCAGCCCAGGTCGGCCCGCTTGAGGCGGATCTCCCACGCGGAGCGCGCCGCGGCGCGCAGCGGGTCGTCCTCGTGGATGGAGTACGTCTCCAGCGCGTTCTCGGTGAATTCGAGCCCGTCGGGGTAGACGCGGGTGCCGCCGTAGCGGGGATCGACCTCCAGGCGCCACTCCCCGGCGGCGACATCGCGCACGACGACGCGTTCGGGCCGCGGATTGGCCGCCTCCGGGTAGCGGACGCCCAGCGGTTCGGCCTGTTCGGGCTCGGCGAAGCGGATGGGCGGGGCGCCGGCGTCGGCGGCGGGGTCGCGTACGGGCAGCTCCAGCCTGCTGCCCGCCGGGTCGAGGACCCAGCCGGCCTCGCTGCCGGGCTGCGGCCAGATCCAGGGCCAGTACGCGGAGGAGAGGGCGAGGCGGATGCGGTGGCCGGGCGGGAACGCGTGCCCGATGCCGTTCAGTTCGAAGGTGACGTCCTCCGTGGCGCCGGGCTGCCACTCGACGACCCGGTCGCGCCCGTGCCGCGCGGTGAGGTTGAGCACGCCCCGCGTGACCAGCGTCGAGGACCCGTCCGGCGCCACGTCGCACACTCGCGCGATGACCTGTCCGCGCGGCACGTCGGAGGTGATGCGCAGCCGCACCCGGGGCCGTCCCAGTACCTCGACGCGTCCCCCCAGCGTCCCGGAGTCGAAGCAGACCGAGCGGCCGTCCTCCTCGCGCTGGTCCGGCGGCAGGTCCGAGTCGTTTCCGAACGGGAAGAAGCGCCCGGCGTCCACGCCGGTGTGCTGCGGCGAGCGCACGTGTACGGGGCCGCTGCCGGGCAGTTCGTAGGGGGTCATGGTGACGGCGGGCGAGGGCCAGGCCGCGTCGCCCGCCCAGCGCCCGGCCAGCCGGGGGTAGACGGTGGCGGGCGGGTGCGGCTCGCTGATCCACGAGCGCAGCAGCGGCTCGTCCATGACGTCCTTCTCGCCCGGCGCGGCCGTCTTGTCGTCCGCCTTGAGCCACTTGTCCCACCAGCGCAGGGTCTCCTGGAGGAAGCCGATGGCCGGGCCCGGCGGCAGGCCGCGGTCCGGATACTGGTGCGACCAGGGGCCGATCAGCCCGCGCACCGGCGCCCCGCTCTCGCGGGGCAGATGCTCCACGAGCCGCAGGACCGTATCCCGGTAGGGGTCGTGCCAGCCGCCGACGGCCAGGACGGCGGCCTTGACCGTGGAGTAGTCCTCGCACACGCTGCCGTGCCGCCAGTACGCGTCGCGGGACTGGTGGCCCAGCCAGGTGTGGATGAACGGGTCCACCGCCTCCAGCCTGCGCCGCCACATCTCCCGCCAGCCCTCGCCGACCTGGGCCGGGTCCGGCGGGCGGGAGACGAAAGCGAGCATGGTGGAGGCCCAGGCGTGCATGTCCACGGCCAGGACGGAGCCGCCCATGTAGTGCACGTCGTTGTCGTAGCGGTCATCGGCCGAGCAGACGGTGACGATCGCCTTGAGCGCCTCGGGGGCGCGGGCCGCGAGCTGGAGGCTGTTGAAGCCGCCCCAGGAGATGCCGAACATGCCGACCTTGCCACTGGACCAGGGCTGCGCGGCCAGCCAGGCGATGACGGCCTCGCCGTCGGCCAGTTCGGTCTCGTCGTACTCGTCGCCCGGCCGGCCCTCGGAGTTGCCGTGGCCGCGCACATCCACGCGGACGGAGGCGTAGCCGTGGCCCGCGTACCAGGGGTGGCGCTGGGCGTCGCGTGGGGCCGTCCAGTCGCTGAGCCGGTAGGGCAGGTACTCCAGCAGGACGGGCACCGGCTCCTCGGTCACCGGGCGCCAGATCCGGGCGTACAGACGGGTCCCGTCCGGGAGCGGAATCCACAGGTCCTCGCGGACGATCCGGTGGGGGAACTGGTCAGCTGTGCGGATGTGCATAAGAAAATCCTCGGACACCAGGGGGCGGACACCAGGGGCGGGGGCGGGACTCAGGGGGCTCAGTGGACGGGGTGCATCGTGCGGCGCAGCCAGGGCGCGACGGCGAATACGGCCAGCGCGACGACGACGGCGACCGCGCCGTTGAGCGTGAAGTAGAGGCTGTCGGAGATCTCGCCGTAGAACTTCACGGTCTGGGCCTGGACTCCGTTGGCCAGCGCGAGGGAGAGGAACCACAGGGCCAGCGCCTGGCTGCTGAAGGCGGCGGGCGCCAGCTTGCTCGTCGCCGACAGCCCCGTGGCCTCCAGCAGCACATCGCCGACACCGATGAACAGCACCGCCAGTACGACCCACACCAGGCTGATCTGCCAGCCGGCGCCGGACTTGCCCAGCACCGCGGGCACCAGCACCAGGAACCCCAGCCCGCCCAGCAGGACGCCGAGCGCCAGCTTGTTGGAGGCGTGCGGCTGGCGCGGGCCCATCCGCTGCCAGGTGCCCGCGATGAACGGCGCCGAGAGCACCGAGACGGCCCCCAGCGCGGAGCTGATCCAGCTGGAGGGCACGTGGTAGCCGAAGACGCTGGTGTTCACATGCGCGTCGGTGAGCAGGACGAGCACCGTGTACGACTGGAAGAGCACGAAGTTGAACGCGACCGAGGCCAGCCACAGCACCAGGAACGGCCGCAGCCTGCCGCGCTCGGCCGCGCTCACCCGGGGGCTGCGCCAGATCACCGTGAAGTAGACCAGCGGCGCGGCCATCGCCGCGTAGGTGAGCGCGTCCACGAAGCCCGGGAGCGTCAGCGCCCCGGCCAGCGACAGCCCCGCGCACAGCGCGGCACACGCCAGAACGCCGCCCACGATGAGCCACACCGCGCGCCGCATGGCGGCCGGGGGCAGCGCGAACTCGGCGCTCTCCTTGCGCCCGGCCAGGTGGCGCCGCCCGGCCAGGTACTGGATGAGGCCGAGGGTCATGCCGACCGCCGCCGCCGAGAAGCCCCAGTGCCAGTCGATGTCCTCGCCGAGCAGCCCGGTGACGATGGGGCCGAAGAAGGCGCCCACGTTGATGCTCATGTAGTAGAGGGAGAACCCGGCGTCGCGGCGCTCGTCGGTGGCGCGGTAGAGCTTGCCCACCATGGCGGCGACGTTGGGCTTGAGCATGCCGGTGCCCGCGCTGATCAGACCGAGGCCGGTCCAGGTGAAGGCGTCCACCGGCACGGCCATCGCGTAGTGGCCGCAGGCGATGAGCACGCCTCCGTAGAGCACCGAGCGGTACGAGCCCAGCATCCGGTCGGCGATCCAGCCGCCCGCCACCGACAGCAGATAGACCAGGGTGCTGTACCCGGCGGCGACCGAGGCGGCGGCGCCGGGTGCCATGCCCAGGCCGTTGTCCGCCTGCGAGGCGGAGAAGAACAGCACCAGGATGGCCTGCATGCCCAGGAAGGAGAAGCGCTCCCAGACCTCCAGCCCGGAGAGGGTCAGCAGGCCCAGGGGGTGGCCCAGGAAGCGGTGGTCGCGCTGCTCGGGGTCGCCGCGCTCGCCGTCGTCCGCCGCCTGTCGGCCGGGACCCGTAGGCTCACTGCCGGCCGGTCTCCGATCCCGGTCGGGGTCTCGGCTGGATCTGGGGGACACAGGGGTTGCTCCTGACACGTTCGGCGATTCGCGTGCCTCTGCTCTCCCGGATGCGCATCCGCAAACCGCACCCAAAGGGTGACGTGCAACATATCCCGTATTCCCGGTATGGCACGCCAAGCGAGGTCTGGAGGGCGGGCGCCGACCATGATCGTTATGTGACCGGTTACGCTGCCAGAAGACGGTGGCACCCGACCGGTGGGTGGCACTCGGCCAATGAGAGAACGTGACATCGCACGATCCGAGCCCGCTGATCGTTCCTTCCACTCGTTCCTTCCGTGTACGCAGACAGGAGTACCCCTCGTGACCGACGTCGGGCCCTTCGGGCTGAGCGTGCGGGACCAGGCTCTTGAAGCAGATGTCCAGGCGGGGTTGGCGGCCGTCGAGGAGGGCCTCCTGGAGGCCACGAAGAGCGGCGTCCCCTTCATCACGGAGGCGGCGCAGCACCTGGTGCGGGCCGGCGGAAAGCGGTTCCGGCCGCTGCTGGTGATGCTCGGCGCGCAGTTCGGCGACCCGTACGCGCCCGGCGTCGTGCCCTCGGCCGTGGTCGTCGAGCTGACCCACCTCGCCACGCTCTACCACGACGACGTCATGGACGAGGCCGACGTGCGGCGCGGGGTGCCCAGCGCCAACGCCAACTGGGACAACTCCGTCGCCGTGCTCACCGGGGACTTCCTGTTCGCGCGCGCCTCGCACATACTGGCCGACCTCGGCCCGGAGGCCGTGCGCATCCAGGCCGAGTCCTTCGAACGCCTCGTCACCGGCCAGATCCTGGAGACCGCCGGACCCTCCGAGGGCCAGGATCCGATCGACCACTACCTCGATGTGATCGCGGGCAAGACCGGCTCGCTGATCGCCGTCGCGGGACACTTCGGCGCGATGATGTCCGGCGCCGACGAGAGCACCGTCTCGGTGCTGACCCAGTATTGCGAGCGCGTCGGAGTCGCCTTCCAACTCGCCGACGACGTCCTCGACATCGCCAGCGACGAGCAGGAGTCGGGCAAGACCCCCGGCACCGACCTGCGCGAGGGCATTCCCACGCTGCCGGTGCTGTATGTGCGCGAGCGCGCCGCCTCCCCGGAGGGCACCGCCGAGGACCGCGAACTGGCCGCCCTCCTGGGCGGGGACCTGAGCGACGACGCGCGGCTCGCCGAGGCGCTGGCCGGGCTGCGGGCCCACCCGGCCCTGGAGCGGGCCCGCCGTGCGACGGTCCGCTACGCCGAGGAGGCCCGCGAGATGCTGGCCCCGCTGCCCGACAACGCCGCGAAGACGGCGCTCTCGGAGCTGTGCAGAGCGGTGGTCCACCGCGCGGGGTGAGCCCCGCCCCCGCCGCCTCTCCGGGACCCGGGTGCCCGGCTGTCCGTCCGTCCGGCTGACTGGCTGTCGGGTGTCTGTCCGGCTGACCGGGTGTCCGGGTGTCCGGGTGTCCGGGTGTCCCAGGGTGGCGGAGCCGGAACGGCCGGGCCCGTCGGGCATGCGGTGTCGGCTTCGGGCCGTCCGAACGGCGGCCCGGTACCCCTGAGATGCCGTTCGCGAGCGCCGACCCGTAGGCGTAGGGCCGGGCGCAGGGCCGTCATCCCGGGGGAGTACGGCGATCTGCCTCCGGCGGCTGACGCCAGGCGCGGTGGGATTTGATGCGATAGGAGTCATGCACCCCCGCACCGATTCGGGTGAGAATGGCGGCAAGGGGTGGACGAGTGTGCGACCTACAGACCGCCGCCGATCACGGAGGTAGGACAGACAGATGGCACAGATCCAACCGAGGAATTCCCGGCGCAAGGCGGTGCGGTACGGCGTGCCGGTCGCCGTCGCGGGTATCGCCGCGGCGACCGTCGGGCTCGTCCCCGCGCTCGCCAGCACCGGTGACCCCGACCTGCCGAAGATCACGGCCGAGGACCTGGTCGCCAAGGTGGCCGAGTCGAACGTCGAGCACATGTCCGGCACCATCAAGGTCAACACCGACCTCGGCCTGCCCGAGCTGCCGGGCTCCGGTGGCGGAGGCGGCTTCGGCGGCGGACCGCAGGACAACAAGAGCGGTACGGAGGGGAAGGGCGGGGACGACAGTGAACCCGATGCCTCCCCCGACAAGAAGCTCATGGAACTCGCCTCCGGTGAACACACCCTGCGCTTCGCCGCGGACGGCCCCGACAAGCAGCGCTTCTCCGTCATCGAGGACGCCGCCGAGTACAGCATCGTCCACAACGCGCAGGATGTCTGGGCGTTCGACAGCGGCACCAACGCCGCCTGGCACAGCAAGGCCCCCAAGGGCGACCGGGCCAAGTCGCCCCGCCACGAGGGGGTGACCCCGCAGAAGGCCGCCCAGCAGGCACTCAAGGCGGTCGGCAAATCCACCTCCGTGAGCGTCGATGGCACCGCGAAGATCGCGGGCCGCGACGCCTACCAGCTCGTCCTCAAGCCCAAGGGCGCGCCCGACTCCACCATCGAGTCGGTCCGGATAGGCGTTGACGCGAAGAACGGCGTGCCGCTGAAGTTCACGCTCACCCCGAAGGACGGCGACAAGCCCGCCGTGGATGTGGCCTACGCCAAGGTGGACTTCGGCAAGCCCGACGCCGGCACCTTCGACTTCAAGCCCCCGAAGGGGGCGAAGGTGACCGAGGCCGAGCAGCACCGGAAGCCCGGCGGCCAGGCGAAGGGCGAGCGGCCGGACCTGTCCGGGTTCGACGGCCTCCGCGTCGTCAACAAGGACGCGAGCGACTGGAACAAGGTCGTCGAGTGGGACGGCGGCCTGCCGGGCGGCGTCGGCGGCAAGGACGGCGCACCCGGTGGCTCGGGCGGTGCCCCGGGCGACGGACAGAAGATGCTCGACAGCGTCACCGACAAGGTCAAGGGCGACTTCGGCACCGGCCGGGTCTTCAGCACCCGCCTCGTCAACGCCCTGATGACGGACGACGGCAAGGTCTACGTCGGGGCCGTGACCAAGGAGGGCCTGGTCAAGGCCGCGAACGCTGCCGCGAAGTAGCGCCACCGCGAAGTAGCGCTGCCACGGGTCGGCGCTGTCGCGGGGTAGCCGCCGGCTGACGGCCTCGCCGTCGGAACGCACGGGGACGAGAGAGATCGAGGGAGCACATGGCAGAGCCGGACGCCGCGCCGGGCGACGAGAGCGCCGTGATCTCGACACGGGGACTCACCAAGCGCTTCCGCGGCGGACAGCTCGCCGTCGATGCCCTCGATCTCTCTGTCCCGCGCGGCAGCGTCTTCGGCTTCCTCGGGCCCAACGGCTCGGGGAAGACCACCACCATCCGGATGCTGCTCGGCCTCATCGAGCCCACCGGCGGCAGCGCGCACGTCCTGGGCGAATCCATGCCCGGGGGAGTGCGGCGCGTCCTGCCGCGGGTGGGCGCGCTCATCGAAGGGCCCGCGCTCTACGGCTTCCTCTCCGGCCGCGACAACCTCCTGCGCTACGACGCCGCCGACCCCACGGCCGACCCGGCGACCCGCGGGGCCCGGGTGGAGCGGGCGCTGGGGCGGGTGGGGCTGTCCGGCGCCGCGGGCAAGAAGGCGCGGGCCTACTCGCTCGGCATGAAGCAGCGCCTCGGCCTGGCCGCAGCCCTGCTCCAGCCGCGCGAGCTGCTCGTACTGGACGAGCCGACCAACGGCCTGGACCCGCAGGGCATGCGGGAGATCCGCACCCTTGTGCGGGAGCTGGCGGGGGACGGGATCACCGTCTTCCTCTCCTCCCACCTCCTGGACGAGATCGAGCAGGTGTGCACCCACACCGCCGTGATGAACCGGGGCCGGCTGGTCACCCAGGGCACCGTCGCCGAGATGTCGGCCGGAGCCCGCGGCAAGCTGGCCGTCACCACGCCCGACCCGGCGGAAGCCGCCAGGGTGCTGAAGGAGCGTGGGGTGAGCGACCTGGTCACCGACGGCGAACAGCTGACCGGCGACCCGCCCCCGGGCGACCTCGCCGAGCTGAACACCGCGCTGGTGACGGCCGGTGTCCGGGTCCGTTCGTTCGGCGTCACACGTGCCTCGCTGGAGGACGTGTTCGTCTCACTGACCGGGGAGGGTTTCGATGTCGCGGGCTGAGACGGGGGCCGAGCCGAGGGCTGAGACACGGGGTGAGACGGGTGGGACGGGGCCCGCGGCGGGCGGCGGTGTGCGGGCCCGTCCGCTGTGGTCGCTGGGGCTCTACCGCAGCGAACTGACCGTCACCTTCCGCCGCTGGCGCACCCTTGCCCTGCTGGTGGTGCTGGCCGCCGTGCCGGTCCTCGTCGGCATCGCCGTCAAGATCGAGACCAGCGACGGCGGTTCGATCGGCGGGGGAGGCGAGGAGGGCGGGCCCGCGTTCATCTCCCAGGTCACCAACAACGGGCTGTTCCTGGTCTTCACCTCGCTGGCCGCCACGCTCCCGTTCTTCTTGCCGATGACCGTCGGCGTCATCGCGGGCGACTCCGTGGCGGGCGAGGCGGGCGGCGGCACACTGCGCTATCTGCTGGTCGCACCGGCCGGACGTACGCGCCTGCTGGCGGCGAAGTTCACCACCATCCTGGCCTTCTGCCTGGCCGCCACCCTCACCGTCGCCGTCTCCGCGCTGATCACCGGCGCCCTGCTCTTCCCCACCGGCGAGGTCACCCTGCTGTCCGGGACGGCCGTCTCCTTCGGCGAGGGGCTGCTGCGCGCGCTGGCCATCGCCGTCGCGGTCGCCGTCAGCCTCGTCGGGCTCGCCGCGCTGGGCCTGTTCATCTCGACGCTCACCAACAGCGGCATCGCCGCCATGGCCGCGACGGTCGGGCTGCTGATCACCGTGCAGATCGTCAACACCATCCCGCAGCTGCACGCGGTCCACCCGTACCTGTTCCCCGACTACTGGCTGAGCTTCGCCGACCTGCTGCGCGACCCGGTCTACTGGGACCAGATCCTCAAGAACCTCGGCCTCCAGGCCCTCTACACGGCCGTGTTCACCTCGGCGGCCTGGGCCCGCTTCACGGGCCGCGACATCACCGCCTGAACACCGGCATGGCAGCCCTCGCAGCTGCCGCAGCCGTCGCCCTTTCGCGGCCCTCGCCTGCGAGTGGGGGCGGCTAGCGCGTGGGGCGGCTAGCGCGTGGAGGCGGAGGGCTGGGCCGGGGGTGCCGGAGGCGTACGGGGCGCCTGGGACTGCTCCGGGGCTTCCGTCTGTTCCTGGGGGGCCTGTTCCCGGCGGGCCGCCTCGCGCTCCTGGGCCTCCTCCCGCTCGCGCACCCGTTCGGCCGCCACCCGCAGTGCCTTGCGGCCCTGGCGGGCGGTGCGGAGCGCGTCCCAGGTCAGCAGGCACAGAGCCACCCACACGAGGCCGAAGCCGGCCCAGCGCTCGGGGGGCATCTCCTCGTGGAAGACGGTGAGCCCGAGCAGGAACATGAAGGCCGGGGCCAGGTACTGGAGCAGCCCGATCGTGGACAGCGGCAACCGTACGGCCGCGCCGCCGAAGCAGATCAGCGGCAGCGCCGTCGCCACACCGCAGAAGACCAGCAGCAGGGTGTGCCCGACGCCGTCGGAGACGAAGCTGGACTCGCCGCGCATGCCGAGGTAGACGAGGAATCCGAGCGCGGGCAGGAACTGCACGGCGGTCTCGGCGCTGAAGCCCGCCACCCCGTCCAGCTTGACGTGCTTTTTGATCAGGCCGTATGTCGCGAAGCTGAACGCCAGGCACAGCGACAGCCACGGCAGCCTGCCGTAGGCGAGGGTCATCACGATCACGGCGAGGGTGCCGGTGCCGACGGCCACCCACTGCGCGACGCGCAGCCGCTCGCGCAGCAGCAGCACGCCGAAGGCTATGGAGACCAGGGGGTTGATGAAGTAGCCGAGGGACGATTCGAGCACACGGCCGGAGTTGATGGCCCAGATGTACAGGCCCCAGTTGGCGGAGATGACCGCGGAGGCCAGCACCACCAGGCCCAGCTTCTTCGGCTGCCGGAGCAGAGCGGGTATCCACGACCAGCGGCGGGCCAGCGCCAGCACCACCAGAGCCGTCGGCAGCGACCAGACCATGCGGTGGGCCAGCACCTCACCCGCACTGGTGGAGGCGAGCGCGTGCCAGTACAGCGGGAGCAGCCCCCAGATGCCGTACGCGGCGAATCCGTACAGCAGACCTGTGCGGTTCGATGTCTGTGCGCTCACGGGTACCCCCTTCGTCCAACTGCCGACTCCCAGAAGGTAACGCCGGAGTCTGTCGCTGTCATTTCCGTCCTGGATTATGGTCCTGTCGCCCTCCGGCCCTCCGGCCGCACGGGAGCGGGGGCCGCACTCGTGCGTCCGGGCAGCACTCGTGCGTCCGGGCAGCACAAAGGCCCGGCACCTGGGGGTGCCGGGCCCTCGGAGGGTTGCTGTGGTGGCGGGTCAGCCCACGACCGTCCAGGTGTCGTTGCCGTGCAGCAGCGCGGACAGGTCTCCCTTGCCGCCCTGTTCCACGGCGCGTTCGAGCTGGTCCGCCATCTGGGTGTCGTACACCGGCCTGCGGACATCGCGCAGCACACCGATCGGGGTGCGGTACAGCGTGTCCGGATCCGCGAGGCGGGAGAGCGCGAACGCGGTGGCCGGGGAGGCGGCGGACGCGTCGTGCACCAGTACCTCGGCCGTACCCTCCTCCCGCACATCCACCACGCGCAGCTCCCCCGTGGCGCGGTCCCGCACGACCCCCTGCGAGCCGAGCCCGTCATCGGCGGGCGCGCCGAAGCGGATCGGCTCACCGTGCTCCAGCCGGATCACGGCTTCCTGGGCCCGGTCGTCCGCTTGTGGGGAAGACGCGGCCTTGAGCGCCTCGAAGGCGCCGTCGTTGAAGATGTTGCAGTTCTGGTAGATCTCCACGAGCGCCGTGCCCGGGTGATCGGCGGCGGCGCGCAGCACGCTGGTCAGGTGCTTGCGGTCCGAGTCGACCGTACGGGCCACGAAACCGGCCTCGGCGCCGAGCGCCAGCGAGACGGGGTTGAACGGTGATTCCAGCGACCCCATCGGCGTCGACTTCGTGATCTTCCCTGCCTCCGACGTCGGGCTGTACTGCCCCTTGGTCAGACCGTAGATCCGGTTGTTGAACAGCAGGATCTTGAGGTTGACGTTCCGCCGCAGGGCGTGGATGAGGTGGTTGCCGCCGATGGACAGCGCGTCGCCGTCGCCGGTGACGACCCACACGCTCAGGTCGCGCCGGGAGGTGGCCAGACCCGTGGCGATGGCCGGGGCGCGGCCGTGGATGGAGTGCATCCCGTAGGTGTTCATGTAGTACGGGAAGCGCGAGGAGCACCCGATTCCGGAGACGAAGACGATGTTCTCCTTCGCCAGGCCCAGCTCGGGCATGAAGCCCTGCACGGCGGCGAGTACGGCGTAGTCACCGCAGCCGGGGCACCAGCGGACCTCCTGGTCGGACTTGAAGTCCTTCATCGTCTGCTTGCCCACGGCGCGGGGCACCAGTGACAGCGCCTCGGGCGCCGCGCCCTGGGCCTCCCCGGCCGCGGGGGCCTCCTGAGCGACACCGGGGGACGTCTCAGCCATGTGCGATGGCCTCCTTGAGTGCGGTCGCGAGCTGCTCAGCCTTGAAAGGCATGCCGTTGACCTGCGTATACGACTGTGCGTCGACGAGATACTTGGCGCGGACCAAAGTGGCGAGCTGGCCGAGGTTCATCTCGGGCACGACCACCTTCTCGTAACGCCGCAGCACCTCACCGAGATTCCGCGGGAACGGGTTGAGGTTGCGCAGATGCGCCTGCGCGATCTCGCCCCCGGCGTTGCGGATACGGCGTACGGCGGCGGTGATCGGGCCGTAGGTGGAGCCCCAGCCGAGCACCAGCAGCCGGGCCTCGCCGCCGGGGTCGCTGACCTCCAGGTCCGGCACCTGGACGCCGTCCACCTTGCCCTGCCGGGTGCGGACCATGAAGTCGTGGTTGGCCGGGTCGTAGGAGATGTTGCCGGTGCCGTCCTGCTTCTCGATGCCGCCGATGCGGTGTTCGAGGCCGGGGGTGCCGGGCACCGCCCAGGGGCGGGCGAGGGTCTGCGGATCGCGCTTGTAGGGCCAGAAGACCTCGGTGCCGTCGGCCAGCTCGTGGTTGGGCCCCGAGGCGAAGCGCACCCGCAGATCGGGCAGCTCGCCCACATCGGGGATCCGCCAGGGCTCGGAGCCGTTGGCCAGGTAGCCGTCCGAGAGCAGGAAGACCGGGGTGCGGTAGGTCAGCGCGATCTGTGCCGCGTCCAGCGCCGCGGTGAAGCAGTCGGCGGGGGTGGCCGGCGCCACGATCGGCACCGGCGCCTCGCCGTTGCGCCCGTACATCGCCTGGAGCAGGTCGGCCTGCTCGGTCTTGGTGGGCAGGCCGGTGGAGGGGCCGCCGCGCTGGATGTCGATGATCAGCAGCGGCAGCTCCAGGGAGACGGCCAGGCCGATGGTCTCCGACTTGAGCGCCACGCCGGGGCCCGAGGTCGTGGTGACCGCCAGTGAGCCCCCGAAGGCGGCGCCGAGCGCGGCACCGATGCCCGCGATCTCGTCCTCGGCCTGGAAGGAGCGCACCCCGAAGTTCTTGTGCTTGCTCAGCTCGTGCAGCACGTCGGAGGCGGGGGTGATGGGGTACGAGCCGAGGAACAGCGGCAGGTCCGCCTGCTGAGACGCGGCGACCAGTCCGTAAGACAGCGCGAGATTGCCCGAGATGTTCCGGTAGGTCCCCGGCGGGAAGGCGGTGGACGCGGGCGCCACCTCGTAGGAGACCGCGAAGTCCTCGGTCGTCTCGCCGAAGTTCCAGCCCGCGCGGAACGCCGCGATGTTCGCCTTCGCGACCGCCGGTTTCTTGGCGAACTTCGACAGCAGGAACGCCTCGGTCTGCTCCGTGGGCCGGTGGTACATCCATGACAGCAGGCCCAGCGCGAACATGTTCTTGGAACGCCCGGCCTCCTTACGGCCCAGGTCGAACTCCTTGAGCGCCTCGACGGTCAGCGTCGTCAGCGGCACCTGGTGCACGCTGTAGCCGTCCAGCGAACCGTCCTCCAGGGGGCTGTTCTCGTAGCCCACCTTCGCCATCGCCCGCTTGGTGAACTCGTCCGTGTTCACGATGATCTCGGCGCCGCGCGGCACGTCCGCGATGTTCGCCTTCAACGCCGCCGGGTTCATGGCCACCAGCACGTCCGGCGCGTCACCCGGGGTGAGGATGTCGTGGTCGGCGAAGTGCAGCTGGAAGCTGGAGACGCCGGGCAGGGTGCCTGCGGGGGCGCGGATCTCGGCCGGGAAGTTCGGCAGCGTCGAGAGGTCGTTCCCGAACGACGCGGTCTCGGATGTGAAGCGGTCACCGGTGAGCTGCATACCGTCGCCGGAGTCCCCGGCGAACCGGATGATGACCCGGTCGAGGCGCCGGACCTCTTTGCTGACGGCGTCCCCGCTGCTGTCCTGGCCCCCTTCGGGGCCGGACTGCTGCCCGGCTGGGCTACTGACCTGACTGGTCACGGTGGATCGGACCTCCCTCAAGGCGGCGGCTCGCCAGCCATCGTACGTCGCTAAGGGTTGCCTTCCCGCAGGTGTTCTCATGGTGGACAGCGTTCTGAGACACCCCTCCACCCTGCGCTGCCACGATCAGCCCACCCCCTGGAGCGCTCCTCAAGCGCCCCTTTTCCCGCCCTTGCCCGCTGTCTTCCCGCTCTTTACCTCTATCTGCCCCGTCAGGAGTCCGGATAGGTGAGCACGGCCAGGACTCGGCGGTGATCCGCGTCACTCTGGGAGAGGCCGAGCTTCAGGAAGTTGGGCGGCGAATGGTGGTGGGACCGCCGGGGCGCCGCTCCAGCAGGGCCCGTATCAGCAGCCGGCCGGCGTTCGTCAGTCCTCTGGCCCCCCGCGGCAGGGCGGGGAACGCCACCAGCGCGCACCCCGTCACGATGCCGGTGAACCTTCCCCACGGCAGCGTGATGAAGGAGTACAGCGCCTGTCGCCAGGCCATCGGATCCTTCACCTGGGCCCGTATCCAGCTCAGGAAGCCCGGTCGGTCAGGGCGCAGCGGGCTGGGCTCGGCGATGGACAGCCGCAGCAGCACCCGGGCGCGGGCCCGCTCGAACTTTCCGATCCGCCGGCATCCGAGCAGCAGGAAGGCCGGCGCGGGCAGCCGGACGACGGTCAGCGCGAGCAGGCCGCCGAACAAGACGCCGGCCGCGATGCGGAAGGACCCGAGGGTGTCCGTGCTGGCGCTGAGGAGGAAGTGCGCTGTCTCCCGCCACGTCTGCGGCCTCCCGCCACGTCTGCGGCGTGTGGAAGCCCTTCGGCAGGGGCCGCGGGCCCTCGCCCCGGGCAGCGTCCGGCACCGGACGTGCCGACAGCCGACAGGAGCATGTGGCCTGCCGGGGGCCTCGGTCCTGCCGCGCGCCGCAAGCCCCTGCTGTGCGCCCCAGACCCGCGTCGCGCACCCGCTCCTGGCGGCGCGCCCCGGATGATGCCGCACCATGCCGCCGAGGGGGAGCCGCACCGCGCGGTTCCGAATCCGAAGAGGCCCCACCGCACTCTCCGGCGGGCGAAGAGAGGGGCGGCGGGCTCGTGTTCATGTCTCCAGCGTGCTCGCTCGGCCCCGGGGGTTGCCATGGTGGATACCGGAGGATCGGGGTGGGGTTAACCCCACCTTCACTGCCCTCGCTGTGTCCGGAGCGCGTGACCCGCACCTTGCCGGAGCGCGTGCCTTTCGCGCCCACCGGAGTGTGACGCGGCTGTCCTCGCCGGCCCGCTCAGGGCCTAGACTCCCGTGCGACAGATCCTCGAACGTACACACCGATTCGACACGACACAGGCGACACACCACACAGGACGGGGCGGACGTGCCGGACTACTTCCACGGCTATTCGGTCGTCGGGCTGGTCGCCGTTGTCGGGGTGCTCTTCGTCTGTGTGGCCTTCTCCGCCGGGCGGCTGCTGCGGCCGGTCGTTCCCACCCGCGAGAAGATGCTGACCTACGAGTGCGGAGTCGATCCGGTCGGCGAGGGCTGGGCGCACACGCAGATCCGCTACTACGTCTACGCCTTCCTGTACGTCGTCTTCGCCGTCGATTCCGTTTTCCTCTTCCCCTGGGCCACGATTTTCGACGCGCCGGGGTTCGGCGGGGTCACGTTGGCGGAGATGTTCCTCTTCCTCGGCTTCCTGGCCGTCGGCCTGCTGTACGCGTACAAGAAGGGCGTCCTGGAATGGACGTAACGATCTCCGAAAGAGGCCGGCCGGACGGACCCAGGCTCGGCCCGCTCGCCCGGCTGGCGCCCGAGCCGATGAAGGTGGTGCTCAACTGGGGCCGCCGCTACAGCCTGTGGGTCTTCAACTTCGGGCTGGCCTGCTGCGCCATCGAGTTCATCGCCGCGTCCATGGCCCGGCACGACTTCATCCGGCTGGGCGTGATCCCGTTCGCCCCTGGCCCCCGGCAGGCCGATCTGATGGTGGTCTCGGGCACGGTCACCGACAAGATGGCCCCCGCGGTCAAGCGGCTCTACGAGCAGATGCCCGAGCCGAAGTACGTGATCTCCTTCGGCGCCTGCTCCAACTGCGGCGGCCCCTACTGGGACTCGTACGCCGTCACCAAGGGCGTGGACCAGATCATCCCCGTCGATGTCTATGTGCCCGGCTGCCCGCCCCGCCCCGAGGCGCTGCTCCAGGGTGTGCTGAAGCTCCAGGAGAAGATCGCCGCCGAATCGACGTCCGAGCGCTACGCCGGCCGCACCTCCGCCGCGGCCCTCACCAGCGGTCTGGTGACCCCGCCGCGGCCCGGCCCCTCGCCGCAGCCCGACCCCTCGCCGGATGCCGGGCATCCGGACGGCGAGGGGGAGCGGACGTGACCGCCCCGGCAGAGCATCCGGGCTGGCTGCCGCGCGCTGCCGACGACCTGTTCGGCGAGGGCGCGACGGCCGAGCACGCCTACGGGCTGCTCACCGTCGATGTGCCCGCCGAGGCGTGGATCGCGGCGCTGACGACCGCGCGTGACGAACTGGGCTGCACCTTCTTCGACTGGCTCAGCGCCGTGGACGAGCCCGGCACCGGATTCCGCGTCTGCGCCCACCTGGTGGCGCTGCCCGCGGCGGGCCGGGCCGGGACGCACCGGCTGATCGTCCGTACGACGGTGCCGCACGAGGCCCCCGCGCTGCCCACCGCGACCGGTGTGTACGCGGGCGCCGCCTGGCACGAGCGCGAGACCCACGAGATGTTCGGCGTGGACTTCCCCGGCCACCCGCACCTCGTCCCGCTGCTGTTGCCGGACACTTTCGAAGGACATCCGCTGCGCAAGGACTTCGTTCTCGCGGCACGCGTCGCCAAGGCGTGGCCCGGCGCCAAGGAGCCGGGGGAGTCGGGGCACGGCGGTCCCAAGCGCCGCCAGATGCTGCCCCCCGGTGTTCCCGACCCCAACGAGTGGGGCCCCCTCAAGGGCCAGCTCCCTCCGGCCCCGGCCCGGGAGCGCACCCGCCGCACCGCGACGAGGGACAGCCCGCGCCGCGCCCGCTCGGCGAGCGCGGGCTCTGCCTCCCAGCGGGGAGCCGCCGCACCTGCGGAGTCCGGGACACCTGGGGCGCCTACGGCGAGCGAGGAGACGGGGGGCAAGGAGACGTCGTCCACCGAGCCGAAGCCCGCCGAGCCGAAGCCGGCGCCTTCCGAGTGGTCGGCCGCCGGACGCGGCAAGGCATCCGGTGCGCAGGCTCCCCGCTCCTCGGATGCTCCCTGGCACCACACTCCCGAGGCGCCCCCCGCCGAGACCGGGGCCGGCACCGACAACGCGGAGTCCGGCACCGACACGGAGTCCGGCACCGACACGGAGCCCGGGGCCGACGCGGGCGCCGGGGCATCCGACGCGGGCGCGGAGACAGGTGACGAGAACCGGAGGGACGAGGACTGATGGACGCCCTCGACGTCACTCTCCGTATCGTCGCTGTACTGCTCGCCTTCCTCGTCCTGCCCCTCCTCGTGGGCCAGACCGAGCACAAGGTCATGGCGCATATGCAGGGCCGCGTCGGGCCGATGTACGCCGGGGGCTTCCACGGCTGGGCCCAACTCGTCGCCGACGGCGTCAAGTTCGCCCAGAAAGAGGACATCGTCCCCGACGGCGCGGACCGCCGGGTCTTCCAACTCGCCCCGGCGCTGGCGCTGCTGCCCTATCTGCTCGTGCTGGTCGCGATCCCCGTCGCACCCGGCGGCGGCGTCATCCAGGCCCTGGACGCGGGGATCTTCTTCGTCCTCGCCGTCATGGGTGTCGGCATCCTCGGCTCGCTCATGGGCGGCTGGGCCTCGGCCAACAAGTTCTCCCTCCTCGGCGGCCTGCGTACCGCGGCTCAGCTCTTGGCGTATGAGCTGCCCATGCTGCTCGCCGCCGCCTCCGTGGCCATGGCGGCGGGCACCCTCTCCCTCCCGGGGATCCTCGGCGTGTGGGAGTGGTGGTGGCTGCCATGGCAGCTGGTCGGCGCCGTCGTCTTCTTCACGGCCGGTCTCGCGGAGCTGCAACGGCCGCCCTTCGACGCGCCGGTGGCCGACTCGGAGATCATCTTCGGCGCGTACACCGAGTACACGGGCCTGCGCTTCGCGCTCTTCCTGCTCGCCGAGTACGCCGGCATCGTCGTCCTCTCCGCACTCACCGCCGTGCTCTTCCTCGGTGGCTGGCACGGCCCCGCGGCCGGAAGCCTCGGCTGGGTGTGGATGCTGCTCAAGACCGGGATCCTCGCCTTCGGTGTCATCTGGCTCCGGGTCAGCTATCCGCGGTTGCGCGAGGACCAGATCCAGCGGCTGGCGTGGACGGCGCTCGTGCCGCTCGCCCTCTTCCAGATCGCCCTCACCGGCGTCGTCAAGGTGGTGATGTAGCCGTGGCACGCGCGGCTTCCGAGCGGGGGGTCTTCGGCTCGGGCCTGGCCAAGGGCCTGGCCGTCACCCTCCGTACGATGACCCGTCGCTCGGTCACCGAGCACTACCCGGACGCGCAGCCCGAACTGCCGCCCCGCACCCGGGGCGTGATCGGTCTGTTCGAGGAGAACTGCACCGTGTGCATGCTCTGCGCGCGCGAGTGCCCCGACTGGTGCATCTACATCGACTCCCACAAGGAGACCGTGCCCCCGGCGGCGCCCGGCGGCCGGGAGCGCAGCCGGAACGTGCTGGACCGCTTCGCCATCGACTTCGCCCTGTGCATGTACTGCGGTATCTGCATCGAGGTCTGTCCTTTCGACGCCTTGTTCTGGTCGCCGGAGTTCGAGTACGCGGAGACCGACATCCACGAGCTGACCCACGAGCGCGACCGGCTCCGCGAGTGGATGTGGACCGTGCCCGAGCCGCCCGCGCTGGACGAGGCGGCCGAGGAGCCCAAGGAGCTGGCGACGGCCCGCAAGACCGCCGACAAGCTGTCCGCCGCCGAGCAGTCGGCAGCCGTCGAGGAGCAGCCCCCATCGGCTCGACAACCGGAGCAGCCCTCGCCGGAAGAGCCGCGGGCGGAGGGCGACGCATGAGCCTCGCCGACGCGCACCCGCTCGCCGCCGGCCACCCCGGATTTCTCTCCCCGACCGGGGTCGAGATCGTCTTCCTCCTCGTCGGCCTCGCCACTCTCGGCGCAGCGCTGATCACCGTCACCACCAGACAGCTCGTGCACGCCGCGCTGTGGCTGGTGGCGGCGCTCGGCGGGGTCGCCGTCGAATATCTGCTCCTGACCGCGGAGTTCATCGCCTGGGTGCAGGTGCTGATCTACGTGGGATCCGTCATCGTTCTCCTCCTGTTCGGATTGATGCTGACCAAGGCCCCCATAGTCCCGCCCGTCTCCCGCCACCACCCTTCATATGCCGCGCTTCGCGCGAAAGCGACATCGGACGCCGATTCCGGCAACCGCTGGATCGCGCTCGCCGTCGCCCTCGCCACCGCGGCCACCTTGGTGACCGTTGTCATCGACGCCTTCCGCTCCACCTGGATCGACCTCGACGGCGCCGTGGCGGGCTCGACCAAGGTCACCGGTGTCGCCCTTTTCCGGCACTGGGTGCTGCCCTTCGAAGCGCTCTCCGTCCTCCTTCTGGCCGCGCTCGTCGGCGCGATCGTGCTCTCCAAGCGGCACAAGAGAGGCGGGCGCTGATGCACCTCGCCTATCCGGCCGTGCTCGCCGTGCTCCTCTTCTGCGTGGGGCTCTACGGGGTACTGGCCCGCAGGAACGCCATCCTCGTGCTGATGTCGGTCGAGCTGATGCTCAACGCCGTCAACCTCAACCTCGTCGCCTTCGACGTCTGGCTCCGCGACACGCTGCACGCGGGCCAGGCGCTCACGCTCTTCACGATCGCCATCGCCGCGGCGGAGATCGGCATCGGTCTGGCGATCGTCCTGCTCGTCCACCGCGACAGCGGCAGCTCGGACATCGACAGACTCAGGGGCCTCCGTGAGGACGGCGGCCCGCCAGGGGGCGTCTCCGGCGACGGTTCAAGCGATGTGGCGAGTGTGACACCCGCCACTGACAACGGCCCTGGCGCCGGCCCCGATACCCCCTCCGACCTGGGCGGCTCCGCAGGGAGGCAGCACGCGTGAGCACCACGACCCTGGCAGCGTTCGTCCCCGTGCTGCCCTTTCTCGGCGCCGTGGCCGGACTGCTGCTCGGCCGCCGGGCCCCCGGCTTCGTCCGGCCGCTGGCCGTCCTGCCGACGGTCGCCGCCGCCGCGCTCGCCGTCGTCGTCGCGGTCCGCCAGGGCGGCGGTGCGCCGTTGCGCGCGGCCACCGAGCTGACCCCGACGGGCAATGCCGCGCTGCCGGTCCAGCTCGCCCTCCAACTCGACGGCTTCGCCGTCCTCGTGGCGGTGCTCGTCGGCGTCGTCGCCTCCTGCGTGCAGCTGTATTCCACCGGATACCTGCGCGAGGACCCGCGCTACTCCTCGTACGCCGCGCTGGTCTCCCTCTTCACCGCCGCGATGTTCCTCGTCGTCTACAGCGACGACCTCATCGTGCTGCTCGTCGGCTGGGAAATCATGGGCATCTGCTCGTACTTCCTGGTCGGGCACTACTGGGAGACGGCCACCGCCCGTTCGGCCTCGCTCAAGGCGTTCCTGGTCACCAAACTCGGGGACGTGCCCTTTTTGATCGGCATCCTGGCGCTGGCCTCCGAGGCGGGCAGCTTCCGCATCAGCACCGTCGTCACCCGGGTCACCTCGTCCCTGTCCGGATTCGAGCTGTCGCACCCGACGCTGATCGCGCTGCTGCTGCTCGCCGGAGTGGCGGGCAAGTCCGCGCTGTTCCCGCTGCACTCCTGGCTGCCGGACGCCATGGCCGGTCCCACGCCGGTCTCCGCGCTGATCCACGCCGCGACGATGGTCGCCGCCGGCGTCTACTTCGTCGCCCGGCTGCTGCCCGTCTTCGCCGCGTCCTCGGCCGCGCTCGTCGTCCTGGCGCTGATGGCGGCGCTGACGATGACCGGTGCCGCGCTCGCGGCGCTCGCCCAGGACGACATCAAACGCGTCCTGGCCTTCTCCACCATCAGCCAACTCGCCTACATGGCCGGTGCGCTGGCCGTCGCCGACCGGGGCGCCGCCGTCTTCCACCTGCTCACCCACGGCGCGTTCAAGGCGCTGCTCTTCCTCGCCGCCGGAGTCGTCATCCACACCGCGGGCACCAACTCCCTGACCCTGATGGCCCGGGCGGGGGGCATCGCCAAGCGCGCACCGGATGCCTTCTGGACGATGACCGTCGCGCTGCTGGCCCTGGCCGCCATCCCGCCGTTCTCCGGATTCTTCTCGAAAGAGGCCGTACTGGCCGCCGCCGAGCACGCCGCCTTCGGGGACGCGCATCCGGCGTTCGAGGGGGCGCCCGGTGTTCCGGCGGGCGCCGGATGGATCGTCCTGGCCGCCGGGATGCTCACCGCGCTCCTGACCGCCGCCTACGCGGCCCGCCTGTGGCTGCTGGCCGGCGCCCCCGAACTGCTGCGGGGAGCGCACCGCGCCCCGGCCCGCGCCCTCGCCACCGGCAACGGCGCGGCATCCGGTGCGGCGTCCGCGTCCGACACAGCATCCGGTGCGGCGGCCACGTCCGACAAGGCATCCGGTGGGGCATCCGGTGCCGACGCGAACAGTGGGCCCGTGCCGCTCGCCGTCGGCTCCGAGAAGGCCGCCGAACACGTGCCCGAGGTGGTGCCGCAGCAGGCGCCCGAGACGGAGCTGGCCATGCCCGCGCCCGGCCGGCCGCACGACGGCCAGGCCCGGGAACCCGTCGTGATGACCGCCGTCCTGTGGGTGCTCGCGCTTCCCTCCCTCGCGCTGGGCCTGGGCTTCCTCGTGCTGCCCGACTGGTTCGACGGCCGCTCCCTGACGCCCACCTTGACCACCTCCGTGCTGGCCACCGGAGTGTCACTGGTCGGCGGCATCCTGACGTACGCCACCTGGCGGCACAGCACGGCACACGCCGCGCTGCACCCCGAGTACGACGTGGATCCCGGCCTGCTGCTCCTCGGACCGCTGCACCGGCACGCCGCCGCCGGATTCCACCTGGACGCCGTCTACGCGGCCGTCGTCGTCCGCCCCGTCCAGGGCGCCGCCCGCCTGGTGCGCTTCTTGGACCGCGAGGTCATCGACGCCTACGTCAACGGCGCGGGGCGCGGCTCCCGGCTGCTGGGCGCCGCCGTGCGCCGCGCGCAGACCGGCAACGTGCAGACCTACCTGGGCGCGCTGCTGACGGGCTCGCTGGTGCTCGCCATCGCCGCCGTACTGGCCGCGACAGGGAACGGAGGGGCGTGACGTGATCCCGCTCGACGAGACAGTGATGCAGGCGCTCCTCGTCGCCGTCGTCGCCCTGCCGCTGCTCGGCGCCCTGGCCGCGCTGCTGCCCGCGCCGCCCGGACTGCGCGGACGCAGCCCGGAGCAGGCCGTCCTGCGGCACGGAGTGACCGTCACCGGCGTGGTGCTGGCCCTCACCGTCGCATTGGCACTCGGCTTCGATCACGACAACCCGGGCACCATGCAGGCCGAGACGGACGTCGGCTGGATCCCGGCGCTGGGCGTCCGGCTGCACTTCGGGACCGACGGGATCTCCCTGCCGCTGCTCGTGCTGAGCGCGCTGCTGACATTCCTGTGCGCGCTCTACAGCTACGCCAAGATGCCGCAGGGGCCCAGCCCGAGGGCGTTCGTCGCCCTGCTGCTCGCGCTGGAGTGCGGCACGCTGGCCACCTTCGCGGTGCTCGACCTGATGCTGTTCTTCCTGGCGTTCGAGATGGTCCTCATCCCGATGTACTTCCTGATCGCCAGGTGGGGCGGGGCAGGACGGGCCGCCGCCGCGTGGAAGTTCATCCTCTACACGCTCCTCGGCTCCGTGGTGATGCTCCTGGGCCTGCTCCTGATCGGGCTGAACGCCGGAACGTTCGACATGGTGCGGCTCGCCCAGGAACGCGGCTCCGGCCTCGGCCACACCACCCAGCTGCTCGCGGCCCTGGCCATCGGCATCGGCCTCGCCGTCAAGGCGCCCATGTGGCCGCTGCACAGCTGGCTGCCGGACGCGCACACGGCCGCGCCCACGGTGGGCTCGGTGCTGCTCGCCGGAGTGCTGCTGAAAATGGGCACCTACGGATTCGTCCGGATCCTGCTGGCCGGGGTGCCGGAGGGCATCCACACCTTCGCGCCGTATCTGGCGGCCTTCGGGGCCGTCGGGATCATCTACGGGTCGCTGGCCTGCCTCGCCCTCGTACGTGAGGGAGCGGGCGGGGACCTCAAGCGGCTGATCGCCTACTCCTCCGTCGGCCACATGGGCTTCGTGCTGCTCGGTATCGCCACCCTCACCCATACGGGTGTCAACGGCGCGCTGTTCGCCAACGTCGCGCACGGCCTCATCACCGGGCTGCTCTTCTTCCTCGTCGGCGCGCTCAAGGACCGCATGGGCACCAGTGACCTGGACAGCCTGGCCGGTGCGACGGGCGCCGCGCTCTACGGGAGGGCGCCGCGGTTCGGCGGGATCCTCGCCTTCGGCGCCGTCGCCTCCCTCGGCCTGCCCGGACTGGCCGGCTTCTGGGGCGAGCTGCTGGCGCTGCTGGGCGCCTACCACCCGGCCGCCGGGCTCAGCCGCCCCGCCTACCTGGTCTTCATGGTCCTGGGAGCCCTGGGCACCTTGCTGACGGCCGCCTACATGCTGCTGGTCGTACGCCGCGTGTGCATGGGCGATCCGGACGGGGCGGGACCGGGACGCCCCGCCGCCGAGCCGGGGGTGCGGGACCTGCCGGATGTGCGGCCCCATGAATTCGCGGCCTGGACGCCGCTGGTCGTCCTCACCGTCCTCGCCGGGCTGTGGCCCGCGGCGCTGCTGGGGCTGACCGATCCGGCCGTGCAGAGCCTCCTGCCAGGAGTGACCCGATGACAGCGCCAGTGACTCTCGCCTCCGAGAGCGTTCAGCGGCTCGGTGCGCACAGCACCGGGAACGCCCAGCACCTCGTCCAGAGCGTGGACTGGGCGGCCATCGCACCCCCCGCGTTGGCCGCCCTCTTCGCCCTCGTGGTCCTGGTGGCCGATCTCTTCCTGGCGGAGCGGCACAAAGCGCTGCTCGGATGGCTGGCCACCGGAGGGCTCGCGCTGGCCGGGCTGGCCATCGTCCCGCTGATCGGCGCGGACCGCTCGACGTTCTGCCTGACCTCGGGGAACGGGGCGTGCAGCTATGTCGCCGACCCGTTTACGCTCACCATCCAGTTGCTCGTTCTGGGCGGCGCCTTCGTGACGGCGCTGCTGTCCGTTTCGGCCGTACGCGACGAGGAACTGCCCGCGGGGGAGTTCTGGTTCCTGCTGCTCTCCTCGGCATCCGGTGCGGCGCTGCTGCCCGCGGCCCGGGACCTGGCCACGCTCGTGGTCGCGCTGGAGGTCGTCTCGCTGCCCGCGTTCGCGCTGGTGGGGCTGCGGCGCGGGTGGCGGCTGTCGTCCGAGTCGGCGCTGAAGTTCTTCCTCTCCTCGGTCACCGCGACCGCCGTGATGCTCCTGGGCGTCAGTTTCGTCTACGCCGCGACCGGGAGCATGCATCTGAGCGCCGTCGCCGAGGGCCTGCCGGGCGCCGACAGCCGACTGGAGACCCTGGCCGCCACCGGCGTCGTGCTCACCCTGGTGGGCTTCGCCTTCAAGGCGGGGGCCGCGCCCTTCCACTTCTGGGTGCCCGAGACCTACGTGGGCGCCCCGGTGCCGGTCGCCGCCTACCTGTCGGTGGTCGGCAAGGTCGCGGGCCTCACCGGACTGATCCTGGTGACCGTGCGGGCCTTCCCCTCGTACGCGCACCTGTGGGGCCCGGCGCTGGCGGTGCTGGCGGCGCTCACCATGAGCGTCGGCAACCTCGCGGCGCTGCGCCAGCGCGCCGCGGGGGCCCACAGCGCGGTGCGCCTGCTGGCCTGGTCGTCGGTGGGGCAGGCGGGCTATCTGCTCGTCCCGATCGCCTCGGCCGGGTACGCGGGCCGGGCCGACGACCCCTCGGCGGCGATCGGCGCGACCTTGGCCTACGCGCTGATGTACGCGGTGGTGAACCTCGGCGCCTTCGCCGTCGTCGCGGCCGTACGCGCCGCGGGGCCGGCCGGTGCGACGGCAGGAGCCGACGGGGCGGAATCGGGTACGGCGGGAGCGGACCCGGTGGACGACGGAGTCTCCGGGCACCGTCTCGACGACTTCCGGGGCCTGGTCTCCGCACGCCCGCTGACCGCGCTCGCGATGGGCTTCTTCCTGCTGTGCCTGGCGGGCTTGCCACCTGGTGTCATCGGACTGTTCGCCAAGGTGACCGTCTTCGGCGCCGCCGTCGATGCGGGCCTGGGCTGGCTCGCGGTCGTCATGGCGGTGAACGTCGTGATCGCGCTGGTGTACTACCTGCGCTGGACGGCGCTGCTCTTCCGCCCGGCCGGTGACGGCCGTCCCACGGGGGAGACCGCCGGGGAGGAGCACGGCCGTACGGGCGAGCCGGTGGCGGCCGGGCCCGGCACGCGCCCGCGTCCGCGCCGCCTCGCACTGCCGCTCACCGCGACGATCGCACTCACCGGCCTCCTCGCCCTCGTGGCATCCGGTGCGCCGCAGCTCCTCCTCCGCTTCGCGGACACGGCGCTCTTCTGACGCGCGCTCGCCCCAAACCTCCCTCACCCCACTCCGCCCCGCCCCGGCTCTCCAGGACGGAAGCCGACAGGCCGCGGGCGGCATGACAGGGGCAGGTCACAGCCCGGTGCGAGCCTCGTCACGCCTGGCCCACGCGGGTACGGCGGGGGAACTGCGCCGGTCCGGAATGCGTTGACCAGCCAGGGAGGGTCCACTGGAAGGGGCCACCTGGAGAGTGGAAGGACCACCCTGCTCGGGATTCCCCGCCGCACCACCTGGAGGGCGTACCGTGCACCGCCGGCACAACGGGCTGAGGACGGCCCTGCTCCTCGGGGGGCTGTCCGCTCTCATCCTCGTCATCGGGAGCTTCTTCGGCACGACGGGCCTCGTCATCGCCTTGGCCGTCGCGCTGGGCACCAACGCGTACGCGTACTGGAACAGCGACAAGCTCGCGCTGCGTGCGATGCGCGCCCGCCCCTTGAGCGAGTTCGAGGCCCCCGAGCTGTACCGCATCGTGCGCGAGCTCTCGACGGCCGCGCGCCAGCCGATGCCGCGCCTCTACCTCTCCCCGACCCAGGCCCCCAACGCCTTCGCGACCGGCCGCAACCCCCGTAACGCCGCGGTGTGCTGCACCGACGGCATCCTGCGCCTGCTGGACGAACGGGAGCTGCGCGGCGTCATCGGCCACGAGCTGAGCCACGTCTACAACCGCGACATCCTCATCTCCTCGGTCGCCGGAGCCCTCGCCTCCGTGGTGCTCTTCCTGGTCAACTTCGCCTGGCTGGTGCCCATAGGCCGCTCCGACGACGACGAGGGGCCGGGCCTGGTCGGCATGCTGCTGATCATGATTCTGGGCCCGGTCGCCGCCTCGCTCATCCAACTCGCCGTCTCGCGCTCGCGGGAGTACGAGGCCGACGCCTCCGGGGCCCAGCTCACCGGGGACCCCCGCGCGCTCGCCTCCGCGCTGCGCAAACTGGAGTCCGGCACCCAGCAGTTGCCCCTGCCCCCCGAACCCCGGCTGGAGACGGCGAGCCACATGATGATCGCCAACCCGTTCCGCAGGGGCGAGGGGCTCTCCAAGCTCTTCTCCACGCATCCCCCGATGACCGAACGTGTCGCGCGCCTGGAGAAGATGGCAGGCTGGACCGAGTGAAGACCCTCCTCAACCTCATCTGGCTGATCTTCTCCGGTCTGTGGATGGCCCTGGGCTATCTCCTCGCCGGGCTGGTGTGCTGCGTCCTGATCATCACCATCCCCTGGGGCCTGGCCTGCTTCCGCATCGCCTCCTATGCGCTCTGGCCGTTCGGCAGAACCGTCGTCCAACGGCGTGAAGCCGGTGCGGCATCCGGCGCCGGAAACGTGATCTGGCTGATCTTCGCGGGCATCTGGCTCACCATCGGCCACCTGACGCTCGGCGTCGCCCTGTGCGTGAGCATCATCGGCATCCCCTTCGGCCTGGCCCACTTCAAGATGATCCCGATCTCCCTGATGCCACTCGGCCGCGAGATCGTCCCGACGGGCGCCCAGGCCGCCTACCCCCACTACCGCTGGTAGCGGCTCCCCGCCGCCCGGGAGGCTCCGGGCGCGCCACGAGCGTCAGGTCCCGGCGATGCTCCGCATCGCCTCCACCAGCATCGACCCCGGTACCTCGGTATCGGGGCCGAGCGTTTCCTCCATGACGAGCCCGACCATCAGCAGGTAGTAGAGCCGGCCGAAGGTACCCCGCTCCTCCTGCGTCACCTCGTCCTCTCCCTGACGGCAGCGGCCCTCGCCGCCCGGAAACTCCGCACGGTCCGCTCCCGGCACCCGGGGCCCCGGCGGGGGTGCCAGGCTCCCGGCGGACGGGTCCCTGGCGGACGGGCTCCCGGCACACGAATGCGGCCACGCCCCGGAAGGCATGACCGCATCCGTATCCCCGCGCGTGCCAGGCGAAGCCCAGCCGGTTCAGCGGTAGTTGACGAACTGAAGCGCGAAGTCGAAGTCCTTGCCCTTCAGCAGCGTGATGACCTCCTGGAGACTGTCCCGGCTCTTGGAGGTCACCCGCAGCTCGTCGCCCTGCACCTGCGCCTTGACGCCCTTGGGGCCCTCGTCCCTGATGACCTTGGCGACCTTCTTCGCGTTGTCCTGCGAGATTCCCTCCTGGAGCGAGGAGGAAATGCGGTATTCCTTACCGGAAGCCTGCGGCTCCCCGGTGTCCAGCGCCTTCAGGGAAATGCCGCGTTTGATCAGCTTGGACTGGAAGATGTCGAGCACGGCCTTGACCCGTTCCTCCGAGTTCGCCCGCATCTCGATCTTCTCGCCCGACCACGCGACGGAGGCGTCCACACCCTTGAAGTCATAGCGCTGCGAGATCTCCTTCGCGGCCTGATTCAGGGCGTTGTCGACCTCCTGCCGCTCGACCTTCGAGACGATGTCGAAACTGGAGTCGGCCATGGTGAGTTGGCTCCTCGTACGTAGATCCGGCAGAAAGCGGCCTCGATGGCCGTGCGCAAAGCCTAGCCACCCGTACCGTGCGGCCGACCGCCCCGCGGCCCGTGCGGCGGCTGATCAACCGAGTGGCGAACCACCCCCGGCCATCGGGTATGGTTTACACCGTTGCCACGGCGCACCGCCCCGGCGGGGTGCCAGGCAGCGATTCCCAGGCGGTGTGCCCGAGCGGCCAAAGGGAGCAGACTGTAAATCTGCCGGCTCAGCCTTCCCAGGTTCGAATCCTGGCGCCGCCACAGGAACCCGAAACGGGCCCCTGACCAGCCAATCGGCCGGTCAGGGGCCCGTTTCCTGTTTCCCCGCCGGGACGGACAGGCAGGCGCCGCCTCGCTTCCGTCCCATCCCCACCCCCTGATCTCCCCCCGCCCCCTGCCGGTCCTCGGTGCCGCGCCCGCGCCCGAGTACGGACGGTGATGACGTATGGCGTCCGGGCTGTCCGGGCTGTGCCGAGTGACGGGCGTGCGGCGCGGTGTGATGAAGGCCATGCGGGTGGCGCGGGCGCGGCTCGGCGGTGTCCTCCGGGGCGGACCCTCGGCCCGTTGAACCGGAACGCCGGGCTCTACGTTTTTCTCCGGGTCGCAATCCGCATAAGGGGGTGGCTGTCCGGGGAGTAGTGGTCCTGGCTGGTTCAGCTTATGCGGGGTCACTCCCCGCCATCCCAACCACACGCGCTTGCACCGGAGTTGAAAGGTGAACTTCGGACGGCCGCGCGTGCACTGAAATTGGAGTTCTCGATGCCCGACAGTTGGGGAAGGTCTCAGCCCCCTCGCTCGCGGAGGTGGGCGGCGGCCTCCAAGGCACCACGGGGGCTGTCTCCGATCCCGGAGTACCCGAGCGATCCGTATACGTATCAGCGGAGGACTCCCAGCGCTCCGGCCCGTGACGGACACCCTGGGCAGGGAGCCTTCTTGAATCCGCGGCCGGTTCCGATACGCCCGGGAATCGAAACGCGGCAGATGCCGGACTCCCCGGGCTCCCCGGATTCCAGAGACTCCGCAGGGCAGACCCCCGAGCCCAGCGAGATTGGGACGTCGCACTCGTACGACTCCGACGGTCCATTCGACCGGCTGAGGAAAGAAGTCACTCGCTCGGCAAAAGGCTTGCTCCCCGGATGGGGAAAAGGCACGCGGAAAACCGGTACGGGCGCCCCGCAGAAATCGTCCCCCCTCCGTCGCCCCAAGGCGGAGAGAAATGTGCTTCGAAAGCCGCCCCAGCCTCAACTCGCCGAGGCGGCAGCACAGCGCAAGGGATCCAAGAGGCGCTGAAAGCGGTGAAGCGGCGAAGCAGTGGAATCGTAAAGCCGTACAGCGGTGCAACCGTAAAACGGTGAAGTGCGGCGTCAGCGTTTGACACGTCCGCGTACGGCGAGAACTGTCAGGGCGAGCAGGGCGGGTTCCAGAATGCGGGAGGTCATCTCGATGGAGGTGCCGACCGTGGTGAGGTCCTGCCCGACGGAACGGAAGACCACCGAATTGAGGGTGACGTCCAGGGACTTCTCGAAGCGCTCGCCGGTGCACCTGTTGCCCGTGGGATGGTGCGGGTCCTTCTTCGCCAGCTCGACCGTGATCCTTCCTCCGCCGGGCGGCACGGTGGCGGTCGCCCGCTGTTCCGGGGTGTCCTGGGGCAGGCCGAAGCCATCAGCAGGACGAGGGTGAGGAGCATGGCGGCGGCGAGCCGGCCCAGGGCGCCGGAAGCGCGCAGGCCGTAGCCGCACAGCAGCCAGTAGCCGTGCAGCAGTCCGCGTTCGGCGCGGGTGGTGCCGGTGCGGTCGTGGCGGCGCCTCTCCATCTCGCCTAGGAGAAGTCCGCAGCGCCGGGCTCGTTCTTGGCGTCCTCGAACGACTTGCGCAGCGCCCGGTGGAGCGGCGCCAGTTGGGCCGGCCCCATGTGCCCCGCGCCGAAGACCGCAACGTTCCAGCCCCGGACCGCGGCCGGGCCGCTCGCGCGCCAGTGCGTTCCTCGGCGAGCGTACGGCGCTGGGTGAAGCGCGCCGGCCGGCCGAACCACCCCCGCGCCCGTCTCGGCCGTGCCGTCCCCGCCACCCCCACCGCCCGTACCGGCCGCGCCGCCCGTCGGCGCGGCGCGGGACCCGGACGAAGGCGCAGCTGCCCTCCAGCCGTAACTGGTCCAGACGCACCGTCCCGGTGAACAGGCGCCCTGACGGATCGACATCGGCGAGCACCAGAGGGGCCGCGTCCACCCCGCGCAGGGAGGCCATCCGCACCGCGGCACGGGGCGCCTGGTCGAGCAGCGCGTCGGCCAGGTGTGCGAAACACGCGTTGTGGCTGGCCGGGAACGCGGCGGCCCCGGCAGCCGACGGGGTCGGCGGCCCGTAGCCGCACCGTGGGCGCAGCGCTGCGGCGAGGACGGCAGGGGTGGCCGAGGCGGCGGGTGCGGAACGGAAGGTATGCCGGGTCACGGAGGCGGAGGCGCGTTCACGGGCCGGCTCACCCGCCGATGGCGGCGATCGCCTCCGGGATCGGCGTCCGGCCGCCCACCAGTTCCAGCGTCCGCCCCGCAGTCCCCGGCGAATCCAGCAGGGCGACCAGCACGGCGGCCACGTCGTCCCTGGTCACATCGCCTCGCCCGGTCCGCTCGGCGAGGTGGACGCGGCCGGTCCCGGTGCCGTCGGTCAGGCGGCCGGGGCGCAGCACCGTCCAGTCCAGGCCCGCCCGGGAGCGTACGTCGTCGTCGGCGGCGCCCTTGGCGCGCAGGTAGTCCGCGAAGACCGGGTCCATACCCTCGGGAGTCCCGGACAGCGAGGCGTCGGCGGCCATCGAGGAGACGATCAGGAAGCGGCGTACGCCGGCGTTCTCGGCCGCGTCGGCGAACAGCACCGCCGAGCCGTGGTCGACCGACTGCTTGCGGTCGCTGCCGCTCCCCGGGCCCGCGCCCGCCGCGAAGACCGCGGCGTCGGCGCCCTCCAGGTGCCGGGCGACCTCGTCGGCCGTCGCCGACTCGAGGTCGCACACGACGGGTTCGGCGCCCGCCCCCAGCAGGTCACTCGCCTGCTCGGGGCGGCGGACGATACCCGCCACCTCGTCCCCGCGCCCGGCGAGCAGCCGCTCCAGCCGCAGCGCGATCTGACCGTGTCCACCAGCGATAACTGTGCGCATACCCCCGACCGTACGCCCACCGGGTCACCGGGCCGGGGACCTCACCCCTGGGACTGACGCGGCAGCCCGAGTTCGGGCGCCGCCGCCAGGTCGCAGTATTCGCGCACCGCGCTCGTACGGGCCACCACCCGGCCGCGGTGCACCACGATGCGGCTGTAGGCGAGCGAGAGCGCACCGGCCAGCCGCGAGCCGCGCACCGCGAGCAACTCGGCGGGGAAGCCCGCCTCGACGCGGACCTCGGGCAGCCCCATCGCGGCCCGGGCCCGCGTGCTGACCGCGTCGTACGCGCTCTCGGGCCGGGCCTCGCCGTGGGAGGCCAGCAGGTAGGCGGCCTCCAGCGGGTCGCCCCGGCCGACCTGGTTGGCGGCGTCGCGCAGCGCCCCGCTGCCGGCCGCCACCGCGACCCCGGCCGCCGCCAGCACCCGCGCGGGCGCCACCCGGGAGGGCGAGGCGGGGGAGGGGCGCTCCAGCATGCCGCAGTTGCCCTGCGGCAGGCAGACGACGGTGACCCCGGCGGCGGCGAGCTGGTCGGCCGTACGCAGTGCCACCTGGTGCGGCAGCCGCGCCAGCCCGGCGCACGGTCCGATCGAGACCCCGGGCCGCAGTCCGCCGGCCGCCGAGGCGAGCCGCGTCAGCCGCGCGGGATCGCTCCCGTCGGTGTGCAGATCGACATGGCAGCCGTGCTCGGCCGCGACCTCCAGCACGGCCTCGACGTAGCCGCCGGGGTCCGGGTCCAGATCGGGGCAGCCGCCGACGGCGCTCGCGCCCATCTTCAGCGCGTCCCGCAGCATGGCCAGCTCCTCGGCGCCGCCCGCTCCGGTCAGCAGCCGGGGCACGGCCACCGCGCTCAGGTCCACCAGCCCGCGCAGCGATCTGCGTGCCTGGAGCACCGCCTCCAGCGAGCGCAGCCCGGCGACGCCGCCGATGTGCACATGGGTGCGCAGCGCGGTGGCCCCCTGCCCGAGCTGGAGCAGCGCGGCCTCGGTGGTGCGCCGCTGGACGTCCTCCCCGCAGGCGTCCGTATCCCGCCCCTGGCCCGCGCCCCGCCCCCCGGCGGTGCTCCGCCCCCGGGCCGTGCTCCGTACGGGGGGCGCGTCGTGCCCGTTGTGACTGCCGTGCGCGCCTTGGGCGTGGTGAGAGTCGCGCCCTGTGGGCTCGGGCGGGGGGTCGGCGGTCAGTGCGGTGTCGTAGTGCGCGTGCGGCTCGGCGGGGGCCGGAAGCAACAGGTATCCGGACAGATCGACCCGTGTGCCGCAGTCCTGTGCCGGGCCCAGGCTGCCCGCCGTGCCGACGGCCTCGATGCGGTCGGCCACCAGCCGGACGTCGACCGTGCGGCCGTCCACGAGGCGGGCGCCGCACAGGACGAGCGAGTGAGGGGGGTGTGAGGGATGCGGGGCAGCGGCGTCGCGGAATTCCCGCCCGGAATTCCCCGGTTCCTGCGGCTCATCGTCGGTCATCTTGCTCCCACGTCGCATGTGGAGATGAGAGTAGGACGCCCGGTGAGCGGCGGCGGGGAGGAGACGAATAGTCGTACCGGCGTGGTGCCCGAGCCCGTATCGGCAGGCCGCGCGGGGCCGTATCGGCGCGCCGCTCACCCCCGTGCCGGCGCGGCGCCCCGGGCCGTATCGGTGTAGCGCCAGGGCCTGTTGGGACGGGGGCCGGGCGGGGACGCGGGCGGGGCCAATACGGATTTCACGTTTGGCGGCCAGGCGTGTAATGTCTTCATCGCTCGCCCCAATAGCTCAGTCGGCAGAGCGTCTCCATGGTAAGGAGAAGGTCAACGGTTCGATTCCGTTTTGGGGCTCTGATGTGAGAGATCTTCCGCGGGAGATCACCGCATCGTGGCGGTGTAGCTCAGTCGGTAGAGCAAGCGGCTCATAATCGCTGTGTCACCGGTTCAAGTCCGGTCACCGCTACTTCACCGACAGTAGCCGGTTGTGGGGTCGGTCCTCCGATCGGCTACTCTTTCTGTGTTTAAACCCGTCCGTTCGTCAAGGAGCACTCACGTGGCTGCCACAGACGTCCGCCCGAAGATCACGCTGGCCTGCGTGGAGTGCAAGGAGCGGAACTACATCACGAAGAAGAACCGGCGTAACAACCCGGACAGGCTTGAGATGAGCAAGTTCTGTCCGCGCGACAACAAGCACACCGTGCACCGCGAGACTCGCTGAACCGTCTCGCTCCGAGGCCGTCCCCGCCAGCCGGGGTCGGCCTCGTGTTGTGTCGGCGCCCGGACCTCGCAGCCCTCCCGCAGCGCGCGGAGGGCTCCCGGGTGCCGGGGCGGGGCCCGCGGGCCGGTCGCCTGTTCGTCCCGCCCTCGCCTACACCCACCCTTGCCGCAGGAGGCGCCGCCGATGGCACTCGACCAGTCCTTCGTCGGGAGGACGTATCCGCCCAGCCGTCCCTACGAGGTCGGCAGGGAGAAGATCCGCGAGTTCGCGGAGGCCATCGGTGACACCCATCCCGCCTACACCGACCCCGAGGCCGCCAGGGCGCTGGGCCACGCCGAGGTGATCGCGCCGCCGACGTTCGTCTTCTCCATCAGCTTCGACGAGGCTCAGCGCGTGGTGCGCGACCCGAAGCTGGGGCTGGATTACGCGCGCGTGGTGCACAGGGACCAGAAGTTCGCGTACACGCGTCCGGTCATGGCCGGTGACCTGCTCTCGGTCACCTCCACGATCGAGTCGATCAAGTCCCTGGCGGGCAACGAGGTGCTGGAGATCCGCGGCGAGGTGACCGACGCGGAAGGCAGTCCGGTGGTGACCGTGCACACCAAGCTGGTGGCGCGCGCGGTGGAAGGGGAGTGACGTCGATGACAGCCAAGGTCGCCTACGCCGAGGTCGAGGCCGGTACCGAACTGCCCGTCCGCACCTTCCCCGTGGACCGCGACAGGCTCGTGCGCTACGCCGGTGCCTCGGGGGACTTCAACCCCATTCACTGGAACGAGCGCTTCGCCAAGGAGGTCGGGCTCCCCGACGTCATCGCGCACGGCATGTTCACCATGGCCGAGGCCGCGCGAGCCGTCACCGACTGGACCGGTGACCCGGGCGCGCTCGTGGACTACTCCGTGCGCTTCACCAAGCCGGTCGTCGTGCCTGACGACGGACAGGGCGCGCTCATCGAGGTGGCGGCGAAGGTCGCGGCCAAGCTGGATGACGAGGCCCGCACGGTCCAGGTCGATCTCACGGTCACCAGCGCGGGCCAGAAGGTGCTCGGCATGTCCCGCGCCGTGGTCAAGCTCGCCTGAGCGGTCCGAGCGGCCTGGATCCCTGAAGCTCTGAAGTCCTGAAGCTCTGGGGAAGTCTGAAGTTCCGGGGAAGTTCTGAGCCCCGAGCGCCCGCAGGCTCCGACAGGCCGCCACGCCGCCCGCGCCCGGCCGGGGCGTACCGATCCGGGCCGTACGCGCCCCCTCTCGTACCCTTGAGCACGTGCAGGAACTTCACGCTGACCCCACTGACCCCGCGGGCTCCGGGCATTCCGGCGCCGCCTTCCCGGCCTCCCCGGGCTCTCCGGCCTCCCCGGCGCACGCGCCGCTCGCGCTCGCGTCCTTCACGACGCTGCGCCTGGGCGGGCCCGCCACCCGCCTGATCACGGCGACCACCGACGACGAGGTGATCGAGGCGGTCCGCGAGGCCGACGACAGCGGAACGCCTCTGCTGATCGTCGCGGGCGGCAGCAACCTCGTCATCGCCGACGAGGGCTTCCCGGGCACGGTGCTGCGCATCGCGACCAGCGGTTTCTCGCTCTCGGGCGGCTGCCTGGAGCTGGCAGCCGGGGAGAACTGGTCCCGGGCCGTGGCCCGCACCGTCGAGGCGGGCCTGGGCGGCATCGAGTGCCTGGCGGGCATCCCGGGCTCGGCCGGGGCGACCCCGATCCAGAACGTGGGCGCCTACGGCCAGGAGATCTCCAGCACCCTCACCGAGGTCGTCGCCTACGACCGCCACGCCCGAGAGACGGTCACGATCCCGAATGCGGAGTGCGGCTTCTCCTACCGGCACAGCCGCTTCAAGGCCGACCCCGAGCGCCACGTCGTCCTGCGGGTGCGCTTCGCGCTGGAGGACGCCGGCGGCCTCTCCGCGCCGCTGAAGTACGCCGAGACGGCCCGCGTCCTCGGGGTGGAGACCGGCGACCGGGTGCCCGTGGCCCTCGCGCGCGAGACGGTGCTCAAGCTCCGCGCGGGCAAGGGCATGGTCCTGGACCCGGCGGACCATGACACCTGGTCGGCGGGGTCGTTCTTCACCAACCCGGTCCTGGACGAGGCAGAGTTCGCCGCCTTCGTCGCACGGGTGCGCGAGCGCCTCGGGCCGGATGTCGCCCCGCCCGCCTTCTCCGCGGGGGAGGGCCGCACCAAGACGTCCGCCGCCTGGCTCATCGACAAGGCCGGCTTCACCAAGGGGTACGGCACCGGCCCCGCCCGTATCTCCACCAAGCACACGCTGGCCCTCACCAACCGGGGCACGGCGACCACCGCCGACCTGCTGGCCCTGGCCCGCGAGGTGCGCGACGGGGTCGAGGCGGCGTTCGGCGTCACCTTGCACAACGAGCCGGTGACGGTCGGCTGCGCGCTGTAGCGGGGCAGCGGGGCGCGGTACGGGCCGACAGGGAGCGGCGACGGGGGGACGGGGAAGTGACGCCCGGAGCCGACCCGTCCGGTCCGGGCCGACTCCCGGCCAGTCCGGGTCAGTCCGGGTCAGGCCGGAACCGCCGTCGCCCAGGCGTCGATGTCGGCCAGTATCCCGGCCCGCACGTCCGCGGGCATCGAGGCGCCGCGCACCGACTGGCGGGCCAGCTCGGCCAGTTCCTCGTCCGAGAACCCGTGCGCCGTCCGCACGATCTCGTACTGCGCCACCAGCCGCGAGCCGAACAGCAGTGGGTCGTCCGCGCCCAGGGCCATCGGCACCCCGGCGTTCCACAGGGAACGCAGCGGCACGTCCTCGGGTTTCTCGTAGACGCCCAGCGCCACATTGGAGGCCGGGCACACCTCGCAGGTGACGCCCCGCTCGGCCAGCCGCTCCAGCAGCCACGGGTCCTCCGCGGCGCGCACCCCGTGCCCCACCCGGTCGGCCCGCAGATCATCCAGGCAGTCGCGCACGCTGTACGGCCCCGACAGCTCGCCGCCGTGCGGCGCGGCGAGCAGGCCGCCCTCCCGCGCGATGGCGAACGCCCGGTCGAAGTCGCGTGCGAAGCCCCGGCGTTCGTCGTTGGACAGGCCGAAGCCGACGATGCCCCGGTCCCGGTAGCGCACCGCGAGCCGCGCCAGCGTACGGGCGTCCAGCGGGTGCTTCATCCGGTTCGCCGCCACCACCACTCGCATGCCCAGGCCGGTCTCGCGGGACGCGGTCTCCACCGCGTCCAGGATGATCTCCAGCGCGGGCGAGAGCCCGCCCAGCCGGGGCGCGTACGAGGTGGGATCGACCTGGATCTCCAGCCAGCGCGAGCCGTCGCTGACGTCCTCCTCGGCGGCCTCGCGCACCAGTCGCTGGATGTCCTCGGGCTCGCGCAGACACGAGCGCGCGATGTCGTACAGCCGCTGGAAGCGGAACCAGCCGCGCTCGTCGGTCGCGCGCAGTTGCGGAGGCTCGCCCCCGCTCAGCGCCTCGGGCAGGTGGACGCCGTACTTGTCGGCCAGTTCGAGGAGGGTCCCCGAGCGCATCGAACCCGTGAAGTGCAGATGCAGATGGGCCTTCGGCAGCGTCCGCAGATCCCGCTCTGAGGAAGAGTGCAACATCCCAAGATCCTGCCGTATCCGGGTGGCGAAGAGGTAACGGGTACCCGCAAGAGGGAGGCCCGAAAGCAAGAGCGGGCCCGGAGATGTCTCCGGACCCGCTCGCGGGAAGGGCAGGCAGGGGACGGAGTGCCTCCGCTGTGGCCCCCACCCGCGCCGCCGCTGCCGCTGGTTCGCCTCGGCTAGTTCGCTTCGGCCAGCAGCTTCTGGATGCGCGAGACGCCCTCCACCAGGTCCTCGTCGCCCAGCGCGTAGGAGAGCCGCAGGTATCCGGGAGTGCCGAACGCCTCGCCCGGGACGACCGCGACCTCGACCTCCTCCAGGATGAGCGCGGCCAGCTCCACGCTGGTGGCGGGCCGCTTGCCCCGGATCTCCTTGCCCAGCAGGGCCTTGACCGAGGGGTAGGCGTAGAAGGCGCCCTCGGGCTCGGGGCAGAGCACCCCGTCGATCTCGTTGAGCATCCGGACGATGGTGCGCCGCCGCCGGTCGAACGCCTCGCGCATCGTGGCGACCGCCTCCAGGTCCCCGGAGACGGCGGCCAGCGCCGCGACCTGGGAGACGTTGCTGACGTTGGAGGTGGCGTGCGACTGGAGGTTGGCCGCGGCCTTGATCACATCCTGCGGGCCCAGGATCCAGCCCACGCGCCAGCCGGTCATGGCGTACGTCTTCGCCACACCGTTGACGACCACGCACCTCTCGCGCAGCTCGGGCACCACGGCCGGCATCGAGGTGAACTCGGCGCCCCCGTACACCAGGTGCTCGTAGATCTCGTCGGTGAGCACCCACAGCCCGTGCTCGACGGCCCAGCGGCCGATCTCCTCGACCTGCTCACGCGGGTAGACGGCGCCGGTCGGGTTGGAGGGGGAGACGAAGACCAGCACCTTGGTGCGGTCCGTGCGCGCGGCCTCCAACTGCTCGACCGTCAGCCGGTATCCGGTCGTCTCGTCCGCGACGACGGGCACGGGGGTCCCGCCGGCCAGCCGGATCGACTCGGGGTAGGTGGTCCAGTACGGCGCCGGGACGATGACCTCGTCGCCCGGGTCGAGCAGCGCGGCGAACGCCTCGTAGATGGCCTGCTTGCCGCCGTTGGTGACGAGCACCTGGGACGCCTCGACCTCGTATCCGGAATCCCGCAGCGTCTTCGCGGCGATGGCGGACTTCAGTTCGGGCAGTCCGCCTGCCGGGGAGTACCTGTGGTTCTTCGGGTCACGCGCGGCGGCGACGGCGGCCTCGACGATGTAATCGGGCGTCGGGAAGTCGGGCTCGCCGGCTCCGAACCCGATCACGGGGCGCCCGGCGGCCTTGAGCGCCTTGGCCTTGGCGTCCACGGCCAGCGTCGCGGACTCGGAGATCGCGCTGATGCGGGCCGACAGACGTCGCTCGGAAGGGGAGTGTGCAGAGGGAGTCGCAGCGGTCATACACGCATGTTCCCAGACCCCCGGGCCCCGGGGCACCGGGGTTCGCGCGCGGCACCGCAGCATCCTGTTCGACGCCCGCCCGTGGAGCACGTACACTCACACGTCGTTGGCCTTCATTCGTCACTCAGAGCGCGCACTCCATGCGACCGCCTGTATGCGGTAGGTTGAAGGAACGACAAAGGGTCGTAGCTCAATTGGTAGAGCACTGGTCTCCAAAACCAGCGGTTGGGGGTTCGAGTCCCTCCGGCCCTGCTACACATACCTCGCTGGGTGCGTGTTTGTGCAGGCACCTTTGCGTACGTTCTGAAATGCACTGAATTGCACCGCCGTGCGGCCGGGCCGGACGCCGCAGGGCCACGACCCGGATCAGGTGAGGACGAGTGACGGAGATCACGGACACCACCGAGGTCCCTGAGCCCGGAGGGTCGTCCGAGGGCAAGAAGCCTCGTAAGGGCGGAAAGCGGGCGAAGAAGGGGCCAATGGCTCGTCTCGCGCTTTTCTACCGCCAGATCGTCGCGGAGCTTCGCAAGGTTGTCTGGCCGACTCGGCAGCAGCTCTCCACGTACACCTCCGTGGTGATCGTCTTTGTCGTCATCATCATCGCTTTGGTGTTCGTGATTGACTATGGGTTGTCAGAAGCAATGAAGTACATCTTCAGCTGACCCTCCCGCGGAGTGCCCCGCTCGCGGGGCTTTCCGCATGTACGACCCCTTGAAGCCAGGAAGAAGCAGCCACCGTGTCTGAGCCGAACCTGAACGACGCCGTCAAGCCCGAAGAGGGTGACGACACGGCGCGTGACATCGTCGAGGCGGCGGACAGCAGCGTCGACCAGGCCGAAGCCGCTGACGCCGCCGCGGGCGTGCCCGCCGAGGAAGCGGCCATGGGCGTCGAGACCGGCGCTGTCGCCGAGACCGCGGAGGACGCGCAGGCCCGGAACGCCGAGAGCGGCCAGGGCACTGTGGACGACGAAGCCGCCGGCACCCTGACCGAGGACGTCGAGGGCGTGGAGGGCGCCGATGAGGCCGCCGCCGAAGCGGCCGAGGACGCCCTGGCCGATGAGGCCGCCGAAGCGGGCGAGGCCCCGGAGGCCGTTGACGGCGAGGCCGGGGAAGCCGCGGAGGACGCCGGGACCGCCGAGTCCGCCGAGGATGAGGCGCCGGTCGATCCGGTCGCCCAGCTCCGCGAGGAACTGCGCTTCCTGCCCGGCGAGTGGTACGTCATCCACACCTACGCGGGCTACGAGAACCGCGTGAAGACCAACCTTGAACAGCGCGCCGTCTCGCTCAACGTCGAGGACTTCATCTTCCAGGCCGAGGTGCCGCAGGAAGAGGTCGTCCAGATCAAGAACGGCGACCGCCGCACCGTCCGCCAGAACAAGCTGCCCGGCTACGTCCTGGTGCGGATGGACCTGACCAACGAGTCCTGGGGCGTCGTCCGCAACACCCCGGGTGTCACCGGCTTCGTCGGCAACGCCTACGACCCGTACCCGCTGACCCTGGACGAGATCGTCAAGATGCTCGCGCCGGAGGCCGAGGAGAAGGCCGCCAAGGCCGCCGCGGCCGACGAGGAGGGCAAGCCCGCGGGCGGGCCCGGCCGCAAGGTCGAGGTCCAGGTGCTCGACTTCGAGGTCGGCGACTCGGTCACCGTCACCGACGGCCCCTTCGCCACCCTCCAGGCGACGATCAACGAGATCAACGCCGACTCGAAGAAGGTCAAGGGCCTCGTCGAGATCTTCGGCCGCGAGACCCCGGTCGAGCTGAGCTTCGACCAGATCCAGAAGAACTGAGCCCGCTTCAGAAGGACTGAGCCCGAAGGGCTGAGTCCAGGGTCACACCACAGCTTCCGAGCAGGTCAGGAAGGCTCTCGCAGCCTTCCTGACCTGCTCGGTTTCAAGCCGCACGGTGATACCGGCTATCGTTGTGCGGTATGCCTCCGCCCGGGTGACGGGCGGAGGGCGAATCACCTCTCATCCAGGACCCGGAGAGAACATGCCTCCCAAGAAGAAGAAGGTCGCGGGGCTGATCAAGCTCCAGATCCAGGCCGGTGCCGCCAACCCGGCGCCGCCCGTCGGCCCGGCGCTGGGTCAGCACGGCGTCAACATCATGGAGTTCTGCAAGGCGTACAACGCCGCGACCGAGTCGCAGCGTGGCTGGGTGATCCCGGTGGAGATCACGGTCTACGAGGACCGTTCCTTCACCTTCATCACCAAGACGCCGCCGGCCTCGAAGATGATCCTCAAGGCCGCCGGTATCGAGAAGGGCTCCGGCGTTCCGCACACCAACAAGGTCGCCAAGCTCACCCGCGACCAGGTGCGTGAGATCGCCACCACCAAGATGCCCGACCTCAACGCCAACGACATGGACGCCGCCGAGAAGATCATCGCCGGCACCGCCCGTTCCATGGGCGTCACCGTCGAGGGCTGACCGAACCCGGTCCGCGGCACCCGTCCCGTATTGCCGTGGCAGGGCCAAGCGCTGGCCCGTACCACGACTCCAACTGTCAGGAGATGCAGTGAAGCGCAGCAAGACTCTCCGCGAAGCGGACGCGAAGATCGACAAGACGCGTCAGTACGCGCCTTTGGAGGCCGTCCGCCTCGCCAAGGAGACCGCCACGAAGAAGTTCGACGCGACCGTCGAGGTCGCCCTGCGTCTGGGCGTTGACCCGCGCAAGGCCGACCAGATGGTCCGCGGCACCGTCAACCTCCCGCACGGAACCGGTAAGACCGCCCGGGTCCTGGTCTTCGCGACCGGTGACCGTGCTGCGGCTGCGGAGGCCGCCGGCGCCGACATCGTCGGCTCCGACGAACTGATCGAGGAGGTCGCCGGTGGCCGTCTCGACTTCGACGCCGTCGTCGCGACCCCGGACCTCATGGGCAAGGTCGGCCGCTTGGGCCGCGTGCTCGGTCCGCGTGGTCTGATGCCGAACCCGAAGACCGGCACCGTCACCCCGGATGTCACCAAGGCTGTCACGGACATCAAGGGCGGCAAGATCGAGTTCCGCGTCGACAAGCACGCCAACCTGCACTTCATCATCGGCAAGGCGTCCTTCGACGAGAAGCAGCTCGTCGAGAACTACGGCGCGGCCCTTGAGGAGATCAACAGGCTGAAGCCCGCGGCGGCGAAGGGCCGGTACATCAAGAAGGCCACCTTCACCACCACGATGGGCCCGGGTATCCCGGTGGACGGCAACCGCACCCGCAACCTCCTCACCGAGGAGGACCCGGCGGCGGTCTGAGACCGGGCCGATCCGTCGGCCGGCCGTTACGGCAACAGGGCCGGTGCCCGCTCCTGAAGGGGAGCGGGCACCGGCCCTCGCCGTTGGCGCCGGACGCAGTCCGGGGATCGCGCGCTGCCGGTGGACACGCGACAGGTGAACGCGCGGTCCGGGGGCCGGTGGAACCTCGTCCACCGGGTCGTTCGTCTTGGACGTTGCGTAAGCTGCGGTTAAAGAAACCGTGGTGCAGGAGTCCGTTCAAAACCGGGGGGCATTCCCATGCAGAAGACACGAATAGCAGCGGCGGCAGCGGGTGTTGTGCTGATGGCGGGACTCACCGCCTGTGGCGGCAGCGACAGCGGGGGAGACGGCGGCAGCGACAACGGGGGACAGAAGGCGGGCGGCTCCCCGATCCAGGGCACCCTCGCGGCGCTGCGCAAGGCGTCCACGACGACCGAGAAGCAGCAGTCCGCGAAGGTGGACGGCGTTCAGAAGCAGACCACCCCCCAGGGCGAGATGAACTCCGACCTCAAGGGCGTCATGGACTGGTCGGAGGGCGGGGTCACCGGAGACATCGAGGTCACCCAGTCCGGCAGCGCGACCAAGGGCTCCCCGATGGGCAACAAGCCCATGACGGTGCGCTACGCCAAGGACGCCATGTACGTGAACATGGGGGATGATTTCGCCTCCACCGCGGGCAAGGGCAAGCACTGGATCAAGTACGACTACGACGTGCTCGCCGAGAAGGCGGGGGCCTCCGGCGCGTTCATGAAGGACCAGCTCCAGAACAACAACCCCGCGCGCTCAGTCCAGCTGCTGGTGGCCAGCAAGCAGGTCAAGCAGGTCGGCAGCGAGCAGGTGCGCGGCAAGAAGGCCACCCACTACTCCGGCACCCTCAAGGTCTCCGAACTGGCCGAGATGCAGTCCAAGGACCTGAGCGAGAAGGACCTTCAGCAGCTTCAGCAGCAGCTGGAGCAGACGGGCATGACCACCGAGAAGATCGACCTGTGGATCGACGACCAGAACCTGCTGGTCAAGAAGCGGGAGACGGCCAAGAGCACCAAGGGCCAAGGCGACCTGGACTCCACGGTCTACTACTCGGACTACGGCACCGAGGTCGATGTCCAGGACCCCTCCGCCGACGACGCCGTGGACTTCACAGAGCTGACCGGCGGCCAGAGCTGACCCGCTTGGGCAGCTGTCCCGCGGAGCCGCGTCGTTCCCGGAACCGACGGCCCCTGGGCGGATTTGCCGCTCAAGGGGCCGTTCGCGTAGTCTCAACGAGAAGCCAAAGACCGCTGGTCGTCGTCGTGCGCATACGTGGCGCACGGTGACCGAAGGATCCGCCTCACCGCGGACGGCCCGCGCAGGTGATTGAGGAAGAACTCCCCCGGTGCTCAACGCACTTGGGTCGAGCCGACGCCCCATGCGCCTGCGCTGGGGCGTTTGTTGTGTTCAGCCCCTTCCGAGCGGTCCTCATCACCCGGAAGGAGGCCGAGGCTCATGGCAAGGGATCAGGTCGCACCCGACAAGATCGACGCCGTTGGTGAGATTACGGACAAGTTCCGCAACTCCAGCGCCGCCGTGGTCACCGCGTACACCGGGCTGTCCGTGGCCCAGCTCAAGGAGCTGCGCCGCTCGCTCGGTGAGAACGCTCAGTACCGTGTGGTGAAGAACACGCTGACCAAGATCGCGGCCAACGAGGCCGGGATCAACGAGCTGGACGAGTTCCTCACGGGCTCTTCGGCTGTCGCCTTCGTGACCGGTGACCCGGTCGAGGCGGCGAAGGGTCTTCGTGACTTCGCCAAGGACAACCCCGCCCTCGTGATCAAGGGCGGCATCGTCGATGGCGCGCTGTACGGCGCCGACGACCTCAAGAAGCTCGCGGATCTCGAATCCCGCGAGGTGCTGCTCGCCAAGCTGGCCGGTGGCATGAAGGCGTCCATGGCCAAGGCCGCGGCGACCTTCCAGGCCCCGCTCACGAAGTTCGTCCGCACAGCGGACGCGCTTCGCAGCAAGGTCGAAGAGCAGGGCGGTGCCGACACTCCGGCTCCCGCCGAGGCCGAGTCCGAGTAACTCTCCGCACTCGGTCGCAGCGGGCCCGTAAGCCCGCCGACATATTGATCCGGCACCAGCCGACTTATTGGAAGGACCAGCACCATGGCGAAGCTCAGCCAGGATGACCTGCTTGCCCAGTTCGAGGAGATGACCCTCATCGAGCTGTCCGACTTCGTGAAGAAGTTCGAGGAGAAGTTCGACGTCGAGGCCGCCGCCCCGGCCGCCGTCGTCGCCGCCGCCCCGGGTGCCCCCGGTGCCGCCGCCGAGGCCGTCGAGGAGCAGGACGAGTTCGACGTCATCCTCACCGGCGCCGGCGACAAGAAGATCCAGGTCATCAAGGTCGTGCGTGAGCTGACCTCGCTGGGTCTGAAGGAGGCCAAGGAGCTCGTGGACGGCACCCCGAAGCCGGTCCTCGAGAAGGTCGCCAAGGACGCCGCCGAGAAGGCCAAGGAGTCCCTTGAGGGCGCCGGCGCCTCGGTCGAGGTCAAGTGAACCTGGCTCACCGAGTCATCGGCCCACTGACTCCCTGAGTCATCGGGTCACGCGTTCCTACCCCGCGCGGGTGGGGACAGCAGCGAAGGGCGATCACCCACACGGGTGGTCGCCCTTTGGCGTGGCTGTGACGCTTGCGCCGTCCGCACGCACTGGCGGGTATGGTGATCTTCGTTGCCTCTGGGGGCCTTGACGAACGGCACGCAGCGCGCAATTCTCGGGACGCGTCGTCACATCGATCCTGGATCCGAGGCATGGATCGAGGGCGAAGCGGGAAGTGTTGCGGCAGGCGAGAAGTGCCGCAGTCGAGCACGGTCCGCCCCGGCGTATCGAGGCCGCTGGGACGGTGGCGGAAACGAGAAGAACAACCGCAGGAGGTGGAGACCGGGGCGTGAGCCGGTTTCCTGAAATCCGCTCTGGACATCAGTGGGCCTTGTGGCTACACTGACCCTTTGCGCTGCCTTTTAGCTGCCCCCTGCCCGTCACCAGGGGCACCGGTATGCGTGTAGAGAGTCCGAGCCCTCGGAAGGACCCCCTCTTGGCCGCCTCGCGCACCGCCTCGACTGCCAATTCGAACACCGGCGCCAGCACTGCCCCGCTGCGTATCTCTTTTGCGAAGATCAAGGAGCCGCTTGAGGTTCCGAACCTTCTCGCGCTCCAGACCGAGAGCTTTGACTGGCTGCTCGGCAACGACGCCTGGAAGGGTCGCGTCGAGGCTGCGCTGGACAGCGGACAGGACGTCCCCACCAAGTCCGGTCTGGAAGAGATCTTCGAGGAGATCTCCCCGATCGAGGACTTCTCCGGGTCGATGTCGCTGACCTTCCGCGACCACCGCTTCGAGCCCCCCAAGAACTCCATCGACGAGTGCAAGGAACGCGACTTCACGTACGCGGCTCCGCTCTTCGTCACCGCTGAATTCACCAACAACGAGACCGGCGAGATCAAGTCCCAGACGGTCTTCATGGGCGACTTCCCGCTCATGACCAACAAGGGCACCTTCGTGATCAACGGCACCGAGCGTGTCGTCGTCACACAGCTCGTGCGCTCGCCGGGTGCCTACTTCGACAGCTCCATCGACAAGACGTCCGACAAGGACATCTACTCCGCCAAGATCATCCCGTCCCGGGGTGCCTGGCTGGAGATGGAGGTCGACAAGCGCGACATGGTCGGCGTGCGTATCGACCGCAAGCGCAAGCAGTCGGTGACCGTCCTGCTCAAGGCGCTCGGCTGGACGACCGAGCAGATCCTTGAGGAGTTCGGCCAGTACGAGTCCATGCGCGCCACCCTGGAGAAGGACCACACCCAGGGTCAGGACGACGCGCTGCTGGACATCTACCGCAAGCTGCGCCCGGGCGAGCCCCCGACCCGGGAGGCCGCGCAGACGCTGCTGGAGAACCTCTACTTCAACCCGAAGCGCTACGACCTGGCCAAGGTCGGCCGGTACAAGATCAACAAGAAGCTCGGCGGCCACGAGCCGCTGGACTCCGGCGTGCTGACCACCGCGGACATCATCGCCACGATCAAGTACCTGGTGAAGCTGCACGCGGGTGAGACCGAGTCCACCTCCGCCGAGGGCGACGAGATCGTCATCGAGACCGATGACATCGACCACTTCGGCAACCGCCGTCTGCGCAACGTCGGCGAGCTGATCCAAAACCAGGTCCGTACCGGTCTCGCCCGTATGGAGCGTGTCGTCCGTGAGCGGATGACCACGCAGGACGTCGAGGCGATCACGCCGCAGACGCTGATCAACATCCGGCCGGTCGTCGCCTCCATCAAGGAGTTCTTCGGCACCAGCCAGCTGTCCCAGTTCATGGACCAGACGAACCCGATCTCGGGTCTCACCCACAAGCGGCGTCTGAACTCGCTGGGTCCGGGTGGTCTGAGCCGTGAGCGGGCCGGCTTCGAGGTCCGTGACGTGCACCCCTCGCACTACGGGCGCATGTGTCCGATCGAGACGCCGGAAGGCCCGAACATCGGTCTGATCGGCTCGCTCGCCTCCTACGGCCGGCTGAACGCGTTCGGCTTCGTCGAGACCCCGTACCGCAAGGTCTCCGGGGGCGTCGTCACCGACGAGGTGAACTACCTCACGGCCGACGAGGAGGACCGCTTCGTCATCGCCCAGGCGAACGCGCCGCTCACCGAGGAGATGCGCTTCGCCGAGGACCGGGTGCTCGTCCGCCGCCGTGGCGGCGAGGTGGACCTGATCCCCGGTGACGACGTGGACTACATGGACGTCTCGCCGCGCCAGATGGTGTCGGTCGCGACCGCCATGATCCCGTTCCTGGAGCACGACGACGCCAACCGCGCGCTGATGGGCTCGAACATGATGCGGCAGGCCGTGCCGCTCATCAAGGCCGAGGCGCCGCTGGTCGGTACCGGCATGGAGTACCGCTGCGCGGTCGATGCCGGCGATGTGATCAAGGCCGAGAAGGACGGTGTCGTCCAGGAGGTCTCCGCCGACTACGTCACGGTGGCCAACGACGACGGTACGTACAACACCTACCGCGTCGCCAAGTTCACCCGCTCCAACCAGGGCACCTCCTTCAACCAGAAGGTGCTCGTGGACGAGGGCGCCCGGGTCGTGGAGAACCAGGTGCTGGCCGACGGCCCGTCCACCGACGAAGGGGAGATGGCGCTCGGCAAGAACCTGCTCGTGGCGTTCATGCCGTGGGAGGGCTACAACTACGAGGACGCGATCATCCTCAGCCAGCGTCTGGTGCAGGACGATGTCCTCTCCTCGATCCACATCGAGGAGCACGAGGTCGATGCCCGTGACACCAAGCTCGGCCCGGAGGAGATCACCCGGGACATCCCGAACGTCTCCGAGGAGGTCCTCGCCGACCTCGACGAGCGCGGCATCATCCGCATCGGTGCCGAGGTCGAGGCGGGCGACATCCTCGTCGGCAAGGTCACCCCGAAGGGTGAGACCGAGCTGACCCCCGAGGAGCGGCTGCTGCGCGCGATCTTCGGTGAGAAGGCGCGCGAGGTCCGTGACACCTCGCTGAAGGTGCCGCACGGCGAGACCGGCAAGGTCATCGGCGTCCGCGTCTTCGACCGCGAGGAGGGCGACGAGCTTCCCCCGGGCGTCAACCAGCTCGTGCGGGTCTACGTCGCGCAGAAGCGCAAGATCACCGACGGCGACAAGCTCGCGGGCCGGCACGGCAACAAGGGCGTCATCTCCAAGATCCTGCCGGTCGAGGACATGCCGTTCATGGAGGACGGCACCCCGGTCGACATCATCCTGAACCCGCTGGGCGTCCCCTCCCGGATGAACCCGGGCCAGGTCCTGGAGATCCACCTCGGCTGGCTGGCCTCCCAGGGCTGGAAGGTCGAGGGCTCCGAGGAGTGGCAGCAGCGGCTCGCGGAGATCGGCGCCGACGAGGTCGCGCCCGGGACCAATGTCGCCACGCCCGTCTTCGACGGTGCCCGTGAGGACGAGATCTCGGGTCTGTTCGAGTCCACGGTGCCCAACCGCGACGGTGAGCGGATGGTGCAGCCCTCCGGCAAGGCGCAGCTGTTCGACGGCCGTTCCGGGGAGCCGTTCCCGGCCCCCATCTCGGTCGGCTACATGTACATCCTCAAGCTCCACCACCTGGTCGACGACAAGCTGCACGCGCGTTCGACCGGTCCGTACTCGATGATCACCCAGCAGCCGCTGGGTGGTAAGGCCCAGTTCGGTGGCCAGCGCTTCGGCGAGATGGAGGTGTGGGCGCTGGAGGCGTACGGCGCCGCCTACGCCCTCCAGGAGCTGCTCACCATCAAGTCCGACGACGTCACCGGCCGCGTGAAGGTCTACGAGGCCATCGTCAAGGGCGAGAACATCCCCGAGCCCGGCATCCCCGAGTCCTTCAAGGTGCTCATCAAGGAGATGCAGTCGCTCTGCCTCAATGTCGAGGTGCTGTCCTCGGACGGCATGTCGATCGAGATGCGTGACACCGACGAGGACGTCTTCCGCGCGGCGGAGGAGCTCGGCATCGACCTGTCCAGGCGCGAGCCGAGCAGCGTCGAAGAGGTCTGACGGGGTTGCCGGGAGCCGCGGAACCGCGGCTCCCGGCCCTCCCGCGACCCCGTTCAGACCCCATTGACACACAACCCTGAGAGGGATTGACGAGAGTGCTCGACGTCAACTTCTTCGACGAACTGCGAATCGGCCTTGCCACCGCTGACGACATCCGCCAGTGGTCGCACGGCGAGGTCAAGAAGCCGGAGACCATCAACTACCGCACCCTCAAGCCCGAAAAGGACGGACTCTTCTGCGAGAAGATCTTCGGTCCGACCCGGGACTGGGAGTGCTACTGCGGCAAGTACAAGCGCGTCCGCTTCAAGGGCATCATCTGTGAGCGCTGTGGCGTCGAGGTCACCCGCGCCAAGGTGCGCCGTGAGCGGATGGGCCACATCGAGCTTGCCGCGCCCGTCACCCACATCTGGTACTTCAAGGGCGTTCCCTCCCGGCTGGGCTACCTGCTGGACCTCGCCCCGAAGGACCTGGAGAAGGTCATCTACTTCGCGGCGTACATGATCACGTACGTCGACGAGGAGCGCCGCACCCGCGACCTGCCCTCCCTGGAGGCGCACGTCGGCGTGGAGCGCCAGCAGATCGAGCAGCGCCGCGACGCCGACCTCGAAGCCCGCGCCAAGAAGCAGGAGAGCGACCTGGCCGAGCTGGAGGCCGAGGGCGCCAAGGCGGACGTGCGCCGCAAGGTGCGCGAGGGCGCCGAGCGCGAGATGAAGCAGCTGCGCGACCGCGCCCAGCGCGAGATCGACCGCCTGGATGAGGTGTGGAGCCGCTTCAAGAACCTCAAGGTCCAGGACCTGGAGGGCGACGAGCTGCTCTACCGCGAGCTGCGCGACCGCTTCGGCACCTACTTCGACGGCTCCATGGGCGCCGCTGCTCTCCAGAAGCGCCTGGAGACCTTCGACCTGGACGAGGAGGCCGAGCGGCTCCGCGAGGTCATCCGCACCGGCAAGGGCCAGAAGAAGACCCGCGCGCTCAAGCGCCTCAAGGTCGTCTCGGCGTTCCTGCAGACCAGCAACAGCCCCAAGGGCATGGTGCTGGACTGCGTGCCGGTCATCCCGCCGGACCTGCGTCCGATGGTGCAGCTGGACGGTGGCCGCTTCGCGACCTCCGACCTGAACGACCTGTACCGCCGCGTCATCAACCGGAACAACCGTCTGAAGCGGCTGCTCGACCTCGGCGCGCCCGAGATCATCGTCAACAACGAGAAGCGGATGCTCCAGGAGGCCGTTGACGCGCTGTTCGACAACGGCCGCCGCGGCCGTCCGGTCACCGGTCCTGGTAACCGTCCGCTGAAGTCGCTGTCCGACATGCTCAAGGGCAAGCAGGGCCGGTTCCGGCAGAACCTGCTGGGCAAGCGGGTGGACTACTCGGCCCGTTCCGTCATCGTCGTCGGCCCGCAGCTCAAGCTGCACCAGTGCGGTCTGCCGAAGGCCATGGCGCTGGAGCTGTTCAAGCCGTTCGTGATGAAGCGCCTGGTGGACCTGAACCACGCGCAGAACATCAAGTCGGCCAAGCGCATGGTCGAGCGCGGTCGCACCGTGGTCTACGACGTCCTCGAAGAGGTCATCGCCGAGCACCCGGTGCTGCTCAACCGTGCGCCGACCCTGCACCGCCTCGGCATCCAGGCGTTCGAGCCGCAGCTGGTCGAGGGCAAGGCCATTCAGATCCACCCGCTCGTGTGCACCGCGTTCAACGCGGACTTCGACGGTGACCAGATGGCCGTGCACCTGCCGCTGTCCGCCGAGGCGCAGGCCGAGGCCCGCATCCTGATGCTGTCCTCGAACAACATCCTCAAGCCCGCCGACGGCCGTCCCGTGACGATGCCGACGCAGGACATGGTGCTCGGGCTGTTCTTCCTCACCACCGACGAGGAGCAGCGCGAGACGTTCGGCGACGGGCGCTCGTTCAACTCCACCGCGGAAGCGATCATGGCGTTCGACGCCGGGGAGCTGTCGCTCCAGGCGATGATCGACATCCGCTTCCCGGCCGGCACCACCCCGCCCCTGGGCTGGACGCCGCCGGTGCCGGAGGAGGGCGAGCCGGAGTGGCAGCCGGGCGACGGCTTCCGGCTGCACACCTCGCTGGGCCGTGCGCTCTTCAACGAGCTGCTGCCCGAGGAGTACCCGTACGTCGAGTACACCGTGGGCAAGAAGCAGCTCTCCCAGATCGTCAACGACCTGGCCGAGCGCTACCCCAAGGTCGTCGTCGCGGCGGCGCTGGACAACCTGAAGTCGGCCGGTTACTTCTGGGCGACCCGTTCGGGTGTGACCATCGCGATCTCCGACGTCATCGTCCCCGACTCCAAGCCGGAGATCATCGCCGGTTACGAGGCGCAGGACGAGAAGGTCCAGAAGCAGTACGAGCGCGGTCTGATCACCAAGGACGAGCGCACGCAGGAACTGATCAACATCTGGACCAAGGCGACCAACGAGGTCTCCGAGGCGATGAACGCCAACTTCCCGAAGACGAACCCGATCTTCATGATGGTGGACTCGGGCGCCCGAGGGAACATGATGCAGATGCGTCAGATCGCCGGTATGCGCGGTCTGGTGTCGAACGCGAAGAACGAGACCATCCCGCGGCCCATCAAGGCGTCGTTCCGTGAGGGTCTCTCCGTGCTGGAGTACTTCATCGCCACGCACGGTGCCCGTAAGGGTCTCGCGGACACCGCCCTGCGTACCGCGGACTCGGGTTACCTCACCCGTCGTCTGGTGGACGTCTCCCAGGACGTGATCATCCGCGAGGAGGACTGCGGCACCGACCGCGGCCTCAAGCTGTCGATCGCGACCAAGGGCGCCGACGGTGTGCTGCGCAAGGACGAGGACGTCGAGACCAGCGTGTACGCGCGCTGCCTCGCCGAGGACATCGTCGTGGACGGCAAGGTGCTGGCCCCGGCCGGCACCGACCTGGGCGACGTGCTCATCGACGAACTGGTCCGGCACGGCGTCGAGACCGTCAAGACCCGCTCGATCCTCACCTGCGAGTCGCAGGTCGGCACCTGCGCCATGTGCTACGGGCGCTCGCTGGCCACCGGCAAGCTGGTGGACATCGGCGAGGCCGTCGGCATCATCGCGGCCCAGTCCATCGGTGAGCCCGGCACCCAGCTGACGATGCGTACCTTCCACACCGGTGGTGTGGCGGGTGACGACATCACGCAGGGTCTGCCGCGTGTGGTCGAGCTGTTCGAGGCCCGTACGCCCAAGGGCGTGGCGCCGATCTCGGAGTCGGCCGGCCGGGTCCGTATCGAGGAGACGGAGAAGACCAAGAAGGTCATCGTCACCCCGGACGACGGCTCGGACGAGACCTCCTACAGCGTCTCCAAGCGCGCCCGTCTGCTGGTCAAGGAGGGCGACCACGTCGCCGTCGGCCAGCGGCTCACGATGGGTACGGAGAACCCGCACGACGTGCTCCGCATCCTCGGCCAGCGCGCCGTCCAGGTGCACCTGGTGGGCGAGGTCCAGAAGGTCTACAACTCGCAGGGCGTGTCGATCCACGACAAGCACATCGAGATCATCATCCGGCAGATGCTGCGCCGCGTGACGATCATCGAGTCCGGCGACGCGGAGCTGCTGCCGGGCGAGCTGGTGGAGCGGACCAAGTTCGAGGGCGAGAACCGGCGCGTGGTGCAGGAAGGCGGCCACCCGGCCTCCGGACGCCCGCAGCTCATGGGTATCACCAAGGCGTCGCTGGCCACCGAGTCGTGGCTGTCGGCGGCGTCCTTCCAGGAGACGACCAGGGTCCTGACCGACGCGGCGATCAACGCCAAGTCGGACTCCCTGATCGGCCTCAAGGAGAACGTCATCATCGGTAAGCTCATCCCGGCCGGTACGGGCCTGTCCCGCTACCGCAACATCCGGGTCGAGCCGACCGAGGAGGCCAAGGCCGCGATGTACTCGGCCGTCGGATACGACGACATCGACTACTCGCCCTTCGGCACGGGCTCCGGCCAGGCGGTCCCGCTGGAGGACTACGACTACGGTCCGTACAACGCCTGATCCTGACGAGGACCGGGCCGGTACGCCGGACCCGGGCAGGAACTGAGGCAGAACGCCGAAGGGCGGTCACCCCACGCGGGTGGCCGCCCTTCGGCGTGGCACGCGAGGCCCGTGACCAGGCCCGTCCCCTGCCCGGAGGCTTTCAGGTCCGGTCCAGGTACGGCTGTAGATGATGCAGCCGGGTGTGCGGGTCCGGGTGGGTGGCAAGCAATCCCGCGAACCCGCCCGCCTGGGACCGGCGTGCTGATCCCGGACGAGAGGTGAAAGCAGCCCGGGGCGCCTTGCCCGCCTCGGTGGGTCCGGTCGTGCTCAGGACCTCGGCGAGCATCGGCGCGAACCCGAGGCCCGCGGCATGCCGGTCGGCCCGCAGCTCGCTTCGTCTTCCGACGGCGGCGAGCAAGTAGGGGACGCCCAGCAGCAGGAGGGGCAGCCCGTGCAGGGAGCGGAGGGCGACAGTCGCCAGCGCGCACAAGGCGGCCAGGAACAGAAGGGCGCCCGCCACGGAAGAGAGGGAGCACCGGAGGGCCGGCTTCAGCGCGCGCCGGAGGAGAGTCGCCGTCACCCGCCCCGGCAGCGAGTACCAGTACCCCAGAAGTGAGGCCCATGAGTGTCCGCCGACATGATGGCCCAGCTCGTGGGCCAGCACGGCGGCCAGGTGGCCCGAGGGGATGCTCTCTGTCGCGTACCGGGTGACCCCTACTATGTGGCCCGCTGCCGCCATGGCGTTCAGCTCGTCGCTCTCCTCGATCCACAGGACGTATCCGTGCTCGTCCACGCCGGCGCGTGCGGTGACCTCGCGCCAGACGGGCTCCAGCCGCTGTCTCTCCTCGTTCGTAGGACGGCGCAGGTGGAGGAAGCGCCGGGCGATGACGGACTCGGTTGGCTTATGGAACACGAGCACCCCGCTCAGCAGCCACCCTCCGACAACGAAGGGCTCCAGACCCTCGAAAAGTAACGAGACGAGGAAAACCACCACGAGGCTGAATACCGCGTGCGGCAAGTGGAGCAGAAGACTGCCCCAGGCAGTGACGTCAGCGCCTCGATGATGTGCCGAGAGATGGATCCGCCGCCGCTCGAACGTCATCTCGTGCGGGTGGTGGGAGTCGGCGTCCGCCTGGGCCGGGGGCTGGTACGGGCTGTCTTGCTGGGGCGTCATGATCATGCTCCTGGCGGGAGGAAAGGGTGGGGGTGTCAGTCCGCGACCATCGCGAGACACAGCAGGAGCGTTCCGGCCCAGAAGCTGCCCAGGCCGACCCGGATCCAGCGGTGCTTGTCGCGGACAATGCGGCTGGTCGCCGTGAGTGCCTGAGCGAGGCTGTCGAGGGCTGCTTCCTCGGTGTCCCGCAGGGCGCTGTCGAGAAGTCCACGAGCAGCGGCGCGGTGCACATCGCCGAAGTAGGTGAGGGGCATCCCAGGTGCCCAGCCACTGTGGCGGTATCGCGGGAAGACCGCCATGAGCAGGGCGAAGAGCGCTGCCGCCAACGCGCAGGCTCCGGTCCACCAGACGAGGGTCGCGGTGGCGGGAAGTTGGGAGGGCGCCCAACCGCGACCCGTGAGCACACCGGCCACCGCCCCGACCGTCATGCTCAGGGCTCCGAGCAGAACGGATGCCTTGCTGTCCGCTCTGGTGATCTCGCCGCGGATGTCCTGGAGCAGGCGGTCCGCCACGGGACGGAGGTCCTGTCCGGGACGAGGATCCCTCGCTCCACTTCCCCGCATGGCAGGCGGGCGTCCGCTCATGCGCCATCCCCGCCGGTAGCCGGCCCGTCGTCGGCGCCCGGACTCCTCTCGGCGGCGAAGGCCGGTGGCGGGGACCACCGGGGAGGGGGCGCACCATGGGGGAGAGGCGGTATGTCCGGTGCGTCGGGGGTTCGGGTAGGGAGAGTGCGGGCCTCCGCTGGAGAATCCTCGGCCGCGATATCGGCCTTGCGTGAAGGCGTCCGGTCCGGCGCACCCGGCAGAAAGGGTGCCGGCCGTCCCCCGCTGTCGGCAGCCGGTGACGGGGTTTCCCCCGGCATGGTCATGATCTGGCCCTCGGCCTGTAGCGCCTTCACTGTGTGCAGCATCGCCAGCTGGAGCCCTTCGAGCTCGTGTGCCTCCGCACGGTCGCTGCCGAGCACTTCCTTGGCGACATCGACCTGGGAGCGCAGGTACCGGAGCTGGTCCTGTCGCAGGTGCTCCATCACCAGCCGCGAGTCCTCGGGGTGCTCAGCGAGGTGCAGTGCCCATGCCGCGGCGCCGTTCTTTTCCAAATAGTGCTGATAGAACTCGATCTTCGCGACTTCGGACTCCTGGAGTTCCGCTCCTTGGCGGCTGGTCAGCAGCGCGCGTTCGTGGTCCCACTGGAGCTGCCGCATGGCCAGTTCATGCTGCTGCTGTCCGTACAGCAGTGTCCGTTCGGCCTGGAGCTGGTCCTGGTGGCGCGCCCGTGCGTCCTGCGCCGTGTCAGCCGGCAGGCCGCTTCGGGCTGCTTGGAGGGACTCGACTCCGGTGTGCTCGATCGCCTGGAGACGCTGCTGGTGCGTGATGTTCGCCTCGTCCCGGCGCAGCCGTACGGTCCAGCGCACGCTCAACCCCGCCGCGGAACCCAAGGGAATGCCTGAGGCCAGCTCGTGGAGCAGGGACTGTTCCGCCCGCGCGCTCTCTTGGATGGGGAAGCCGCGCAGCACGGGGCGGACCCGCTGCTGCAAGTCGCCGAGCAGCAGGTTCGGCACATCCCGGTGACCGCTTTCCACGAACAGCGCGGGATCGTGGACCTGCCAGCGCAGCTCAATGTCGGCGCCGAACTCAAGGGCGTCGTTGTCGCTCGGAAAGCGCAGGCCGGCCCGTACGGGATGCACACCGACGTCGACCGCGTAGACGGCGACATACCGCTTGCCTGCCAACTGCGGACGTCGGGGTGGGAGGTAGGTGTCGTAGGTGTGCTTGCGTGTGACGCACACATGAGCGTTGTCGACTTGGAGAGGCGGCCTGCGGCCCAGGTTCTCGAACCGTGAGAGCTGTCGCACGGTCAGCACCGGATCGGCCAGCTCCGAGTGGCGGCCGGCAGGCCATGGCCACTCGGGAGGATCGTGCAGGGTGTCCATATTCCTGTCCTGTCAGCTGGGGATCGTGCCTGTCAGCTAGGTGTGATAGTGGTGAGCAGGCGCCTGGCCACAGGCGGAGGGGGCCCGCCGCCTTCGGCTCGCATGGTGCGCAGCAGATGGCTCAGCCGGGCCCGCTCCTTGTCGGTGACGGCGAGGGCGGGCAGCAGCGCGCTCAGCGCCCACTCCGTGTCGGCGTTCCGGTCGGCGCGGCGCACCCAGTCGGCGAAGGTTTCCAGCGCCGACCTGGTGTGGTCCCGGTCGCCGAGTGCGGCGCGCCACAGCGCGGCGATGGCCCGGGTCTCCCGGTGCGCCTCCTGGTTCGGGCCGCTTCTTCCCCAGGCGGTCTCCTTCACCAGGGCGCGGCCGTAGCGATCCAGGAGTATGGGCAGCCCACCGCCGGAACCACTGTCGTCGCCGTCGCTCCACCGGCACGCGGTGAGGAAGGCTCGCAGCGCCAGCTCCTGCGCCGTCCGTTCTTCCTCCAGCGCGCGCACCAGGTGGGCGTAGACGGTCGTGCCGGCGTCGGCGACCAGTAACAGCGCGGCCGAGGAAGCGGCCTCCGCCAGCTCCTCCTCGTCGACGTCCTCAGGATGGACCACCGCGGCGCGCAGTGCGGTAAGGGCTTCCTCCGGGCGTTCCTCGCCCAGCAGCGCATAGGCGCGGATAGCCGTCCAGCGCAGGTGCTTCTGCTCGCTGTCGCACCAGCTGCGCACCACTTGCGGCATGTGCGGGGCGCCCATCGCGTGAGCCAGGGCCACGGTGTTGACCGCGGTGACGCGGCGGTGGGCCTGGGCGGATCCGGCCCACCCCTGGACGAGCAGCCCGATGGCGGAGGGCAGATCCCTGGCGGTCAGGACGGCGGCAGTGGCGGCGGCCCGGGTACGGACCAAGGGCCTGCCGTCGTCGGCCAGCTTCCGGAGCCAGTCCAGCAACGCAGGGCGGGCCGAAGGGTGGCCCGTCCATACCTCGCGCATCAGGACCAGCGCCACGCGACCGTCCTTGTAGGCGGCCTTGAACTGCGTCACCGGGCCCCATTCGGTCGCCTCTTCCTCCGTGTAGCGGCGTGCCCGGGCGAGCTGGAGCCGAGTGTCGATGGAGGTGCCGAAGACCGGCACCTGGGGCCGCACATAGGGGTCCTGGGTCTTCTGGAGCTGAGCGAACAGCAGGTCACCCAGCTCGGCCGTGAGCGCGTAGGGGCCTTCGTTGAAGACCGCGAGTGAGACGAGGAACGCCTTGTCGCGCAGGGGGAGCGCAGTGTCGTCGAACCACTCCCGGACCTGCTGTTCCACGGTCTCGACGGAAAACCGTTCCAGTGCCGTCGCGCTGACCTCGCCCCGAGCGTGGCCGGCCAGGAACGCGGCCAGCCCGGCGGCCTCACGCGGTTGGGGACTGTGATCCAGAAAGGCGCCGACCGCTTCCAGCCCGAGCAGTTCCCGGGCCGTCTCCTCGTCGACCGCAGCCCGCAGGTGTCGGGACAGGACAGCGGTGGCCGACGGCGGGTGCCAAGGCGCAGGGGCGATGCCCTCGGCACGCAGCCCCGGACCCGCAGTGATCACCAGATAGCCGCCCGTGGTGGTGAGCTTGTCGCGGACTGCCAGCGCGTGTGACTCGCGCAGCGGCTCGGCATCGTCGCCGGGAAGGTCGCACAGCAGGTGGCCCTGCCCCTCCTGGAGATGCTGGGGCAGTTCGGCCAGATCCAGGTCACGGTCCAGTGCGTGCACGGGTACCGCCTCCAAGTGGCGCAGCATCATCAAAGCCGCCATGCGCCTTCCCGAGGACCGTGGTCCGGTGAGGATCAGGAGCCGTTCGCTGCGCAGCCGTTCGGTCAGCCGCTCGAACTCCTTCTCATCCACGGCGAACAGCCGCTCCAGTGGCTCCAGTTCCTCGGTGGGTATCTGGCCCGAGACCGCCCTGCCGCCGAGGCCGGAGCCGAGATGGTATATCTCCGTTTTGGGGCCCAGGACCACATCACGGCCCACATGCCCACCGCTGACTCCGTACTGCGAGCCGCCGACGAGACTGCCGCCCACGTGTGCCTCGTGACCGAGCATGAAGGCGGGGCTGTGCCGGTAGAGATCCTTACGGGCTTCCCACGCGTTCTGGGCGCGCTCCTCGGTCTGCTCTTCGGCCTCCCGGTTCTCGGCCTCCCCGTTGGCGTCGGACTCCCCGGCCTCTTGGCCGGGGTGCTGCTCGCCGGGGCGCGCACCGTCGCCCCGGGTGCCGGAGGCCGTGTCGGCTCCGGCGCTCACCGACCCGCTCCGGAGTCGGGCAGGGAGGCTGCGGGGTGCACGTCTCCGTGGACGGTGCCGCCCGCGACGCCGTACTGGTTTCCGCCGACGACACTGCCGCCCACGGAGGCGCCCCCGTTGAAGGTGATGCCTCCGGCCGGAGCGGGGGCGGCGGGGGGCGCGACCGGGGTCCGCTCCGGCGCCGGCTCCGCAGTCGGTGACGGGGATTCCGGCCGGTGGCGGGCTTCGGTTTCGGGGGAGTGGGCGGCGCCCAGGGCGCGGTCGGGGAGGGCCGCCGGGCCGTACAGCCAGGCGCTCAGCGTGCCGTTCTTGCTGGCAGGCGCGATGCGATGGAAATCCTCCACCGGGATGCCGGGGTGGCTGTGCCGCACGATGCCGCTGTGCACGGGGTCCGACACACACAATGCGAGATCGTTGTCCCGCTCCCGCAGCGCCGCCCGCAGCTCCTCGCAGTCCAGCAGGCGGGCCGCGTGGTTGAGGTCGGAGCCAACCCAGCCGTCGGCGGCGTCGACCGTCACGTATCCGGTGGCGAGTACCGCGCGCAGTCTGATCTGAGCGCTGCTGGAGGCCATCCGGTTGACGGCGCGCAGGGAAGCGGGGACCTCGTGGAGGAAGACCCGGAGCAGAGAGCGGAGCGAGGCGTTGGCATCGATGAGTTCGATCAGTCCGTCGCCTCTGTCCGCCCGGCGGCGCATGGGTTCGTCCACACCGGCGGCATCCAGAGCGCGGTCCGCGATGTCGTACAGCGTTCGCCGCAGGTAGACCTGTTCGACGTCATCGCGATTGCTGTAGCGCTCGATGTCGAGCAGAAGCAGGGTACGGCTCACGGGCTCGCTCATGTCGGCCTTGGCCTCTCATCGTTGGCGGGATGCGAAGCAGCGTTCCGCACGAACGGAGATCACCGTGAGGGAGGAAGGCTCAGTCCTTCCGTGTAGGAATACACACAGTGCTGTTCGGGTCTTGGTCAGTGGTCGCTCTCTGCGCAGATCCGGCGCAGGGTGTCCGGCCGGAGGATGACCATGGAGCGGCGGCCGGTGGTGACCACCCCTCGCTTCCGGAGGTCGCCCAGGAGCTTGTTGACCATCTCCCGTGAGGCGCCAATGGAACCGGCCAGCTCCTGCTTGCTGAGCGGGACGGTCAACTCGATGGCATCCCCGTCGCGCCTGCCGTGCATGCGCGCGAGCTCCAGCAGCAGCGCGGCGAAACGTTCCCGGACCCGCATGGAGGCGAACTCCAGGCGCCTGCGGTCAGCTGCCCGGGTCCTGTCGCTGGTCAGGGAGAGCAGCCGCAGGGCTGCCCGGGGAGTGTCGGTGAGGAACCGCTGGAACCGGTCGTGGTCGACGGCGACGGCCAGCACGGGTTCGAGCGCGGTGACGGTGGCGGAGCGGGGGTGGCCGGTGAGCGCGGCGCTCTCCCCGATCACGTCCCCCGGACCGCGCAGTGCGAGCAGCGCCTCGTATCCGTTGGAGGCGGTGGCGGTGACCTTCGTCCAGCCGCTTCGGATCAGGAGGACGTGCGACGAGGGCTCGTGCTGGTGCAGGAGCGGAACCCTCGGCTCGAACCGCATCTCGTGGCCGAGCGCGACGAGAGAGGCGCGATCGGCGCGTTCAAGTCTGGCGAGATAGGGGACGCGGTCATCGAGCTCTGGCCCTCCAGGACCCGGTATCTCGGGCATGAACGCTCTGCCTCCCCCACCGTGCCGCTCACGTGGTGTCGCGGCTGCTTGCACACTGTAATGGAGCGTTCGTGGCGTCGGGAGAGGCCGATTTCGATGCTGCGCGAACCCGTCGCGCATGGGCTGCGTCATGGATGATGGAGAGCCAAGGGCAAGCGAGCCGGGAGGTGGGGGGCAGTGGCGTTCGGACCGTGGAACCCCGAGGGGGTTCCGACCCAGGGGGAGCAGCAGCTCGGGGCGATGCGCGCGTCGCACTCGGACCGGGAGCGGACGATCGACGTGCTCAAGGCCGGGTTCAGCGAGGGCCGGCTGAGTCAGGCCGAGTACGAGCAGCGGCTGACGAGAGCCTCACAGTCGCAGACGTACGCGGAGTTGAACGTGCTCATCGCGGACCTGCCGCAGGGGCCGATGGCGATGCCGCGGCCGGTGCAGGCTCAGCCGCAGTATCCGGTGGTGGCCCGTACGTTCTTGCCCGCGCAGCCTCCGCCGAGGACCAACGGGTCCGCCATCGGGGCGCTGGTCTGCGGGATCCTGTCGCCCATGTACGGGCTGACGGCGATCCCCGCGGTCGTTCTGGGGCACAAGGCGAAGGCGGAGATCCGCAGGAGCGGCGAGGAGGGGGCCGGGCTGGCGACGGCCGGGCTGGTGCTCGGCTGGCTGGCCATCGGGTTCGCGCTCGCGTTCATCCTCGCGGTGGTCGCGGCGAGCTAGCCGCGTGGCCGGCATTGTCCGTCCGGCGAGTTGCCTTCCGCCCCGTCGTCGGGCACGCTCTCCCGAGCTCTCGGCTCCTCCCCCGTCTTTCGGCCGGGAGGGGGCCCAGCGCGGGGGAGGCCCCGGCCCGGGGTTCCGGTCGTCTCGCGGTACTCCGCACGGGAGGACGCTCCGTGACGGGCCGGCCGGGCCGGTCGCGGCGCCGGGTCCGCCGTCACGGCTCGAAGGGTCGGTTCGTCGGCGTACGCCTGGTGCTCTTCTTCTCGCAGGTCGCAGGCGCTATGGTGGCCGGTCCATTTGTTTTGACCCCAGCCGATGAGGTAGGTACCCTCAGACCTTGTGCCTGGGGTGTCCCCTGCGCTGTTGTCTCCCCGCGAGAGCGGTGAATGTCCGCGCAGCTGGTGGTACCGGGATCTGCATGCTTCTCACCACGGAGAAGTCTTCCGCCTTCAGCGGATACCTGCAGTCTTCGACACACCCGACCTCGTGGGTCGGGCTGTGGCCCAGGTTAGCTTTACCGAGACGGCACACAGAAACCGGAGAAACGGTGCCTACGATCCAGCAGCTGGTCCGCAAGGGCCGGCAGGACAAGGTCGAGAAGAACAAGACGCCCGCACTGGAGGGTTCGCCCCAGCGTCGTGGCGTCTGCACGCGTGTGTTCACGACCACCCCGAAGAAGCCGAACTCGGCCCTGCGTAAGGTCGCGCGTGTGCGTCTGACCAGCGGGATCGAGGTCACCGCCTACATTCCGGGTGAGGGTCACAACCTCCAGGAGCACTCCATCGTGCTCGTGCGTGGTGGCCGTGTGAAGGACCTGCCGGGTGTTCGCTACAAGATCATCCGCGGCTCCCTCGACACGCAGGGCGTCAAGAACCGCCAGCAGGCTCGCAGCCGCTACGGCGCCAAGAAGGAGAAGTAAGCATGCCTCGTAAGGGCCCCGCCCCGAAGCGCCCGGTCATCATCGACCCGGTCTACGGCACTCCTTTGGTGACGTCCCTCATCAACAAGGTGCTCCTGAACGGCAAGCGCTCCACCGCCGAGCGCATTGTCTACGGCGCCATGGAGGGTCTGCGTGAGAAGACCGGCAACGACCCGGTCATCACGCTCAAGCGCGCGCTGGAGAACATCAAGCCGACCCTTGAGGTCAAGTCCCGCCGGGTCGGCGGCGCCACCTACCAGGTGCCGGTCGAGGTCAAGCCCGGCCGCGCCTCCACTCTCGCGCTGCGCTGGCTCGTCGGGTACTCCCGCGCCCGCCGTGAGAAGACCATGACCGAACGCCTCATGAACGAGCTGCTCGACGCCTCCAACGGCCTGGGCGCAGCCGTCAAGAAGCGTGAGGACACGCACAAGATGGCCGAGTCCAACAAGGCCTTCGCGCACTACCGCTGGTAGTCGCAGACCCCATCGAGACCGAGAGAAGACTGAAGCCTTATGGCTACCACTTCACTTGACCTGGCCAAGGTCCGCAACATCGGGATCATGGCCCACATCGACGCGGGCAAGACGACGACCACCGAGCGGATCCTTTTCTACACCGGTCGCAGCTACAAGATCGGTGAAGTCCACGACGGCGCAGCCACGATGGACTGGATGGAGCAGGAGCAGGAGCGCGGCATCACGATCACGTCTGCCGCGACGACCACTCACTGGCCGCTCAACGACGTCGACTACACCATCAACATCATCGACACCCCCGGCCACGTGGACTTCACCGTCGAGGTGGAGCGTGCGCTGCGTGTGCTCGACGGTGCTGTGACGGTGTTCGACGGGGTGGCCGGTGTCGAGCCGCAGTCCGAGACGGTGTGGCGGCAGGCCGACCGTTACGGCGTCCCGCGCATCTGCTTCGTCAACAAGCTGGACCGTACCGGCGCCGAGTTCCACCGCTGTGTGGACATGATCGTGGACCGCCTGGGCGCGGTGCCGCTGGTCATGCAGCTGCCGATCGGCACCGAGGCGGACTTCAAGGGCGTCGTCGATCTCGTGCAGATGAAGGCGCTCGTCTGGTCGCCCGAGGCGAAGATGGGCGAGATGTACGACACCGTCGACATCCCGGACACCCACACCGAGGCGGCCGAGGAGTGGCGCGGCAAGCTGCTCGAAGCCGTGGCGGAGAACGACGAGGAGATGATGGAGCTGTACCTGGAGGGCCAGGAGCCCACCCAGGACCAGCTCATGGCGGCGATCCGCCGTGTCACCCTCGCCTCCACCGGCGCCGAGGGCACCATCACCGTCACCCCGGTCTTCTGCGGCACCGCGTTCAAGAACAAGGGCGTGCAGCCCCTCCTGGACGCGATCGTCCGCTACCTGCCGGCCCCGATCGATGTCGAGGCCGTCGAGGGCCAGTCCCCGAAGGACGCCAACGAGATCATCAAGCGGCGCCCCTCCGAGGACGAGCCGATGTCGGCGCTGGCATTCAAGATCGCCAGCGACCCGCACCTCGGCAAGCTCACCTTCCTGCGCGTCTACTCCGGCCGTCTGGAGGCCGGCACCCAGGTGCTGAACTCCGTGAAGGGCCGCAAGGAGCGCATCGGCAAGATCTACCGCATGCACGCGAACAAGCGTGAGGAGATCGAGTCGGTGGGTGCCGGTGACATCGTCGCCGTCATGGGCCTGAAGCAGACCACCACGGGTGAGACGCTCTCGGACGCCGCGAACCCGGTGATCCTGGAGTCCATGGACTTCCCGGCCCCGGTGATCGAGGTCGCCATCGAGCCGAAGTCCAAGGGTGACCAGGAGAAGCTGGGCATCGCGATTCAGCGGCTGTCCGAGGAGGACCCGTCCTTCCAGGTCAAGACCGACGAGGAGACCGGCCAGACGATCATCTCTGGCATGGGCGAGCTGCACCTCGATGTGTTCGTCGACCGGATGAAGCGCGAGTTCAAGGTCGAGGCCAACGTCGGTAAGCCGCAGGTGGCCTACCGCGAGTCGCTCCGCAAGAAGGTCGACAAGGTCGATTACACCCACAAGAAGCAGACCGGTGGTTCCGGTCAGTTCGCGAAGGTGCAGATCTCTGTCGAGCCTCTTGAGGGTGACGGCTACGAGTTCGTCAACCAGGTCACCGGTGGCCGCATCCCGCGGGAGTACATCCCGTCCGTGGACGCCGGCTGCCAGGAGGCCATGGAGTTCGGCGTGCTGGCCGGCTACCCGCTGACCGGTGTCCGTGTGACGCTGCTCGACGGTGCCTTCCACGACGTCGACTCCTCCGAGATGGCATTCAAGATCGCTGGCTCCATCGCGTTCAAGGAAGCCGCCCGGAAGGCCAGCCCGGCCCTGCTGGAGCCGATGATGAAGGTCGAGGTGACGACGCCCGAGGACTACATGGGCGACGTGATCGGAGACATCAACTCCCGCCGCGGCCAGATCCAGTCCATGGAGGACCGCGGTAACGCCAAGCTCGTCACCGGCCTGGTACCGCTGTCGGAGATGTTCGGCTACGTCGGAGACCTGCGCAGCAAGACCTCCGGGCGTGCCAACTACTCCATGCAGTTCGACTCCTACGCCGAGGTTCCCAAGAACGTCGCCGAGGAGATCATCGCGAAGGCCAAGGGCGAGTAACAGACCCACGCTCACCCTTTAGGCTGGAGCAAAGGCATTCGGGGCACTCCGGCACAGAGCGTACGGACTTTCCGTGCGGCTGTGCCGGGGATGCCCCGGCCGCCGGCCCATCCCAGCGAACAGGTCAAGGGCATCCCCCTCGGGGTCCTGATCTGTTCGGTACGACCACCTGAACCCCTCCGCAAAACTGTGGAGGGTGTACAGCACCAGTCCACAGGAGGACCCCAGTGGCGAAGGCGAAGTTCGAGCGGACTAAGCCGCACGTCAACATCGGCACCATCGGTCACATCGACCACGGCAAGACCACTCTTACCGCGGCGATTACCAAGGTGCTGCACGACGCGTACCCGGACCTGAACGAGGCTTCGGCCTTCGAGAACATCGACAAGGCGCCCGAAGAGCGCCAGCGCGGTATCACGATCTCCATCGCGCACGTCGAGTACCAGACGGAGAACCGTCACTACGCCCACGTCGACTGCCCGGGTCACGCGGACTACATCAAGAACATGATCACCGGTGCCGCCCAGATGGACGGCGCCATCCTCGTGGTCGCCGCCACCGACGGCCCGATGCCGCAGACCAAGGAGCACGTGCTCCTGGCCCGCCAGGTCGGTGTTCCGTACATCGTCGTCGCGCTGAACAAGGCCGACATGGTGGACGACGAGGAGATCATGGAACTCGTCGAGCTCGAGGTTCGCGAGCTGCTCTCCGAGTACGAGTTCCCGGGCGACGAGGTTCCGGTCGTCAAGGTCTCCGCGCTCAAGGCTCTTGAGGGCGACAAGGAGTGGGGCGAGTCCGTCGTCAAGCTGATGGCGGCCGTCGATGAGGCGATCCCCTCTCCCGAGCGCGACACCGACAAGCCGTTCCTGATGCCGATCGAGGATGTCTTCACCATCACCGGTCGCGGTACGGTCGTCACCGGCCGTATCGAGCGCGGTGTGCTGAAGGTCAACGAGACCGTTGACATCATCGGCATCAAGGACACCAAGACCACCACCACGGTGACCGGCATCGAGATGTTCCGGAAGCTGCTGGACGAGGGTCAGGCCGGTGAGAACGTCGGTCTGCTGCTCCGTGGCATCAAGCGCGAGGACGTCGAGCGCGGCCAGGTCATCATCAAGCCGGGCTCGGTCACCCCGCACACGGAGTTCGAGGCGCAGGCGTACATCCTGTCGAAGGACGAGGGTGGCCGTCACACCCCCTTCTTCAACAACTACCGCCCGCAGTTCTACTTCCGCACCACCGACGTGACCGGTGTCGTGACCCTCCCCGAGGGCACCGAGATGGTCATGCCGGGCGACAACACCGAGATGAGCGTCCAGCTCATCCAGCCCGTCGCCATGGAAGAGGGCCTCAAGTTCGCCATCCGCGAGGGTGGCCGGACCGTGGGCGCCGGCCAGGTCACCAAGATCAACAAGTGACCTGTCGCGTCTGACGCGGCTCGCGCGTTCAGCGCGTCTGACGCGTTCGGTCGGGGCTTCGTTCCGGCTGGAGCTGGGAGAGGGCCCGTACGGCTTGTGCCGTGCGGGCCCTCTTCTTTGTGTGCGGGCTTCTGTGTGCGGGTGGATGCTCCGAGGCTGTCGGGTCACTCCGGATAGCGCGGCAGGTCCTTGGTCGAGATCGTCCAGTCGGCGATGGTGACGTCCTCGCCATAGACGAAGTTCTTCCTGGTCGCGTACCGGGGGCCTTGCGGAGTCGGGTGGATGTCCGAGAGGACCGCGCCTTCTCCGGTGCGGGGATCGAAGACCGCGTAGACCGGGATACCGAGCAGCGGGTAATCCCGCATCTTCCCCGTCCAGTCGTTGTCCGGGTTGGACCGGGACACCACCTCGACTGCGGCGAGGATGGTACGCGGGTCGAATGACGCCTCGATCTCCATATCGGCCTCGGCGATCACCATGACGTCCGGGTGCCGCAGCACACCCTCGGCCACGTCCTCCACGTCGGGTGTCCCGGTGTGCGCCAGCAGCTCGTCCGGCATGACCTTCTCCAGCCGCCGGCTGACGCGCGCCGCCGTCAGTTCGTGCGGTCCCCCCGGGGCCATCATGTCGTGGACGATTCCTTCCTTGGTGATCTCCAGCTTGCCGGGCACCCCGTCGTGTACGCGGTCCACGATGTCGCGCATGGCCTGGTACTGGAAGGAGTCGTGTTCCGCGTGGTGCGGGGTGAGGGTCACGGCGCTCGCTCCTGTGTGCGGTGGGACCGAGATCTCTGCGGTGGGACCGGAGAGCGGACCATTCATGCTAGCCGGGGGGCTGTGAGCCCGACCGCTCGCGCGTACGCGTTCGGCCCCGTGCGGCAGGACCGGCGGCGGCCGGGGCCGGGGGCGCGGAAGGGGCGTTCGCAGTCGGGGCATTCCTCGAACGGGTCGGGGGACGGGGCCGATGGCGGGGCGGCGGGGAGCGGCGGGGGGAGGAGCGCGGTCAGGTGGTGGGAGAGCAGGGCCGCGGGGTGGTGGACGGGCCCGATGGGGAGGTGCGCGGTCTGCGCGCCAGGACGGAAGCCGACAGGCCGCGGGCGGCATGACAGCCCGATGGGGAGGTGCGCGGTCCGCGCGCGGCGGATGGCCTCCGGCCCGGCGCCGCGGGATGGCCTCCGGCCCGGCGCCGCGCTCCAGCCACGCCGTGACGGCGGGGGAGAGGCGGGCCACGTCCCGTTCGGACAGCAGTAGCCGGTCGTCGTCGCGGCGCAGGGCTGCGAGGAGTGTGGCGGCGGTGCCGGTGCCGGTGCCGGTGCCGGTGATGTTGGTGTTGGTGATGCCGGTGGTGCTGGTGTCTGCGTCTGCGTCTGGGGTTGTGCTGGCGTTGGCTCGGGCTGGCAGGGGGTGGGTGTCGCCGCTGCCGGGTTGGCGTACGAGACCGGTGCGGGTGACCAGAGGGCCGCCGGGTGTGCGCCGCGCCGTTCGTGTCAGGTAACCGTGCGCCTCCAACTCGCGCAGGGCGGCGGCGATACGCGTCTCGCCCTCGGGGAAGCGGGCGCTGAGCGACTTGATGTCCGCCCTGGCGCCGTCCGGTACGGACTGGATGTGTACGGCCAGGCCGATCGCGAGGAGGGACAGCTCGCGGTGCTGGGCCAGGTGGTCGCCGACACCGTGAAGCGCTCGCGGTGACGGTGCTTGATGTGCACGAGCCCGGAACGGGGTGCCGTTCGGTGGACGGGATGGTGAACGGCTCGCGGGGCGTGCGGCGGAACGGGGCCCGGCGTGGGGGCAGCCGCGTCAAGCTGCTGAAGAGCCACCGGGAAGCTCCTACTTCCTCGATGGTCAGGCCCTCGTTCGGGATGCCAGTCCCGGCCGGGGGCCGTCGCATGTGTGCGGTTGTCGTGTCGAGTTGGAGCCTGTGCCAGTCAACAGGCGCTTTGTCCAACGGAGTTGGCCGCGTTCACTCGTGTGGGTGAGGGGGCTGATGGGGAGCTGTGGGGCTTGGTGGGGCTTGGTGAGGTGCTTTCGCGGGTTCCTTTACGTCTTTGGCTTCGTGGAGTGCGGGGATGCGGGGCGCGGGGTCGCGGAGCACCGGGGTGTTGCGTACCGGAGTGTTGAGTACCGGGTCGTGGGGGCGCGCGTTCCGGTGGGGGACCTGTTCTGTCGGGGCGCGGAATTGTACGGCTTGTACGCCGTAACCGGGTGGGCTTCCCGCGCTTGTGACACAGGGTTGTTGGGCGTGCGTACTGTGTCGCGCGTCGAATGAGACAGAGGCAGGGGTAGATGCGCATGGCTGAGAACGACGGAGACGAGTGGGGCTCGGGCTGGGATTCGGGCCTGGAGGACGACTCCACGACTGTGGCGCGCGCGGTCGGTCGCCAGGTCAAGTTGTGGCGGGAGGCGGCCGGGCTCACACAGACCGGGTTGGGCGCGGCGATCGGATACTGCGAGGAGATGGTCTCCGCGGTCGAGCGCGCGAAGCGGCTCCCCCAGCCGCAGTTCCTCGACAACGCCGATGACCGGCTCGGCGCGGGCGGCAAGCTCTCCGCGATGAAGGAGGACGTCAAGCAGGCCCGGTACCCGAAGAAAGTCCGGGACTTGGCGAAGTTGGAGTCGAAGCTCGTCGAGCGGGGCGCCTACGGGGACCACAATCTCGACGGGTTGTTGCAGACGGAGGACTACGCGCGAGCGCTCTTCGCCATGCGGCGGCCCGCGTTCAGCGAGGACGAGATCGACCGGCATGTTGCCGCTCGGATGGCCCGCCAGGCGATCTTCGAACGACGTCCGGCGCCCACGTTGACGTTCGTCCAGGAAGAGGCGACGCTGCGGAGGCCGCTCGGTGGCAGGGCGGTGTGGCGGGCGCAGCTCGAACGGCTCCTGGAAGTTGGGCAGTTGCGCCATGTCACTCTCCAGGTGATGCCGCTGGACTGTGAGGAGCATGGGGGGATGGGCGGCGAGCTTCGGGTGCTGAAGCTCAAGGACGGCAAGACGTTGGGGGCTACGAATGCACAGCTCACCAGCCGATTGATGGCTGACCCGAAAGAGGTGCAGATCCTTGAGCTGCGCTATGGGATGATCCGTTCACAAGCGCTCACTCCGCGTGAGTCTTTGGCGTTCATCGAAAAGGTGCTGGGAGAGACATGACAGCGTTGAAGCCGTTTTCAAGAGAAGGCGCCGCCGACCTGGAGTGGGTCAAGAGCAGTTACAGCGACAACGACGGTCCGGATTGTGTGGAGGTCGCTCTGGCACCTGACGCGGTGCACGTCCGTGACTCCAAGGACACGGCGGGGCCTCGGCTCGGGTTCGGCTCCGGCGCTTGGGCCGAGTTCGTGTCGTACGCGGCGGATGTGGCCTGACGCTCGACCGGTTCGTGTGGTGTCCCGTCTCCTCCTTGGAGGCGGGGCACCGGCGTGTAGGGGGCGGGACGCAGAGTGCGGGGCTCAGGGGCGGGGCGGGAGGTAGGGGCCGGGGCCCTTCAAGGTGCGGTGGGTGGGGGAGGTGGCCGTGTGGCGGAGGCCGGGGAGGGCGGCCACCGACTCGGTGAGGTAGCGGTAGAAGGACTGGGCGGTCGTGGTGTCGATGCTGGCGTAGAGGTTCGCTGTGCCGGTGACCGCGGTGGCGAAGGCGACCTCCGGGTGTGCCGCGAGCGTCGCCCCCGCCTCGGCGAGGTGTGACGGGTCGATCTCCAGCCACAGGGCGGCCCGGAAGCTCTGCTGGAGGACGTCGGCGTGGTATTCGACGTCGAAGTACAGGGCGCCGGCCGCTCGGAGTTCGGCGATGCGGCGGCGCACGGTGGAGGGGGACAGTCCGGTCGCCGTGGCCAGGTCCGCCGGGGCGGCACGGCCGTCCCGGGCCAGCAGGTCGAGCAGGTGCCGGTCGCTGTCGTCCAGCGTCACCGGAGGGGCAGATTCCGTGGCTCGCTCGGCTGGGGCGTCCGGGGGAGTGAGCGCCGCGACCTGGGCGGGGCTCAGCGGCCCGCGCTTGTTGATCGGGCTCAGGTGCCGGCCGAAGAACATGTGCAGCGAGCAGTGCGCCGACACGTCCACCACCTGTGGGGTGCGCGGGAGCTTCTGGAGGAGCAGGGACTCCTCAAGACCTGGACCACGGGTGCGCACCGAGCAGTTGATCTCGGTACCGCCGGAGCTGAGGTGGACCCAGGTCGTATCGGGGCGCCGCGCCATCGCTTCCCCGAGGGAGGTCGCCGCGTCGGGGGTGCACCGTACGCGGACGAGCCAGATGGAATCCCCCAGCCGCAGCGGGTCGGTCAGGCCCAGCACCCGGAGCCGCCCGGCGGACCGCAGCCGGGACCAGCGGCGCGCGGCGGTCTGGTCGGAGATGCCGAGCGCGTCGGCGATCTCCCGGAACGAGGCCCGTCCGTTGACCTGAAGCGCGTGCACGAGCGCCATGTCGTCGTCCGACAGGCTTCGGGACGTGTGACGGGGGGTGTCGAGATAGGTCGCCATAGGCTTCATTGTGTCGGATTCGCGCATGAGAGCTGCTCTGGCTTAGCGATGTGGCTGTGCGGGCTCAAGGCTCTACCTGACGGGGCCGAGGTCACCTACCGCTGGGCGTGCCGCCCCCGTCCCGGCCCGCCCCTTCCAGATCCGGCCCTGTCCGGCCGCGCCCCATCCCGTTGTCGCCGTCCCGGCCCTCTTCCTGGACGGCACGCACACCCGAACCGATCCGAACCGATCCCACCCGATCCGAACCGAACGGAGAACCTGATATGCGCAAGTGGTGGCCCCTGTTGGCGGTCTGCCTCGGCGCCTTCATCCTGCTGGTCGACGTGACCATCGTGAACGTCGCGCTCCCCAGCATGGCTGACGACCTCGACGCCTCCTTCGCCTCCTTGCAGTGGGTGATCGACGGCTACGCCCTGGCCCTGGCCGCGCTGTTGCTGGCCTCCGGGTCGCTCGCGGACCGCTTCGGCCATCGGCGGTCCTACGTCTGCGGCCTGGCGGTCTTCGGCCTGGCCTCGCTCGTGTGCGGCCTCGCGTCCAGCGCGGAGATGCTGATCGCGGCGCGCGTGGTGCAGGGCATAGGCGGCGCCGCGATGTTCGCGACGGCGCCCGCGCTGCTGCTCACCTCCTACCAGGGCAGGGACCGGGGTACGGCGTTCGGCGTGTGGGGCGCGGCCAACGGCGCCGCGGCTGCGGCGGGCCCGCTGCTGGGCGGACTGCTCACCGAGAACTTCAGCTGGCCGACCATCTTCTGGGTCAACCTGCCGATCGCCGCCGTCGCCATCGCCATGACGCTGCGGGTGGTGCGGGCCGACCGGCCGGCCGGTCAGCCGGCAGGGTCGTCCGGTGCCGGTGCCGGTGCCGGTGCCGGTGCCGGTGCCGGTGCGGGTCCGGGTGCGGGCGGGGGAGCGAGGTCCGGGGCGGGGGCGCGTATCGATGTGGCCGGCGCCGTGGCCTTCACCGTCGCGGCGGCCACCCTCACCTACGGGCTCATCCGCGGCGGGGAGGCGGGCTGGGCCTCCGCCGAGGTCCTGACCGCCTTCGCCGTCACTGCCGTGGCGCTCGTCGCGTTCGTGGTGATCGAGCACCGTACGGCGCGGCGCGGGGGCGTCCCGATGCTGGACCTGGCGCTGCTGCGCCGTCCCTCGTTCGCGGCGTTGATGAGCGGTGCGCTGCTGTTGCAGGGCGGGGCCTTCGGCTGCCTGGTGCTGCTCTCGCTGTGGTTGCAGTCCGTGCTGGACCTGGGTCCGATAAGCGCCGGACTCGCGCTGGCTCCGCTGGCCGGGTCGTCGTTCCTCGTCTCCGCCGTGGCCGGCCGCCACATCCAGCGGCTCGCGCCGCGCCTGCCGATCGGGGCCGGACTGCTGGGCATCGCCGGGGGCATGCTGCTGCTGCGCGCCGGTATGACAGCCGACGCGGGGCGGGCGTCCCTCGTATGGGGCCTCGTGGTCACCGGGATCGGCGTCGGACTGGCCACCCCGGTGCTGGTCTCGGCCGCGACGTCCACGGTGCCGCCGCAGCGCGCCGGAATGGCGGGCGGGGCCGTCAACACGTTCCGTCAACTGGGCATGACCTTGGCCATCGCCGTCCTCGGTGCGGTCTTCACGAGCCGGACGGCGGATGCCCTGGCCGGGCCCGGCACGGTTCCGGACCCGGAGGCGGGTGCCTCGGCGCTGGCCGCGGGGCAGGCCCAGCGCCTGGTGGACGCGGCGCCCGCCGCGCACCGGGGTGCGGCGCGCGAACTGGTACACGGCGCGTTCGCCACGGGGCTCGACCAGGTGTTCCTGGTGGCGGCGCTGGCGGCGGGAGCTGGGGGGCTGCTGGTGCTGGCGCTGGTACGACCGTCGCGTCGGCCTGCTGACGGGGATGCCACCGGCGCCACCGGGGATGCCACCGGCGCCACCGGGGGCGCCCCGACGTTGCCCGCCGCCGTCAGCCATGGGCAAGGGGAACCGGCCGGTGGGGGAGAGGGCGCTGGTGGCGGTTCGGGCACGGGGGCGGGGGCGGATGCCGGTACCGGCGCCGATGTGGGTGTGGGCGCCGGTGCTGATGCCGATGCGCGCGCCGGTGACGGTACGGAAGGTGACGGCAGCCGACTGCCCGAGGTGGGTGTGACGCGGCGGGGGTAGGGGCTGCGCCCCCGCTGTGCACCCCGCCGCGCGCCCCGACGTATGGGGGGAGGCGGCGAGCCGGGAGCCGAACGACCTCCCCTTGTACGGGACGCGGGGTGGGCGGGGCTGGTGCGGCTGATGCCCGCCCTCGCCGTAGGGGGCGGGTCGCGGCACCCCGTCATTGCGAGGTCATTTCCTCGCGAGCTTCCATGAGGGCAAAACCCAGCAGGTTGAGACCTTTCCATGAGGCGGGTGGCAATGCGCGTTCGTCGCCCGCAGCCAAGCCGATTCCCCAGATCCGGTCCAAGGGGCTTGCTTCCACCAGTACCCGTTTATGGGTGCTCTGAAGGAAATCCCTGACCTCTGGGCTCTGAGAGAACTTCGCGATGCTCCCGCGCACAACAATGCCGTACCGGTGCTCGTGCCATATGTCTTCCTCGAACCCCTGCACCTGACGGCCCAACGACTTTGCTTCGCCGGGGTGTGAGGCCGCGAGAACGCGCTTCGCGGCATCGCCGTCATTGAACAGCCAAGCCTTGTGCGCCATCATGTAGTGCTCCGCGGAACGGAAAGTGTGCCCTTCGGAAGTGAATTCTTCTTGCCACCATTGACTGAGGCCAGCCGGGCCCCGGGCTCTCGTTGTTGCCCCGTTGGCTGTTCCAGAAGAACAGGAACCGCATCGTTTGGCCCGACCGCTCCATTTCCACGGCTTCGGCGATTGTTCGGGGCATAGTTGGCGATACCTGGGCCTTCGAGGCCGTTTCTCCGCCACGGAGCCGACGAGTTCATGGTGCGTCCCGCAGTCGCCGAGCGTTGTCGATGTCCTGCTGGAGTGCGCTGAGTCGCGGGGGCTCGCGATCGGCATCCAGGACCACGACATGGAGTTCGTCGCCTACCTCGGGCGGCGGAGCGTTCGGGTCCCGCCAGGACGGGTGCTTCGCCTGGTCGAGGAACCCGGGCACCCCGTCCACGTCGACCCTCGCCCCGACGGGGGCCACTCCGAGAACTCGGGCGGTACGTTCTTGGTGATTGCGCAGCATTTTTCGGCTCTCTGGGGTGGAGTTTCCGCACCGTGGTTCGGTCCTGGGGCAGTAGCCTGCGTTCTCGTCAGCGAGTCCAGCAGTGTGCGGCAGCGGGTTGAACCGTTAGACGTGTCGAGACGATTCATCACGGACCAACGAAAGTCCTGCCAACACGCTTTCTTTCCCCGTTTTCATGCCAGTGCGTCGCTTGGCCCGCCCCGCAATCAGCCCTTGGCTCCCGCCGGGGGAGTGGAAGTCATGAATTCTCCGATCAAGGCGTGCAGAAGTTGGTCCTGGGTTTGGGGCGAAAGTTTCCCGAGGTCATCGAAAGTGCGCGTGGCGACATCCAGGCGATGCGGAACGCGTCGAAGCGGAGACGTTTTTCCGCCTACCCGGCCCAGGTCGTAGGCGAAAATGGTGCAGATCCAGCTTTCTCCTGGAGTGTTCTCCTGAAGGATCGGGGTGAGAATATATTTCTCATCACCAGTTGCAGCCGCTTCGAATTCGATTCGTTTCCCGTTACGGCTGAACCCTCTCTCCTGGGCATCGACAATCAATTTTTGCAGAGTGCGCTCATCGACGACGCGGACCTCTGCCGGTACCGGCCACCCGAAAGGCGAGACAACTCGTGCCCGATGCCTGAGCCAACCAAAGGGTATTTTCATCAATTTCCTCCCCTGCCCAGAATATGCACAATGGTTTCCGGAGTAATGCCGGGGTGGGCAGGATCGTTCATCCTGGACAATGCTTCCGCGATTCTGTGATTTCCTTGAATGACTTCTCCCCCGCTGATCGTCACTACGTGCCCGATCCCGTCCGGATCGTTGATGGCGCGGAGCAGCGTCATCGTCCATGCTGCGAGTGAGCCCCATCTTCAGTGGGTCTCCCAGGTACGGGGTTTCGATGTCGCCCAGATCACCCAAACGCATGGGTTCCCGCTGCCCGCGCATGATCTGGTCGGCCCGATACCCCAGAGGCCGGAACTTGTCCTTCATACGCTCGACGAACCCCGGGCGGTCTGGATATTCGGGTGCGAGGCCCAGCGGGTCGATCCAGGAGTGGGGGTTGTCCACGTAAGCGACCGGATTCGGTGCCGGTGCCAATCCGAGCGGATCCGGAAGTGCAAAGCGGGCGGTTTCCGGATCGTAGTGGCGGAAGTAGTTGTAGTGGAGGCCGGTTTCGGGGTCGTAGTACTGGCCGGGGAAGCGGAGGGGTGTGGAGGCCGTGCTGTTGGTGTGCCAGGTGGTGGTGCCCCAGACGGTGGATCGGGTGCGCCAGGCTATGTGCCCGGATTCCGCCGCAAGCTCGGTGGGCGTGCCGACAACATCGGTGACCATCGCGTAGAAGCGAGAGCCGATCTCCGCCTGCGTGAATTCGTCAGTCAGCCGCTCCATCCGTACCAGAGGCGTGTGGCCCTTGTGGTCCCAGGTGAGGGTCACCGGATGGGGGAGGTGCTGGGCCGCGGTGGTCTGCTCCACGAGCGTGGCACCGTCCCAGGTGACGGTCGTACGCTCGACTGCTTCTTCGCCGATCATGCGGTATTTCGCCGTGCGGCGGCCCAGCGGGTCATATGTGTAGCGCCACTTTGCGCCGTCCGGGGTGACGACCTGCGTGAGGCGATCCTCCGCGTCCCAGGTGTAGTGCCAGGTGTCCGGCTTCTTCGACAGGCGGGGCTTCTGGCGGAGCCTGATGCGGCCCGCCTCGTCGTGTTCGTAGCGAACCTTTCCCGCCGCTTGGATCACCGTTCCGGAGTAGGTGCGTGGGCCTGTCGCTTCCGGGGCCGGGTGTGTGGTGGGCCAATTCGCGTGAGTTTGGTTTCCCGCGTCGTCGTACGCGTACCGCTCTGTCCAGGCGGCGGCGTGGACAGCCGTCACCCGGCCCACCGCGTCGAGATCGAAGATTGCGCGGCCGGAGAGGCTGTCGTCCACTTCCGTCAGACAGCCGTCCGCCCGATAGGAATAGCCACGCTCCTGAACCACGGTCCCGGCCGACAAGGATTGTGTCGTCAGGCGGCCTGCGGGGTCCCAGATCTGGGTGAGGGTGAGGCCCTGGTCGCCCATGTGGCGTTGGGTTTCGCGGCCTGCGGCGTCGTGGGTGGAGTCGAGGGTGTGGCCGGAGGTTGTGAGTGTGGTGCGGTTGCCTGCGGGGTCGTAGGTGCTGGTGGAGAGGGCGCCGGTGGGGGTGGTGCGGCGGGTGCGGCGGCCGAGGGCGTCGTAGGTGTGGGTGAGGGCCCGTCCGTTGACGAGTTCGGTTTTGACGCGGCCGAGCTTGTCGCGCTGGTAGCGCACTTCCGCGTCGGGGCCGACCGCTTCGAGCAGGCGGCCTGCCGCGTCGTAGACGTAGGTGGTCACGGCGCCGGCCGCGTTCTTGCGTACGGTGCGGCCGAGCAGGTCGCGTTCGTGGGTGATCTGCTCGCCCAGGGGTGTCACCCGCCGGACCAGGCCGCCCACCGCGTCGAGTTGGTAGTGCTGGGTGCGGTTGTCGAAATCCGTCTCAGCGGTCGGACGTCCGGCGGGTAAGACGCCTTGGGCGGGGCCGCGTCCCGCGCCGCCCGCACCGCCGTGCGCGCCCGCCCCGCCGCCTCGTCACGCTGGGAACGCGCCTCGTCCAACTGCTCCTGGGCGGCCTTCTTCTTGTCGTCCTTGTACTTGGCCACCGCCTCCCCCGCCTGGCCCTGCGCCCACTCCACCGTCCCCGCGAAATCCTCCAGCGCGCCGGCAGCCTTCTCGCACGCGTCCGCCGCCTTCACCCACTTGACCGGCTCCAGCCCCACCTTCTCCCAGAAGGCGTCCGCAGCCCGCCCCTTCAACGCCCCCTTCCCCACACCCCGCAAACCCCTGG